>JANJTQ010000165.1 GCA_024711005.1 Opitutaceae bacterium | reverse complement strand
TGCGAGGCGTGTCCCCTCTACAAGCTCGGCACCCAAACGGTCTTCGGTGAGGGCCCCGTGCATGCGCGCATCGTCATGGTCGGAGAGCAACCGGGCGATCAAGAAGACCGCCAGGGACTGCCGTTTGTCGGGCCCGCGGGCAAGTTGCTCGATCGCGCCTTGATGGCGGCGGGCATCGACCGGGGCGATGTCTACGTGACCAACGCGGTGAAGCACTTCAAGTGGGAGCCGGCGGGGCAACGTCGTCTGCACAAAAAGCCGAGTGCACGCGAAATCGCCGCCTGTCGCCCCTGGCTTGATGCCGAGTTGGCGATCATCAAACCCGAGGTCGTGGTCGCGCTCGGGGCGACCGCCGCCCAGGCGCTCATGGGAAAGACGTTCCGCGTCACACGAGACCGGGGCCACCTGTTTCGCGACGTGCCGTGGGCACGGGTCTTCGTAGCCACCGTGCATCCGTCATCCATCCTGCGGGGTTCTCCGGCGGATCGGGAAAAAGCGATCGCCGCCTTCGTGGCCGACTTGAAAATCGTCGATCGCGCCGCTGTTCAAACGGGACGTTAATCGCGCCCGACCTGCGCCTGCACCGTGCCGCCATCCACCCACGATCCGCTCACCAGCGTGGCGATCGGAAAGGGAGGTATGCCGGCTTCATTGTTGTGCAGCAGGCTCACCAACAAATCCACGGCGGCTTTACCCGTGAGATCGTTGTGCTGGTCCATGCCCGCCCAGTCCAGGTTGCCCCGGCGTCGCTCCAATTGAATCAGCCCGATGTCACGCGGCGCGGTTACTCCCAGCGCCTGCAACCAACGTCGAATCACCGTGTAGAGCGTAAGGATGACATCCGGACGGTGGCGTTCGAACCATGTCTTGAACAGCACCGGATCCCGCCTCGCCGCCTCCACCTGATAAAAACCCGGTAGCCGCCTCTTCGCGGGCAAGGCTTGCTGCGCCACACTCATGCCCGCGCTGAAACGTCCGTCCACAAGCCGGTCGATGTGTTCGTCCACCACCAACGCCGGCCGCTCATACCCAAGCGCCAGCGCCCGGCCGCACGCTTCCAGCACGAGCGCATGATGGTCCACGCAACAGAACGAAAGCGTTGGGTTCTTCGTCCTCACCCCGGTCACGACGCAGGCGTTTTGCTCCCACACAGGAAGGAACGAATGGGGGAGTTCGTTCGTCTTCATCAGACCCACCACGATCACGCCCCGAATCCCACGCGTCCGCAGGATGCGGTTGAATCTCGGCCCGTCTAATTCCGGGTCATGCAACCAAAACTCATCAAGGCGGTAACCCTGCGCCTCGGCCCTTTCGCGACAACCCTGCACATAAACGGGAATCGTGGGATGCCGGGTAAACGCCTCGCGATCCAGGTTTGCGTTCAGCAATCCCAACGTCTGCCGGAAACCCGCCGGATGCGCCTTTCGCAACTCGGTCATGAGATGTGCCAGCACGGGATTTTTCACATAGCCCAAACGCGCCGCAATGCGCTCGATGCGCTTCCGGGTCGACGGCGGGATCTGCCGATCGCCGCGCAGCGCCAACGACACGGTGTTTTTGGAAACACCGGCCTCCGCCGCGATCATCGCCATGGTTGCACGTGCCATTTCACATTACGGTCAAGTAACACCCCCGTTTACGAGCGCCAAATGTCGGGAGTAAGCAGGAATCCGGCCCCGATTCCCCTCCCTCCATGTACACCCTCGGCATCGATTACGGAACCAACTCTGTCCGCGCCCTCGTCGTCCGTTGTGCGGATGGCGCCGAACTCGGCACCGGTATCGTCAACTATCCCAGCGGCACGCAGGGCGTGTTGCTTGACCCCAAGGATCATCACCTCGCGCGGCAAAACCCCGCGGACTACCTCTTGGGTCTCGAAAAATCGGTCAAGACCGCGCTCGCCCAAGCCAGAAAGGTGAAGGACTTCGACGCCCGCCAAGTGGCCGGCATCGGCGTCGACACCACCGGCTCAAGCCCGATCCCCGTGGACGCGACCAACACCCCGTTGGCGCTCCAAAAGAAATGGACCCGCAATCTCGCCGCTCACTGCTGGCTATGGAAGGACCACACCAGCCACCGCGAGGCCGCCGAGATCACCGCGCTGGCAGCGAAAATTCGCCCGCACTTCATCGCTCGATGCGGCAACACCTACTCCTCCGAGTGGTTCTGGGCCAAAATCCTCCACTGTCGTCGCACGGCGCCGACCGTCTTCAAGGCCGCCTATTCATGGGTCGAATTGGCCGACTGGATTCCCTCCGTCCTCGCCGGAGTGAAGGATCCCAGGGCGATCAAACGCGGCGTCTGTTGCGCGGGTCACAAGGCACTTTACGCCGACGACTGGGGAGGTCTCCCGGACAAGGAATTCCTGACCCAGCTCGATCCCGCCCTCGCCGACCTGCGCGACCGTCTCTACGAAAAAGCCCACGACGCGACGGTCTCCGCCGGCGCGCTCTCTGCCGAATGGGCGAAAAAACTCGGCCTCCCCGCCGGCATTCCCATCGCCATCGGTGAGATGGATGTGCACTACGGCGCCATCGGCTCCGGCGTCGCCGAAGGAACCTTGGTCAAAGTCATCGGTACCTCCACCTGCGACTGCGGCGTCGTCTCGGCCGACAAACAGGTGCCCGAGATTCCCGGCATCTGCGGCATCGTCAAAGGCTCCATTCTTCCCGGTTACCACGGACTCGAGGCCGGACAGTCCGCCGTGGGCGACATCTTCAAGTGGTTCGTCGAGGGCGTACTGGGCGACGCCAAACTTCACGCCACCCTGACCAGAGAGGCGGCCAAACTAAAACCGGGTCAATCCGGCCTGCTCGCGCTCGATTGGAACAACGGCAACCGCACCATCCTCGTGGATCAACTCCTCACCGGTCTCACGCTGGGCGCCACGCTCTACACCACGCGGGCCGAGCTCTACCGCGCACTCATCGAAGCAACCGCGTTTGGTGCGCGCGTCATTATCGAACGATTCAAGGAATACGGCGTGCCGATCCATCGCGTGGTCTGCGCCGGCGGCATCGCCGAAAAGAACCCGTTGCTGATGCAGATCTACGCCGACGTCACCGGCTGCACCATGCTCGTCGCCGGCTCCTCCCAGGCCTGCGCGCTCGGCTCGGCCGTTTCCGCCGCCGTGCTCGCCGGTGCGCATCCGGACTTCGCCACCGCGCAGAAAAAAATGACCCGTCTCAAAAAGGTCGCCTACAAGCCCAAGGCCGCGAACCGCAAGATCTACGACCAGCTCTTCGCGTTGTATCGACAACTCCATGACAGCTTCGGCGGCGTGAATAAATCCGCCGACCTTTCCCGCGTGATGAAAGACCTCCTCGCGATCAAGGCAGCCCAGGCCTGACCCATCCTCCGCCTCGTTCTCGTTCTCTTACTCGTCCTCGTTCTCTCTCCGAAATCGGCCGGAACGAGAACGAGTAAGAGAACGAGAAACGAGAACGATTTTGTACCCCCATCTCTCCCACTTCCCATGTCCCTCGTTAATCTCTCCACTCCCGTCATCTGGTTCGTCTGCGGTTCCCAGCACCTCTACGGTCCCGGTCCGCTCAAACAGGTCGCCGCCAACGCGCAGGCCGTCGTCGATGGCCTCGTCAAATCCAAGCGCCTCCCGCTCCCCCTCGCATTCAAGGCGCTCCTCACCACGCCCGATGAGATCACCAATCTCTGCATCGAGGCCAACTCCGATGCCAACTGCGCCGGCCTCGTCCTCTGGATGCACACGTTCTCGCCATCCAAAATGTGGATACGCGGCCTCACCACGCTCAAGAAGCCGTTCCTTCACCTGCACACCCAGTTCAATCGCGATCTGCCCTGGGGCACGATCGACATGGACTTCATGAACCTCAACCAGGCCGCCCACGGCGACCGTGAGGCGGGGTTCATTCACACGCGCCTTCGCCTCGGCCGCAAAGTCGTCGTCGGCCACTGGTCCGACACCGAGGTGCAGGATCGCATCGCCGCCTGGATGCGCGCCACGCACGCGTGGCTCGACTGGCAAGGTGCGAAGTTCGCACGGTTCGGCGACAATATGCGCAACGTCGCCGTCACCGAGGGCGATAAGGTGTCAGCCGAAATCAAGTTCGGTTTCGCGGTCAATGGCTACGGCGTCGGGGACCTCGTCGCCAAGGTCGAGGCCGTCTCCGACAAGGCGGTCGCCGCACTCGTCGTCGACTACGAAAAAACCTACACCGTCGTCCCCGCCCTTAAAAAGGGCGGCCCGCGCCACGATGCCCTGCGTTATAGCGCCCGTCTCGAACTCGGCCTCGCCGCTTTCCTTGAAGAGATCGGCGCGAAGGGTTTCACCGACACATTTGAGGATCTCCACGGACTCCGCCAACTCCCCGGCATGGCCACGCAGCGTCTCATGGGAGCCGGCTACGGCTTCGGTGGCGAGGGCGATTGGAAAACCGCCGCCCTCGTTCGCGCAATGAAGGTCATGGGTCACGGCCTCCCCGGAGGCACGTCCTTCATGGAGGACTACACCTACCATCTTTCGCCCAAAGGCCACCAGGTCCTCGGTGCGCACATGCTGGAAATCTGTCCGTCCATCGCCTCCGCCAAACCGCGTGTCGAGATTCACCCGCTCGGTATCGGCGGCAAAGAGGACCCGGTTCGTTTTGTATTCGACGCTCCCGCCGGCGAAGCGCTCAACGCCTCGCTCGTCGATCTTGGCAACCGCTTCCGTCTGCTCGTCAACGAAGTCGTCGCGGTCAAAACACCGAAGCTCCCCAAGCTCCCGGTCGCCCGCGCCGTGTGGGAGTGCAAGCCCGACTTCAAGACCGCCTGCGCCGCGTGGATCTACGCCGGCGGCGCCCATCACACCGGTTACAGTTATGCCGTGACCTCCGAGATGCTCGATGATTTCGCGACGATCGCCGGCATCGAAACCGTTCACATCAACACCGACACCCGCCTGCCCCGGCTCAAGCAGGACCTCCGCAACAACGAGGTGTTCTACCACCTCGACAACGGCTTCAGAGCCTAAGTCCCCCTAAAACCTGACTGCTCACGAAACACACGAAATGACACGTATCTCAGAGTTCTGAACTTCGTGTCATTTCGTGTGTTTCGTGGGCTAAATTCCGATGTTCACCGAACTCAAACGCGAAGCCTACGAAGCCAACCTCGCCCTGCCGAAACACGGGCTCATCAACCTCACCTTCGGCAATGCCTCGGCCCTCGATCGCGCAAAAGGCATCTTCGCGATCAAACCCTCGGGCGTGGCGTACGCCGACCTCCGGCCCGCCGACATGGTCCTCATCGATCTCGATGGCAAACAGGTCGAAGGCTCGCTTCGTCCTTCCTCGGACACCCCCACGCACCGTCGCCTCTTCCTTGCCTTCCCCGAGATCGGGGGTGTGGTTCACACGCATTCGTCTCACGCCACCGCGTTCGCGCAAGCCGGCCGCGAGATCCCCCTCTTCGGCACCACGCACGCCGACTACTTTTTTGGCAACGTCCCCGTGACCCGTAAAATGACGTCCGCCGAAATCGGCGGCGGTGCCTACGAGTGGGAAACGGGCAACGTCATCATCGAGCTCTTCACCCAACGCGGATTCGATCCCGCCGATTTCCCGGCGGTATTGGTCAACCGTCACGCCCCCTTCACCTGGGGCAAGACCGTCGCGAAGGCCGTCGAAGTCGCCGTCGCCACCGAGTGCATTGCACACATGGCGCTCATGTCGTTGCAGCTTGAACCCTCGCTTCCGGTAATCGAAGCCGAGTTGCTCAATAAGCATTTCAAACGCAAACACGGCCCCGGCGCCTATTACGGACAACCCTAAGTCGTAACAATTCAGTCGAAGGCGGAGTTGCGGGGCAAGATGGCGAGCAGATTTCGGTGGTGAATGACCAAGGAACACCCGGCGGGTATTTCGCCGGGAATGAAACACCGAAAGCGGCCGTCAGATTACCTCGATACGACCCTCGGCGTCATCTCTCGGTGAAGAAGCAATGAATGAAATCGCTTCGCGTCGGTAAGTATCTAACAAAAAACGAAATGTTTCATTTCACTCGCTTCCTTTCTCGGACGGGATTGGCGTTACTCATGCCGCTCGCGGCGTGGGCGTTGGATGAAGTTGATCCTGCGTTCGCACCGGTGATTCGTGGACCCGGCACTGTGCGGGCGATGGCATGGCACCCGGAGAGCGAACTCCTTTATGTTTCAGTCTCGGGTGACAAGCTTAACGGGCAGCTCCTGACGACCAGTTTGGTGCGTTTCGATGCGACTGGTGACTGGGATGAAAGTTACGCGCCATCCATCAACGGAACGGTGTCGCACCTCACGGTTTTGGCAGACGGAAAGATCGTGATTGCAGGGAGCTTCACCGCGGTTGATGGGCACGTCACACGGCATCTCGCCCGCGTGTTGAGCGATGGCACGGTGGATACAACGTTTGCGGTGTCGACCAACGCCTTACCCTCCAGCCCCACGGCGTTGGCAGTCGGGTCGGACGGCACTATCTATGTAGGCACCAGTGGCTATCCCTACACGACTTGGACCCCGACAGGCTATGTCACCGTATGGCCTAAGCTACTCTACAAAGTGAGTACGGTAGGAGTGATGGATACAGCGTTCGAACCGGAGTTCGGTTTGGTGGACGACTCGGGATCGAGCTATCCCTATTTTGGCGCCACCTTGGCGGTAAACGCGCTTTGGATCACACCGACCGGAGACATCTTGGCAGGCGGAAACTTCACGCAAGTCAATGGGTCGGATCAAAACTATCTGGCGAAATTGAGCCCGACCGGAGTCTTGGACACGACCTATCAAGCGCACCTTGGCTACACAGAACCATCACCGTATTACGGATATTTTGGAAGTTCCGCACTCGGCGTGTCCGCGCTGACCGACGCGAGTGACGGCAATGTTTATGTCGGAGGCACCTTTAATACGGTGAACGACTATGCCCAAACCGCTGTCGCAAGATTGAATGCGGACGGATCATGCGATCCTGCATTTCGGGTGAATTTCAGCAGTCCGTATTCCTCGGCGAATCAAGCGAGTGTAAGTCGCATCGTCAAAGATTCCACCGGAAGGCTGGTGCTGGTGGGAAGTTTTGAGGGTGTTGATGGAGTGGCTAAGAGCCGAGTCGCGAGGGTGGATGCACAGGGGCGATTGGATGTAAGTTTTAGTACGAACTTCGGACATCAGGATCACGCCGTTATGCTTCCGGATGACGCGATTGCATTTGGACGCACGGGGAGCTTGGCCAGCAACGGAATCGTGCAGCCAGCTATCGGACGGGTCTCCGCCGAAGGTGTGGTTGACGCGGGTTTCCGACCCGATCTGCGCAAGCGCCGATACCCGGACTGGATTGCCGCTCGGCCAAACCAAGGACCGATTATCGGCAGCATTTGGATCAAGGAAATCAACGGCTCGGAGTCGAGCGGGGGCACTGCGGCGCTGGGAACAGATGGAGCTGCCGATGCTTCGTTCGCGGCGACCCTCGCAATCAATGGCACCGTGAACGCCTCGTTGGTTTTACCCGATGGCCGAATCCTCTTGGGCGGAAGCTTTACAACCGTAGGCGGCCTTTCCCGACCACGCCTGGCGTTGGTGGAAGCGGACGGCACCCCGGTGACCTCCTTTGATCTTGGGACGGGGCCCGGTTCCGATGTGCGACTGCTCAAGCTACTACCAAGCGGCAAGGTTTTGGTTGGAGGCTATTTCACGGATCTGAATGGGGAGCCCTGTCAACACGTGGCGCTGCTGGATCTCAGCGCGCTCACAGCCGGCCAGGGGCTGGTGGTCGAGGAGATCATTGAAGCGCGCTATGGAACCGATCTGCTCTATGCCGACGTGAAGACCCGCATCGCGAATGCGCTCTCAGGCGGAACGATTAATTTGCCCATCAACACAACCTCCATGGGAGGAGACCCATCAGCAGGCTCGACTCGCTACCTGACCGTTCGATTTCGAACCAATCGGGGCGAACGCACGACGAAAATTCGTGATTATACGACCCTCAAATTGCCCAATATCGCGTGGGACTCCGGACTAATTGATCGGAACTTCCGGCCCCAGCATACCGAGTCATTATCCCTCACCGATGCAGCCGAGCAATCGGACGGAAAGATTTTATTATTAGGAAGCTTCAGCACCTTCGCCGGCCGGGGTGTCCCTCGCCTCGCGCGCCTGTCCCCTGATGGAACCTTGGACACGACCTTCCTTCCGCACGGACAGTTCTCCAGTTTTTATCCCGACCTCGTGCGCGTGGACTTACAGGATCGGATTTACATTGGTGGGTCGTCGATGTCTCTCACCGGCAGCTCGACGTCGCGGCAAATCTACCGGCTGTCACCCGATGGAGTCGTGGACTCCAACTTTGTCTGCCCCGCATTCCTATCAACAGTGGAAGACATACTGGTGACTCCGGATGGCTCCGTGTGGTGTGCCGGCAGTTTCTACAGCTCTACCGCCGGAGAACGAAAACGCGTGGCCCGACTGTTGCCCAGCGGACTTGTGGATACACGCTTTGACGCCGGTGAGTCGTCGAGCTCCACCATCAATGTGATGAAGCTGGAAGCGCCGAATAAATTGTGGATAGCGGGCTCGTTCACCAGCGTGCAGGGTGCGACACGCGATGGGATGGCTCTGCTCAACTTGAGCTCGGGCATCGCGCCCCTCGCCCAAGTGTCGCCGAGGTCGATCAAGACGGATGAAGGCAAGACCGTGCGATTCGACCTGAGCGATCTTGGCTCGGGGGAAACCTACACCTGGTTACGAAATGGCTTGGCGATATCAGAGGCGAACGGACCGTCGCTAACAATCTCCGGGGCAGAACCGATCGATACGGGTACCTACACTGCTCAAGTGGTGAACAGCGCAGGTCAGACGTTCTCCACCGGCCTGCTAACAGTGCAAGAGGCCGGTTTGGAGACTTGGCTGACAGCGCGCGGAATACCCACCACCGAGGCGGCTGCTGATCATGACGGTGACGGCATGAGTAACGAAGCGGAGTATCTTGCGCGCACCAACCCGAGTAACAGCAGCTCGATCTTCACCACCAGAATGGAGGCTGACACCGCGAACCTGCTCCTGCGCTGGGACAGCTATCCGGGACGCAATTATCTTATCGAAGAGTCCGACGATCTCGTAACTTGGGATATCTTGGGCATGCCCGTTGCCGGAGACGGAACAGAGAAGACGGTCGAGATTCCATTCACCGCTGAAGACAGCCGCTTGTTCTGGCGTGTGCGCGTATCGAAATAGTGGGCACACTGATATCCTAAAATCGCCGCTGACGGATTTACAGCTTCGCCGCCGCCGCTTCGTCAACGAGCCAGACCACGCGGTTGGCACAGGTTTTCAGGATCTGCGACGGCACATTCATCGGCTCGTAGGGCCCGTTCATGATGCGGTGCAGCGCGTCGGCTTTGTTCGCGCCGAGGGTCATCACCACAATCAATCCGCACTGCCGCAAACCCGTGGGCGTGATGGTGAGGCGCCAGCCCTTGCCCGGCACTTCCTGTCCGTCAAATGGCAGCCCGCCGTCATCGTTCAGCAGCGGCGTGCCGGGGAACAGCGAGGCGGTGTGGCAATCGTCTCCCATGCCGAGAAAACACACGTCATAGGCACGCCCCGGACCGGCCAGAATCAGCATCGTCCGACGATAGGCCTCGGCCGCCTCCGCGACGGGCCAGGCAACCATCCACGGGTGCCGCCGGTCCGTGGGTACCTCCAAGGGCGCGAGGAGCTGGCGTTCGGCATTGCCGAAGTTGCTCTCCGGGCTGTTGAGCAACACGTGACGTTCGTCGCTCACCGTCCAGTCGATTCCGGCGGCCTCGGCGGGCGAAAGTTTTTTCTCCGCCACGACCCACTGGTACCACTCCTTGGGCGTGCCACCGCCGGTGAGCGCCCAGAGGAAACGGGAACGTTCGGCGGACCCGCGGGCGGTCACGCCGAGATCAAGCGCGCGTTGAAACAATTCGGCCTTGGTGCCGACGATGAGCCGGCCGTAATCGGTGGTGCGTTCGTTCATGACTTAAAATCGAATAAAGATGCGCCCGCCCTGCCCGCGAGGGTTGAGCGCGAGCAGGCAGGCGGTCTGCACGGAGGGCTTAAAAAAACATCGCCTCACCCAGCGCCGCCTCGGGACTCAACAGACTGACCGCCGTGGGCAGTGTGGTCTTTCCGCTTCCGAAATCGGCCTCAAAGTGTCCGCTGCCGTGCGCCAGATCGCCGCGCCAGTGGAAATGGTGGGCATTCGAATAGTTGAAATCCAACTCGAACGAAACGCCCTCGGCGCGTTCGCGCGTTTCAATGACGACATCCTTGGCGCCGCAATCGGCGAGACGTGCCTTCAACCATTTCGCCAGCACCCGCGCCTCGGCGGCAACCGCCGGTTGATGCGTGAGGGTCACGCCGCGCAGACCGTCGATGATCGTGGCGGGGGCGTATGCACTGAGGAACTGACCGATGGTCTGCCGCACGGGCAACAAACGTGCGTGGGCAAGATCCCGCACGACTTCCGGTTTCGGCCAGGGATAGGTGAGCGCGTCGTCCGGCGTGAGCGCACTGTCGATCAACACGCGTTTCGAGCGACTCAGGAGATAGCGAAACTGACTGATGCGTGCGCTGGAAACAAAACGATGCGGCCAGTAATAGAGTGGCAGATCGGTCGAGAGGCAGATCGAAACCTGATTCTCGACGTAGGGACGCGATGCGAACGGATAGTTCAGCATCACGAACTCGCAGCAGCGCTTGTCGCCCGCGGATTTGCCGAGGTGGCATTCGCCATAGATCTTGGCGCGAATCTCCGTGGCGGTTGAGTCATCGGGCATCGGGCAGAGCACGACCACCCGACACGGATAACGGCGGGAGAAACGCACCGCCGTCTGGAATTGCTCGAGCGCATCCTCGACCGTGGTGTGCAGGCCGAGTTGCACGACGAAGTTGACCTGCGTGGCCTTGGCGTCGTCGTGGGTGGGCGCGTCGCCGCCGGCCGCGGCGGTGTCGTCCCACATGCGGGTGAGGCTGTGCTTGATCGAGCCGACCGGGACTTCGATTCCCGGCAGAGCGTTGAAGATCTCAGACATGTCGGCGCGGGTTAGGGCTGACGCCAGAGGTGGTTGTGCTTGGCCAACAGTGCATCGGCCGCGGGTGGTCCCCAGGAACCGGCGGGATAACTGTCCATCCCGGCGCGACCGGAGGCGGCCCACGACTTGAGCACGGGCGTGTAGAGTTTCCAGGAGGTCTCGGCTTCGTCGCCGCGGATGAAGAGCGTGCCGTCGCCGGTCATGGCATCGAGCACGAGGCGCTCGTAGGCCTCCGGCGTGTTGGAGCCGAAGGTCGTCGAATAGCGGAAGTTCATCTTCACCGGTTGCGTGCGGGTTTCGAGACCGGGGACTTTTCCGTTGAGCACGAGCCCGAGTCCCTCGTCCGGCTGGATCTGGAACGCGAGGGTGTTGGGCGCGAGGTTGAAGCGCTCGCTCTCGGCGAAGAGCGTGCCGGGCGGACGCTTGAATTGGACGGCGATCTCGGTGACGCGACGGGCCATGCGTTTGCCGGAGCGCAGATAAAACGGGACGCCCTGCCAGCGCCAGTTGTTGATCGAAAGACGAATGCCCGCGTAGGTCTCGGTGCCTGACTGCGGATTGATGCCCTCCTCGTCGAGGTAACCTTTGACCTGCTTGCCGCCCATCATGCCGGAGGCGTATTGGGCGCGAACGACATCGCCGCGGGGGCTGAGGTCGAGCGGCTGGATCGCGCGAAGAAGTTTCACCTTCTCGTCGCGGATGGCCTCGGCGTCGAGCGACACGGGCGGCTCCATCGCGGTGAGCGCGACGAGTTGCATCGTGTGGTTCTGGATCATGTCGCGGAGCGCGCCGCTTTGCTCGTAGTAACCGCCGCGCGAGCCCACGCCGACTTCCTCCGACACGGTGATCTGGACGGAGTCGATGTAGTTGCGGTTCCAGAGCGGTTCGAAAATTGAATTGGCGAAACGCTGCACCAGCAAGTCCTGCACGGTCTCCTTGCCGAGGTAGTGGTCGATTCGATACACCTGATGCTCCTCGAATACCTGACGGATCGTCTGGTTGAGTTCGAGGGCCGACTCGAGGTCCTTGCCGAACGGTTTTTCGATGATGACCTTCGAGTGATGCGGCTTGCCGAGATATTTGGAGGCGAGTCCGCTGGCGCCCAGATTGAGCAGAATCGGCGCAAAAACCGACGGGGGCGTCGAGATGTAGAACAACGTTTGCACCTCACGACCGAGTTTCTTCTCAATGTCCGCGATGTGCGTGGCGAGATGATCGAAGGCGGCCTTCTCATCGTAACCGCCGGCGACATAGGTCGTACGCTCGGCGACGCGGCCCCAGACCTCCTCGTTCAACTCGCGACGGGAAAACTCCTTGATGGCTCCCGTGGCATCCTTGCGGAACTGCTCGTCGGGAATCGGCTTGCGACCGTAGCCCACCAAAAAGAAATCCGCGGGCAGCAGATTGTCATAGCTAAGATTGTAAATCGCCGGGATCAGCTTGCGGGCGGTGAGATCGCCCGAGGCGCCAAAAATCACCACAACCGTGGGGGCGCTTCCGCGGTGCTTGCTGAGTCCTTGCAGGAACGGATGTCGTTGGGCTTCGGCCATGATTAAAAGTTGGACATTTCGCAAAACCGCAGGGGCGCAAGCAAGGTTAATGCTCTGAATAATCTGCATCAATATGCCGCATTTTGTTCATGGTCGAAAGTGCTTCGGAAACAACTCGATGTTTTCGTAGTGCCGCACCTCCGGTGCCCCGTTGGTGGCGATGGAAACCTCGACCACGTCAAACCGGTAGGTGTGCGGGCGGGGACGCAGTCGGCGCATGTACGCCGTGGCGGCGCGACGAACGACGGCTTTTTTGCGTTTATCCACTGCATAAAAACCGGAGACCAGCGCATCGGCGGCCCGGGTCTTCACTTCGACAAACACGAGCACGCCCGAATCCCAACAGATCAGATCAAGCTCATCGCGCCGGTCGGCGGGGCTGCGCCAGTTGCGCGCCTCCACCACGTAGCCGAGTCGTTGAAGAAAGGAGGCCGCCAACCCTTCCCCTCGTTCGCCGGTTGAACCGTCCGCCCGAAAAAAGGGCGCCCGCTTCAGCCAGATTTTGAGTTGTTGCCACATCGTTAAGCGCCAATGAAGTGCCACTAATTGTCATTGCGACCCCCAATCTCCGCTGGCAATTCCAGACTCCGCGCGCACGCGCTTCTTTTGATCATGGCCTCGACTTCCACCTTAGCTAATACCCTCCGCCGCTCCCTGTTGATCAAGGTCATCTCCAAACCGACTCCGAGTCGGGAGGATGTTGCCTCCGTTATCGAATTGACCGCCTCGAAAGTCGTGGAGGCCCTGCAAGCGCAATCGATGACGCTCTATCTCCTCGAGGGTAACGAGATCGTTTTTCGCCACGTTTATTACTCCCCCACCCTCTGGGGAAAAGACCAGGCCAAGGCCGCCGAATTCAAGGAAACATCCGAGAAACTTCTGTCGCTCAAACTGCCCGCCGGCCAGGGCATCGTCGGCAAAGTCATCGCCGACGGAAAACCCGCGTTCTTCCGCAACAGCCAGACGCAGGCGCCGATGATGCTCTCGATGGCGCAGACCACCGGCTTCGATGTGCGCTCCATGTTGACCGTGCCGCTCAAGGCGGGCGGCTCTGTCATCGGCGCCATCCAGGTCCTCAACAAGGAGCCCGCCGCCGGCACCAACGGCGAGTTCAACGATCAAGACCTCGTCCTGCTCCAGGAGGTCGCCGAATATTCCGCGACCCTGATCCAGCGCATGCTGGACCCGAAATTCCATCCGAGCCCCGACGACACCGCCAAATTCATCTCCCGACTCACCGGTCATCCGCTCGTCACCAAAGCCGAGGAGATCACCATCGACGACAATCTCGTCGCCGCCATCGGCGATGCGATCATTCGCCGCGAACACATTTTCCCCTGCAACCGCACGTCGGCCAGTTCCATCGGCGTGCTCATGACGAACCCGCTCGATTACGCTCGTCGCGAGGCTTTCCAGCAGGCCACCGAGCTGGTGATCGACGACATCCACATCGCCTCCGCCCCGTTCATCGAGAGCCTCGTCAAAGCCTACTTTAAAAACGACCCGAACTCCGCCACCGGAAGCGCCGATATCGACATCTCCAGCGTCGCCAACGCCATCAGCTCCGCCTACAGCGGCGACGCGAGCGACATCCGGGTCGAGGACCTCGAAGACGAGGAATCCGCCCCGATCATCCAGCTCACCAATCGCATCATCGAGGACGCCTATATTTCCGGCGCCTCCGACATTCACATCGAGCCTCAGGAAAAAGACCTCGTTGTCCGCTACCGCATCGACGGTCTGTGCCAGGAAAAGCTCCGCCTCCCCAAGCAGGCCGCCAACAGCCTGGTCACGCGCCTCAAGATCATGTGCAACCTCGACATCTCCGAGCGTCGCCTGCCGCAGGATGGCCGCATCGTCTTCAGGAAATACACGAAGAAGAACATCGATATCGATCTGCGCGTCGCCACCGGCCCGATGAACCACGGCGAAAAGGTGGTCATGCGCATCCTCGACAAATCGAAGAGCACCCTCCCACTGACCGCCCTCGGTTTCTCCGACGAGAATCTTGCGCGGTACCGCGAGTGCATTCGCCAGCCCTACGGCATGATCCTGCATTGCGGTCCGACAGGCTCGGGGAAATCGATGACCCTCTACTCCGCCCTCGGCGAGGTGAACACGCCCGACGTTAACATCCAGACCGCCGAGGACCCGATCGAGTACACCCTCACCGGCATCAACCAGATGCAGATGAGCCGCCAGATCGGGCTCACCTTCGCCCGCGCCCTTCGCTGCTACCTGCGCATGGACCCGGACATCATTCTCGTCGGCGAGATCCGCGACGAGGAAACCGCCCAGATCGCCGTCGAAGCCGCGCTCACCGGCCATTTGCTCGTCTCGACGCTGCACACCAACGACGCGCCTTCCACCATCGCCCGCATCGGCGAGATGGGCGTGGAGCCCTTCAACATCTCCGCGTCGCTCATCGCCGTGTGCGCCCAGCGCCTTCTCCGCCGCGTCTGCAAAAACTGCAAACAGCCCTACGAAGCCGAAGGTCGCGAAAAAAAGATCCTCGAAGAGGCCCTTGGCTGGAGCGGAACGATCTTCAAAGCCAACCCGCAAGGCTGCCCGGTGTGCAACGGCATCGGCTACAAGGGCCGCGTCGGCATCCACGAGTTGATGGTCAACAACGAGGAGCTCACCAACGCGATCAACAAGGAGGTCGAGGTCGCCGAGCTCAAGCGCATCGCCATGCGCACCGGCATGAAGACGCTCCACCAGGACTCGATGCTCAAGGTCAAGCAGGGCCTCACCACGATCGAGGAGGCCCTGGCCAACGTCCCGCCGGATTTGATCAAGTAACGACCGAGTCGTTCTCGTTCTCTTACTCGTTCTCGTTCTCTGTTCAGCCGGCGAGCCAACCGGATCCATACCGCGAGAACGAGAAAGAGTAGGAGAACGAGAACGATTTCTCCGCACTGGACTCCCGCCGTCCAACGTTCAACTTTCGACGCTCCCATGACTCTGATCGAAGACCTCCAATGGCGCGGACTCCTCGCCGACTGCACCGACCTTGACGCGCTCACCAAGCGCCTGAACGAGGGGCCCGTCACGCTCTACTGCGGCTTCGATCCCACCGGCGACTCCCTCCACGTCGGCCACCTCATGGGCCAGCTCACGCTCAAGCGGTTTCAACTCGCCGGCCATCATGTGCTGGCTCTCGCCGGCGGCGCCACCGGCATGGTCGGCGACCCGTCCGGCCGCTCCGCCGAGCGCAACCTGCTCACGCGCGAACAGCTCTCCCACAATATCGCGTGCATCAAGGAACAGCTCTCCCGCCTCCTCGATTTCACCGCCCCCGCCAACCCGGCCCGCCTCGTCGATAACGCCGAGTGGACCGCCCCCATCAGCTTTCTCGATTTCCTCCGCGATGTCGGAAAACACTTTTCGCTGAATGTCATGCTCGCGAAGGACTCCGTAAAGTCCCGCATGGAGGGCGACGGCGGCATCAGCTACACCGAGTTCAGCTACCAGCTTCTTCAGGCGCACGACTTCTATCACCTGCGGAAAACCTTCAACTGCGAACTCCAGATCGGCGGCTCCGACCAATGGGGCAACATCACCGCCGGCACCGATCTCGTCCGCAAAAAACTCGGCGCGCACGTCTGGGGCTGGACCTTCCCGCTGATCACCAAGAGCGACGGCACCAAGTTCGGCAAGACCGCCAGCGGCGCCGTCTGGCTCGATGCGCAAAAGACCAGTCCCTACAAGCTCTACCAGTTCTTCGTGAACACCGAGGACGTCAAAGTCTCCGAATACCTGCGCAAGTTCACCTTCCTGTCCCGTCCTGAAATCGAGGAACTCGAAGCCAGACACGCCGCCAATCCCGGCGCGCGCGAAGCCCACAAGGCCCTCGCCCGCGAGGTCGCCCGTCTCGTCCACGGACAACCCGCGCTCGACGCCGCGCTCAAGGCCAGCGACATCCTCTTCGGCGCCGAAATCGGCGACACGACCGAGGATGTTTTCCGCGACGTCGTCGGCGAAATCCCCACCAAGGAAATCGCCCCCGCCCAACTCGCCACGCCCGGCGTTGCGCTGACCGAGGCGCTCGTTCACGCGGGTCTTTCGCAATCAAAGGGGCAGGCGAAAAAGGACATCGAAGGCGGCGGCGTCTACATCAACAACGTCAAGTGCGCCGACATCGCCCGCACGCTCACGAGCACCGACCTGCTCTTCGGCAAACACATCCTCCTGCGCAAAGGCAAACGCACCTACGCCGTGCTGAACCTCGCCGCTTGAACGCAAAAAAGGCCGCCCCATCGGGCGGCCTTTTTTTGATTTCGGTAGCGGAACGAGGGATTCGTTTCGTTTCCTCTGGCAGGAGCATCCGCCCGGATTCCGAACCGCGCCTGCAAGCAGGCGGCCTACAATTTTCTGCGCCTCCCTCGCCTCAGTAGGTCGCGAGCTTGCTCGCGCTCCGGCGCCAACCGTTCATGGAAAGCGCCCAGCGCTTCCCGCTCAATCGTTACGCCGGCCGCCGGCGAGAATCATCAGCACATGGAAGAGCGAACCCAACGCCGCCACGAATGCGGCGATGTAGGTGAGCGCGGCGGCATCGAGCGTCTCGTTCGCTCCTTTGATTTCGTCCTTGTCGAGAATGCCGAGCGTCACGAGTTGCGCCTTGGCGCGGCGGCTGGCGTCAAACTCCACCGGCAGGGTCACCAGTTGAAACAGCACGATCACCGCCAGGGCGATGGCCCCGATCACGAGCAGATTATAACCGAGCGGGCTACGCAGGAAGGTGAGCATCAGGATGCCGCCCATGATCACGTAATTGGAAATGCCCGCGGCGATCTGCGTGGCCGGGGCGAGCGATTGACGCACGTTCATCATGGCATACCCGACCTTGTGCTGAATCGCATGTCCGGCTTCGTGCGCGGCGACGCCGAGCGCGGCCAGACTGGTGCCGTTGTAATTCATCTCCGACAACGCCAGCCGGCGATGAATGGGATCATAGTGGTCGGTGAGCTGGCCGGGGACCTGCACGATTTGCACGTTGGTGATACCGGCGGACTGCATCACCGCTTCCGCCGCTTCCCGTCCGGTGATGCGACCACGCGAGGGAATGCGGACATTTTTATTGTAGGCGCCATGCACGCGCATCTGCGCATACAGGCCGAACAGGAACGGACCAATGAGGATGGCGAGATACCAGAGAGGATTCATGATGTTTGGATAAAGTAGGTTAATTAAGGGAATGAGCCGCGCCGGGTGACCGTTGCAACCCGAACACGACGAAACGGCGCGGGTTTCAAATCATCCGGTCCCAAACATCCGCAAGCCAAAGCATGCCAACATAGAAACGCCGGGGCGGTTTATAACCATCCCGGCGTGGAGTCTCAGCGGTACGATTCAGCCGAACGGAGCAGCCGAGGTAACGAGACTGGTTGGTGGGTGACTTAAAGAAAACCCGGCCTCGTTACCTCGACTGCTACCGGGCTCCTCAACCGAGCCTGGGAACATCCACCCACTTGCGTTCCGCCCACGACTTGAGGCCGAGTTCGGCGAGTTGCACACCCTTGGCGCCTTGCAGCAGGTTCCAGGGGAACGGCTCGTTCTTCACCACGTGGCGAAGGAAGAGCTCCCACTGCACCTTGAAGGCGTTGTCGTAGGTCGCGTTCGACGGCACGCGCGTCCAGCCGTCCTTGTAGTCGATCGGACTGTCGATATCCGGATTCCAAATACAACGGGGGGTGGCGGCAAGCGCCTGGGCTTTGCAGTCGCGCAGGCCGGCGACGGCGGAACCGTGGGTGCCGTCCACTTGAAGCGTGAGGAGGTCGTCGCGGTCGACGCGCACGGACCATGAGGAGTTGAAGTGACAGATCACGCCGTTTTCCAACTCGAAGGTTGCGTAGGCGGAGTCGTCGGCGGTGCACTTGTACTTCTTGCCGGCTTCGTCCCAACGCTCGGGAATGTGGGTGGCGCCAAGGCAGGAGAGGCTCTTCACCTCGCCGAAGAGGTTCTGAATCACGTACTGCCAGTGGCAGAGCATGTCGACGATGATGCCGCCATCGTCTTCCTTGCGGTAGTTCCAGGACGGACGCTGGAGCTTCTCGTATTCACCGGTGAATACCCAATAACCGAACTCGCCGCGCACGGAGAGGATTTTGCCGAAGAAGCCGGTATCGATGAGATACTTCAACTTGAGGAGGCCGGGCAGCCAGAGCTTGTCCTGCACGACGCCGTTCTTGAGACCTGCGGCGGTGACTTCCTTGAAGAGCTTCAGCGCCTCTTCCGACGTCGTGGCGGTGGGCTTTTCGCAGTAGATGTGTTTGCCGGCCTTGATGGCCTTGCGCACGCCGTTCGGGCGCTGACCGGTGAGGGTCGAGTCGAAGTAGATGATGTTGTGCGGATCGGCCAGGGCGGAATCGAGATTGGTGGTGATGCGGTCCTCGGGCAGGCCGGCGCGCACGGCGAGCGCGGCGAGCTTGGAGGCGCTGCGGCCGACCAGAATCGGATCGGGCATGATGACCTCGTCGTCGGACAGCCGGATGCCGCCCTGCGCAATGATCGCCGCGATCGAGCGCAGCAGATGCTGGTTGGTGCCCATGCGGCCGGTGACGCCGTTCATGATGATGCCGACTGTGTGTGTGGTCATTTTGGTAAAAAGAAGACTCGGGGTGAGCTGGACATCGATAATACGCGGAACCCGTTCTTGCGGTTAGAACGAAGCCGACCTTTGCTAGCACCAATCCGACATAACGCCGATGCTAGCCTGGAGCCCCATCCTCATTCAGAAAATCGAGATCCAAGCGCTGGGATTCGTTCTGCGAAAGTTGCAGCTCAACCGCCACCGCGAGGCCGAGGTCGCCCCCCACTCGCATGACTATACCCAACTGATTCTCTATCTTTCGGGCGAGGGCTGGCAGACGATCAAAGGCCGCCGTCGCGCCGCGCATGCCGGCGACTTGTTCGTGATTCCGCCCGGCATGCCTCACGGCTTCTCGCAGCAAGGCTCCAGTCGCCCGCTTTGTCTCGTGCTCGATTACGCGCTGGAGACACACAACCGGGTTCGCAGCGGTTATCGTCGCCTGCCGCAGAGCACACTCAACGAACTCCACGACCTGCTCGCCCGCGTTCCTCGCAAAGGCAGGCTTACCCTCTCCGACTACCCCGCGATCATCGCGGTGATCGCTCGTCTGCTCGAATCCTCCCCTGAGCGCGTCGCTCCCGCCGGTCCCGTGCCGCTCTTCGAACGCGTAAGCTCGCTCCTGCGCACGCCCACCTCGCTTGCCACAGTCGCGAAAGAAACGGGTTACCAACCGGATTACCTCAATCGTAAATTGAAACGCGAAACCGGCGTCGGCCTCCGTGCGCTGCGCGACCGATTGCGCCTGGAAGCCGCGCAGAAATCCCTGCGCAGCGACGCGAGCATTGCGGATGCGGCGGCCCGCGCCGGCTTCGACGATCCCAATTATTTCGCCCGGTGGTTCCGCAAACAAACCGGCCAAACCCCGAGCGCCTGGCGAGCACGGTAAGGACCGCATATAAACCACGGCCAAGACTTCCCAACCGGCGCGCCGACTGCTAGAGATCCCCTCGCATGCCCCCAAGCCGTTACCCCACGACTAGAGAAATTGCCACCGCCTGCGCGTGCAGCCAGTCCACCGTCAGCAACGCCTTGCGCAACGACCCGCGCATCTCCGCGGAAACCCGCGCACGTATCCAAAAAATAGCGACGGAGATGGGTTGGCGCGCCAACCCGCTCGCCGCCGCCTTCATGGCGCACCTTCGCTCCACAAAACCGCCCCGGTATCAGGCAAACCTGGCCTTCATCGTGTCCCACCCGCAGAGCGCGCGGGTCGAGGATCTTCCCCCGCACCAAAGGGAGAATTTCCGCGGAGCCAGGAACCGGGCCGAGCAGTTGGGCTACGTGCTGGATCCGGTGTGGGTGCAGGAACCCGGGATCAACGCGGACAATCTCGCCCGCATGCTCCAACGTCGGGAAATCCACGGGTTGATCATTCCGGGCATGATCGGTCCGACACCGCTCTTCGCATCTTTCGATTGGAGACATTTCTCTTCGGTGGCCTTGGGTTCCGGATTGGCCGAATCGCCACTGCACCGCGTGGCCTTCAACTACAACCGCGCCATCCCCATGGCACTGCATCGACTCTTTGAAATGGGCTATCGCCGCATCGGCGTGATCGTCTCGACCGCCTACGACAAAAAGGTGAATCACGGCTGGCTATACCCGCTCTACTACGAGCAGAAGCAGCCATGGGGCCGGCAATGGATCAAGTCCTGTATCTTCTCCGGCTCCGACGCATCCGACCGACATCGGGTGCGAGCCTGGATCGAGAAGGAGCGCCCGGATGTAATTCTCGGCGAATACCTGGCATGGCACGTGATTCACGAGATGGGCTGGAGAATTCCGGACGATGTCGCGTTCGCCACCTTCGACTGGTCGGCCGAGCATCCCGACATTGGTGGCATCCATCAAAGCCATGACATCATCGGAGCGATGGCGGTGGACTTGCTCACGTCGCAACTGACCCAAAACGAACGCGGCCTGCCCGCGGTTCCGAAACTGCTCCAGATCGAGGGCAAATGGCGCGACGGCGAAAGCGTCCCGGGCCGCGGCGAGCCCGACCTGCTGGAGAACTCGCGAGCGTCGTAAGTCCGAGACCATGTAACGGAGGCTGGGGGTTTTCCTGAGCCCCATCCATTCAATCGAAACGAAGCTTCCCGAGATGGAGACCCGACGACCCCGTCGGGTCGGTTCGGGGAGCGCGCCGATTAAGCCCGACGAGGTCGTCGGGCCTCCAAGCGCCCCCGTCCGAACATAGCGGAGTAGTGTTCAACTGCTGGGGCCCTGCTCCGGCGGATGCTCCCATCATCGGGCCACAACCTGATGCGCCGTAAACCCTCCGTAAATAACCCGCGCCCCACGGGCACTGCGAATCGTGATCGGCAAAATCGCCGTTGGGGCGACCTGGAGTTCGCGACATGGGCTGACGTCGTCATGCACGCCCCTTGCTGTTCCGCGCCGTCGTCGTGCGTCGGGTTGAAATGAGTCGCGAGGAATCGGGCCTGACGCCGTTCAAAGCACAAACCCCCACAATCCAATGAACCCCACGATCAGAAAACGCTTCGTGCTAGCCCTGACGCTCTCCGCGTTGGCCGGACTGGCCTCCACCCTCCACGCGGCCGACTGGTACCTACAAGCGAACCACGGCCTGTCCCAAAATTGGAATACCACCTCCGCGTGGTGGTCGCAGCCCTCGGGCGGTGGCACCAATCCCACCGCGATCGTCGGCACGGACAATTTCTACACCAACGGGTACACGCTGCGCACCCCCGAGACCTCTGCGGCGTCCCCCTTCGCCGGCGGAGCCCTCATCATCAACGGCGGCTCGATCCTCGTGAAACAGAACAGTTCGTCGGGCAATGCCATCACGATCCCCGGCCTGCTCACCAAGGGCGGCGCCTCGCGCGGGCTCTCCAACGGCAACAGCGGCACTCAGATCGTCAACATCACCGACGCGCTCGTCACCCGCTCCGAAACCACGTCTTTCAGCACCGGTGGCTCGACCCGCGGCTTGAACCTCACCTTCGGCGACCTCCGGGGTGACGGTGATCTCAACTTTCTGGGAGCCGGCACCGTGCAACTCGGCATCACCACGGGCACCGGGTTCTATGGCACGCTCTACCTCACCGGCAACACGACCTTGACCACGAAGAACGCCGCCAGCGTCAAGGGTTCGCTCGTGATCGAGGCCGGCAGCAAGCTCAACCTCAACCATGACCTCACCGTCACCAGCCTCGTCGTGGGCGGCACCACCACCGGAACCGACGGCCTTCCGGGGCTCAAGCGCACCGGCACCGCCTTCGCCTCCAACACGACCTACACGTTCGCCCAGCTCCAGGCCGCCTTCCCCGCGATCTTCCTGAGCGGCACCGGCAGCATCACCGTGACCCAACCCGCCCTTGCCGTGGACGCGGCCAGCGTGATCAACAACGTCGGCATCGGCCAGCTCGGCGTGAACCTCGGCTCCGGCAAGTTCTGGACGTCCACCGCGCCCAACTACCGCGCCGATCTCGAACACCTCAAGGTCGGGATGATCCGCACTCCGGTGTATCCGTCCAAAAATTACACGCTCCACGACATGGACATCCGTGTCGCGCAGATCATCAACGCCGGCGGCGTCCCCATCTTCGTCGGTCCGATCACCAAGCCCAATCCTCCCTTCAACACCGAGCAGCAACACCTGCATGACAACTTCCTCGACCTGAACGGAAACACCGGCTCCGGCACCATCGCCACCAACATCGCCTTCCTCGTCCAGCGCTACAAGGCGCCGCCCTACAACCTCACCACCCAGTATTGGGAGGTGGGCAACGAGCCCGACATCTCCATCGATTACCAGGTCGCCAGCCCGCAGGAATACATCGACATCTACCAGAGCATCCACAGCCAGCTCGTCGCCTCCGGCGTGCGCTCCAACGTGAAGCTCTGCGGCCCTGTAGTTGCCTTCGAATACGGTTTCGCCGCCAACGGCAACCGCACCGACAACATCCTCAACGCGTTCTTCGCCCAGTGCGCCGCGCCCCTCAACGGCCACCAGCAGGTCGATGTGCTCACCCGCCATCTTTACGCCGAAATCTACGACTGGGAGACCAACTCCCCCGACCCTGTCGAGAACGCCTACAACATCCTCAATCACCCCTGCGAACAGGTCTCCTTTACCCAGGCTCGAATCCCGCAGTGGAACTACCGCGGCGAAGGCGCCATCCAGGCCAAACTCGATCAATACGGTTTCCCCGCCAACGTCGGCACCGGCATCACCGAGTTCAACATCCCCTCGCAGATGCGGTTCACCATCACCCAGGGCCTGTGGTTCCTCACCTACGATCACTTCTCCCTCTACAATCCGCGCAACGTCCTCAGCAGCGGCTTCGCCTTCGATTTCGGTAGCCATCCCATGAGCTATTACAGCGGCGGCGCACCCAGCTACGCCTGGTGGGCCACCTACGTTCACAACCACCTCACCGGCGACGAAATCCTCGAGCAACACAGCAGCGACTCGCATCTCCTGGTCACCGCCACGAAGGACGAGCGCTACGTCTATGTCCAGGTCTTGAACCGCAACGACACCGCGATCACCGCGTCGCTCGACATCGCCAACGCACCCGTCGCCGGTTCGACCGACGCCGACATGTTCGAGTTCTCCGCCACCGCGCTCCCCGACGTGCTTGTGCCGACCAGCCTCGGAACGAACTTCACCTACACGTTCCCCGCGATGACCACCCGCGTCTTCCGCTATCTGCGCAGCGATGCGCCCGCCCCGGTCACACCGCCCGCCCCGCCGTCCGACAACGTCGTCCTCGACACCGACTTCAACTCGGCACCGTCCGGCATGCTGACCTACTACACCGGCTTCCAGCCGCTCGTGACCAACGGCGATCTCAAGCTGACCCACAACAGCTCCAACCTCACCACCGCTGTCGTCTTCAACGGCCAGCCCCTCGCCTCCTCGCAGAAACGCATGCAGGCGCGCTACGGCTACCGCATCAACTCCGGTCATGCCGGCTCCGGCTTCGTCTTCGCCGCCTACTCCTCGAACCCCGGCCAGCACGGAGCCGGTCTCGCCGGTCTCGGCATCTATCAACAGCCCAACGTGCTCTTCGGCGTGAAGGTCCAGGCCAAGGGCGCCGAGCCCGATCTTATCGCCATCACGCCCGCACCCGTGACCGAAAAAGTGGACGGCTTCGTCTCCCAACCCCTGCCGCCCTACCCTTACGGCTACGCCATGGATATGTTTGTCGTGATCGACTACGACGGCGACGCCGGCACCGTCCGCGCCCGCCTCTATGAAGGCACCGACGACACCGGTCCGCTCAAGGCCGATCTCACCAACCGCCTCGGCAATCCCGCCGCGCTTCCCGCCGGCACCGTGTTCGGCTTCACCGCGTCGACCGCGAGTTTCTCGCAGATCAACCTGATCCAAAACCTGAAGATCACCACCGACAACGGCGCCACCGCCGCCATACCCGGCACGACCTTCACGCTTCAATCGTGGACGAACGCCCCGTGGAATGCCGTCAACCTCGACACCTCGTTCTCCGCCGGATTCAGCCCCGACGGCACGCCCGTGACGATGACCTTCGCCAACCCGAAGACCGGCGTGAACGTCAACACGCCCTCCGCGCCCGACTTCAATCCGTCGGTCAACTCCTACTTCGGCTTCGAATACTCCGGCTTCGGCGTGGGCAACAACGGCCTCGGCCGCTTCGACCGCGGCGAAAGTTTCAGCCTCACCGCGACCCACGACTTCGTGCTCCAGTCGATCAACTGGCGCGAACACAACGGCGACGAACTCCTCCATGTGCAGTGGACCCAAGGCGGTGTCGTCCAGCAGCAGGTGTTCAGCATCACGTCCGATCCGTATACGTTCACCGGAGTCCACGCCGACGCGAACACCCCGGTCGTGATCACCAACGCCAGCCCGACCACATCGCCCCTCACCGGACGCCTGCGCTTCGAGCAAATCTTCACCGCGCTGCTTCAATAGCCCCCGCGTTCGTCCACTCATGAAGGCGGAGCCGCCCCGTGCGCAGCTCCGCCTTCTCGTCTCACACCTCCGTCTCTTTACCCCATGAAACGTCTCTCTTGCTTCGTGCTCGTGTTTATAACACTGGCCACCTTCGCCGCACCGCTCTCCGCCCAGCAACAACCCGTTCGCGTGGTCGCCACCGGCGGACGCATCGCCAACAACTTTTACACGCCGGCCACCGCCAACACCGCCTTCCGTCAGCGCACCCCGCATAAACTCGGCGGCCCCGTTTCCGAGATCCAGATCGGCTTCATGGACTGGATGTATCCCTACACCGCGGAAACGCCCAACTCCACCAACGACGTCACCCTCACCCATGCCTGGCTCGAGCGCGCCTCCACCGGCCAGGTCGTGCCGCTCACGTTCTCCGGCTCCCGCACCCTCGTGCTGCCGATGAACTCCACCACGCCCTACTGGTTGTCCGACCCCATCCCCGCCTCCGCCTGGACCGGCGCCATCCCCGCCCGCGACGAGGTCTTCTGGCTCAATGTCCGCGGTTCCATCCCCGCCGGCGGCAAAATCCCCTCGGGCACGCCCGCCACCCATTCCGGCGCGAGGTTCATCGTCTATCCTCCGGCCAATGATCCCGGCACGATCGACACCACCGGTCCCATCCCCGCGATCAGCGGCGGCACCACCCGCACCGCCGGCCTGCCGCTGATCTTCCTCGGACGCTTCACCGGCCCCGGGCACCTCGCCGTCATCGGCATCGGCGACTCCATCCTCGACGGCACCGGCGACTCCGCCAACCCCGTTCCCGTCATCTCCGGTTACGGGTTCTTCAACCGCGCCGCAGTCGATGCCAACGGCGCCAACGCCATCGCGATGTTCAACCTCACCCGCCACGGCCAAAGCGCCGGCAACTTCATCAACCCGGCCCGCCAGCAACGTCAGACCCATTTCCTCCCCTTCGCCAACGTAGTGGTGGAAGAATACGGCACCAACGACCTCGGCTCCGGCGGCACCGGCAGCACCTCCACGATTCTCACTCGCACGGAAACCATCTGGTCCATGGCCCGCGACGCCGGCGTGCAAAAAATCATTCGCACCCAACTCATGCCCCGAACCTCCAGCACCGACGCCTGGTCCACCCTCGCCGGACAAACCCCCAACACCGGCTGGGGCGCGGGCGGAAAACGCGACCTCATCAATGCCGGCTTCGCCACCGCCCTCGCCGACGGCAAAATCGACGTCGTCCTCGACTGCTTCTCCGCCATCGCCGCTCCCACCGACAACACGCGCTGGCTCACCAACGGCACCGCCAAATACGTCTCCAACGACGGCACCCACATCGCCCCCGCCGGCAACGCCCTCCTTGCCGTTCCCCTGCGCGCCGCCCTGCTCTCCCTCACCGTGGACGACACCGTACCACCTCCACCCGTCGTCACCGAAATCGTCATCGACAACCTCGACCCGGCCCCGCGCTTCACCAAGTCCTCCGGCTGGACCGCCAGCACCAGCGTCGGCGGACAACACGGCTCCAACTACCTCCACGACGGCGACACCGGCAAAGGCACCAAGTCCGCGCTCTTCACCCCCGACTTCCCCGCCACTGGCGCCTACGCCGTGTTCGTCAACTGGACGCCTGACGCCAACCGCGCCAGCAACACCCCGATCGACGTCATCCATGTCGGCGGAATCGCACCCTTCACCGTCAGCCAGCAAAGCGGCGGATCCTGGCACCCCTTGGGCGTGTTCACGTTTTCCCCGAATGCCAACCACGGCGTCTTCATCGACAACACCGCCACCGACGGCCACGTCATCGTGGACGCCGTCAAATTCACGCCCGTAACGACCGGCACCCCCGGCACAACGTTCACGCTTCAATCGTGGACGAACGCCCCGTGGAATGCCGTCAACCTGGATACGTCGTTCTCCGCCGGCTTCAGCCCCGACGGCACGCCCGTGACGATGACCTTCGCCAACCCGAAGACCGGTGTGAACATCGACACGCCCTCCGCCCCGGACTTCAATCCGTCGGTCAACTCCTACTTCGGCTTCGAACCCTCCGGTTTCGGCGTCGGCAACAACGGCCTCGGCCGCTTCGACCGCGGCGAGAGCTTCACCCTTACCGCGACCCACGACTTCGTACTCCAGTCGATCAACTGGCGCGAATACAACGGCGACGAAGTTCTCCACCTGCAATGGACCCAGGGCGGTGTCGTCCAGCAGCAGGTGTTCAGCATCACGTCCGATCCGTATACGTTCACCGGAGTCCACGCCGATGCGAACACCCCGGTTGTGATCACCAACGCCAGCCCGACCACGTCGCCCTTCACCGGACGCCTGCGTTTCGAGCAGATCTTCACCGCGCTGCTTCAGTGAGCCCAACACGCGGGCGAGTTGATCCTTCTTGGGTAGGGACGGACCGCTGGGCCGTCCGCTCCGTTGGATTCACCTTGAACGCGAACAAGAATAGGCGCCAACAAGACCAACCCTCCGCCGTTCCGTCGACGCACACCACTGCGTAGCGGAACGGCGGAGCCGTTTCGTCCGTCGTCCCCGCAGGCCGTCCCGCTCGCGGACGCTCCGCATCACTTCAGAAACTAGTGGCTAGTGTAGTGTCCCGTAATTAAATCGGCATAAGTTTGGAGCGTTTGCGGTGCCGTTTTAGTTGAGTGGAGCCAGGCTTGAGTTGTTCGAGGCGTTGGCGCGCACGGGAAATTTTTTTGAGGATTCGTTCAACGCTGGCA
>JANJTQ010000163.1 GCA_024711005.1 Opitutaceae bacterium | reverse complement strand
TGCCAGCGTTGAACGAATCCTCAAAAAAATTTCCCGTGCGCGCCAACGCCTCGAACAACTCAAGCCTGGCTCCACTCAACTAAAACGGCACCGCAAACGCTCCAAACTTATGCCGATTTAATTACGGGACACTACACTAGCGGGCGAAAAACGGGTTGTGTTGTTTTTCGTTGGCGAGGGTGGTGAGGGGGCCGTGGCCGGGCGCGATCACGCTGTTTCGCGGCAGGGTGAAGATCTTCTCGTTGTTGTTGCGCAACTGATCGGCGTAGTTCGTGAGGCTGCCGCCCATCGAGCAGGAGAAAAGGGAGTCGCCGACGATGGCGAGGGGCCAGCTCAATCCGGTGACGAAGTAGGTGGTCATCCCAGGGGAATGGCCCCAGGTGAAGAGGGTTTTGATGGCGATTTCGCCGACATGGAAGTGGGCGTTCTCGGCGAAGGTTTTTGCACCGGGATGATCGACGGGTTCGCGTTCGCCGGACCAGACTTCCGCGCGCGGGCAGGCGGCGGCGAGGGCGGGGAGGGCGGCGATGTGGTCCTCGTGCGTGTGCGTGATGAAGATGTGGCGCACGTCCAGGTCTTCGGCCTCGATCGTGGCGATGAGGGCCTCGGCGTTGGCTCCGGTGTCGAAGACGGCGGCGAAGCGCGAGCGGGCGTCCCACACGAGATAATTGTTCACGGTCATGTCGCCGCAGGGCGTGTTGAACATCGCGAAGCCGCGCGGGAATACCGGCGCGGCTGGATAAAAGCGTTTGTGCGCGAGGTCCTCCAGCGCGTTGGCGCTGAGCTTGAGGTGGCGCGCGACGCGGCGGATGACGGCGTCGAGGAGCTGGCCGGACTGGATGGCGGCGAGGTCTTCCAGCGACACCTCGGCGCGCTTGGCGAGTTGTTCGTCGGTGATCTTGAGGCCGCGTTGGGCCTTGGCGATGACGTCGGTGAAATTATCTTCGAGGGGGAGGCGAGCCATGGGTTAATAACGAGTTGTCGGCCGCCTCGTGCAAGCCGGAAGCCCGAATCAGTCCGGAAGGGTGACGACGCGACCGGTGCGGGCGGACTCGTAAACGGCGTTGATGAGGGCGACCGCGGCACGACCGGCGAGGCCGTCGACGAGCGGGGTTCCGTCGGTGCGCACCGCTTGGATGAAGTCGGCGAATTGGGCGCGATGGGCGTCGCCCCACGACCACGCGTTTGGTTCGGCGGAAGGCGCGGGGATGGCGGCGGCGTGGGCGGTGGCGGATTTCGTCCCGCCGGTGGCGACTTGGAGGGCGTGTCCGTTGGAGGATTTACCGTGGATGGTTTCGCGGCCCTTGATCGCGAGGAGTTGCAGTTCATCGCCGTCGATGACCGCCGAACCCTCGGTGCCATGGAGACCCAGATAGGCGAGGAAGCCGGGGTAGAGCGCGGTGGTCGCCATGAGGTTGCCGATGGCGCCATTGGCAAAGGTGAGCGTGGCGGTGACCACGTCCTCCACCTCGATGCGCTCGTGGGCGGCGGTGCGCATTTGCGCGTAAACGGTTTTTACGGGACCGGCGAGCCAGAGGAGCAGGTCGACGGTGTGGACTCCTTGGTTCATCAGGCAGCCGCCGCCGTCGAGCGCCCACGTGCCGCGCCAGTCGCCGGAATCGTAATATTCCTGGGTGCGATACCAAGGGATGCGCGCTTCAACGAGGACGAGCTTGCCGAGTTCGCCGCGGTTGAGACAGGCGCGAACCTGCTGGCTCGAGGGGTCGAAACGGTGCTGGGAAATGATCGCGAGTTTGCGGCCGGAAGCGCGCTGGGCGGCGAGGAGCGGTTCGCAGGCGGCGGGGGTGATCTCCATTGGCTTCTCGATGATCACATGTTTGCCGGCGGCGAGGGCGCGAGCGCCGAGGGACGCGTGGAGGCCGCTCGGCGTGCAAAAGGTGACCGCGTCGATGGCCGGGTCGGCGAGAACCTCGTCGAACGTGGCGGTCTTCAGGTTGAACTTGGCGGCGAAGGCGTCGGCCAATCCGGCGTTGGTATCGCAGCAATGCGTGAGCCGGGCGTCATTGGGGAGCGCGGCGAGAGCCTTGGCATGGGTCGGCGCGATGCTGCCGCAACCGACAAGTGCGAACGTGAGAGGAGCAGGGGAGGAAGCCATGGAGAAGTCGTTATCTCAATGAGCTGCGGGAGTGACTGGCAAGCAGGCAGGTGCTCTGTTTTCGGTATACAGCTGAAAATTGATTCACAACGTCGTGCTGTCCGCCCTGGCATACATGTGTTTCCGGTAAGGCTGACCTATTTATCCACTATAAACATGAGCCATTCCGATTATCTGTCTTCTTTATTCTCCCTGCAGGGCAAGGTCGCCGTCGTTATTGGCGGCACGGGAGAGCTATGCGGTGCCATGGCCGAGGGTCTGGCCGGGGCAGGAGCGGAAGTGGTCTTGGTGGGGCGCAATGAAGAAAAAGCCGCCGCTCGGCTGGCAAAAATCCACCAGGCGGACGGGAAAGCCTACTTCTTGCCGGCCGAAGCGAGCGACAAAGGGCAGTTGCAACAATTGCTCGACGCCGTGCTCAAGCGTTCAGGACATGTCGATATAGTGATTAACGGAGCGGGAGCGAACTCGCCGACGCCATTCTTGGAGATCACCGAAGAAGAGTTTGAACGCATCATGGATATCAATCTCAAGGGTGTGTTTTTAGGCTGTCAGGTATTCGGCAAGTATTTGGTCGAGCGTGGCAACGGCGGGTCGATTATCAATCTGGGATCGATGTCGGGCATTGTACCGCTGTCGCGTGTGTTTACTTATTCGGCGAGCAAGGCGGCGGTGCATAACCTCTCCAAGAATCTCGCGCGCGAGTGGGCGACGAGCAACGTACGTGTCAACGTACTCGTGCCCGGGTTTTTTCCGGCCGAACAAAATAAAAAGGTTCTCACGCCGGAGCGGATCGCGTCCATCATGGGGCATACTCCGGCGAAACGCTTCGGTGAGGCCAAGGAGCTGGTGGGCGCGACGCTCTTGCTGGCCGGCGGCGCAGGCAGCTTTATTACCGGGGCCGAGATTGTTGTGGATGGCGGCTACCATGCTATGACAATTTGAGGTAGCTGGTGGAAACCGTTTTTGGGAATTCTATCGCTTTAATTGGTAGTCGATTACTCCTGTTATGTGATGAGTTCAAGCGGGTCGATTGCGCATATGGCCTTTGGGCGTGGCGGCCGCCACTTTTGTGGACTGACGTATTAAATAAGAAGGCCTTGCAAGGCTCTTTTAATAGCGGTGAATGCCTCGATAAGTTTCGGACCGGGTCCCGCCAAACTCTCTATTATTTGATAATATGACTTGATAAAGATTGATGACAGCTGATGGTGAAAACCGATATGTCATTCACCGACCAAATTGCAGAACTCGAAAAAGCCAAAGCCAAGCTCGCCGCGGCCGAGGCCAAGCTCGCCGCAGACCGTGTTGCGGCTCTCGCCAGGCTCCCCGGAGATTATGGCTATGCCAACGTCAATGATTTCATCAAGGCCTTGAAGGCCGCCGCCGGCAAGGCGCGCAGGGGCAAGAAGGTCAAAGGTGCCAAAGCTCCGAAGGTTGCCAAGGCCGCCAAAGCTGGTAAACGCACGCGCGCCAAGATCACCCCGGAACTCAAGCAGCAGGTGATTTCCGCCGTGCAGTCCGGCCAGTCCGGCGCCGAGATCGCCCAAGCGTTCGGCATTTCCCTTCCCAGTGTGCAAAACATCAAGAAGGAAGCCGGTCTCGTGAAAGCCCGCGGTGCCGCCCCCGAGGCTGCCCCGGTTGCTCCCGAGTCTCCCGCTGCCATGTAAACGGGTCCGGTTTTAACGTTTCTACTCGACGCCTCCGTGTTTCATTACACGGGGGCGTTTTGTTTTACCGCTCGTGTGGGGCGCGGGGTTAGGTGCGGTATGTCGCCTGCCCATTTTATACAGGCTAGAGCATTTTAAATAAAACTGTAGCTATTTTTGGGCCGGTTGTCATAGTCGGTGCATGAAGACGACATCGATGGATTTGAGGCGGCGGATCGTGGAGACGTATGATGAGGGCAAGTGGACACAGGAGGAGGTGGCGAAGC
>JANJTQ010000142.1 GCA_024711005.1 Opitutaceae bacterium | reverse complement strand
GGGGGCTGCACATGAGCCTGAACCTGCACCGTGCGCCCGGCTATTGCATCAACCGCAACGATCTGGAGCGGCACAACCTTTGGCTGGACGCCGAGGCCCAAGACGCGTTCGCCTTCCTTTGGGAGGGCTTCGCCAAGCGATATCGGGGGGTCCCTGCAAGCGACCTCAGCTTCGACTTGATCAACGAGCCGCCCAACGTGGGCCAATACGGCATGACCCGCGAGAATCACGCCGCCGTGATCCGTCGAGCCGTGGCGGCCATCCGGTCCGTGGACCCCGAGCGGCCCATCGTGATCGACGGCCTGGGCGGGGGACATTACGCCATGCCCGAACTCGCCGACCTGGGCGTGACGCACAGCTGCCGCGGATATCAGCCCATGCCCGTCAGCCATCACCGCGCCACGTGGTGGGATGGGCACGCCAACGCGCCCTACCCCGCCTACCCGGGCGTGATCTGGGACGGAGAGGTGTGGGATGCCGACACGCTCCGAGAGTTCTATCGCCCCTGGCGCGAGGTCGAGGCGCAAGGCGTGGAGGTCCACGTGGGCGAGTTCGGATGCTTCAACCAGACGCCCAACGCCGATGCCCTCCGCTGGCTCTCCGACCTGTTCTTTCTCTGGCGCGAGTTCGGCTGGGGCTGGGCGATGTGGAACTTCGAGGGCGCGTTCGGAATCATCGGCCATGGACGCGAAGGGGCGCGGTTCGAAACGATGGACGGCTACGAAGTAGATGCGGACCTCTGGCACCTGATGCGCCGGTGAGGCCGTCGGGTGCCGGCTCAGCAATTGGCTTTGCTCGCAGCCAGAGCGCACCCTACGGATCTGACTTCTACCGTCCATCTAAACCCGCAGGCCCTCCTGAGCGTACAATCCACCATGAAGCACCGCAAACGAGGCATCGGGGCCAGTCTGTCTCTTTTAGTCTTGGGTTGGCTGGTCTGGCCGGTGCTTACGCCACGCCGTGAGCTCATCACGTGGGACGAAATCGAACAAGGGCTGCCGCCGGAACTGCGCTGGCAGCCGGGCGCTGAAGTGCCCGACGAGAAGAACGGCTACCGCCAACTGGGACTCATGCTCGCTTCGCTCAAGAACCTGAGTGAGCGCCCCGAACGCGATCTTGATCCGTGGTCGCCCGAGGTCTCCGCCTTCTTGGACGAGTGTACAAAGGAAGCAGCGTTACTGGATGAAGCGGTCCATGCCCCAGAGTTCCAGCTTCCGGCACCGTCGTTGTTGCATGAGGATCACACCAGCGCACGGCTAACGAATGCCCTGATTCGACAATCGATCGCCGTGCACTACCTGCTCCTCCGAAGTGAACTGGACGAAGGCATCAGCACCGTCGAGCTCATGCTCCGTCTGACCTCTCGAAGCGCTAAGGGGGCACGGTCCACACTAAGTTGGGCGATGGCTAGGTCGCTAGCCCGAGTGGCCCACGCCAGCGCAGTCAGAATCGCGCGCCACGAATCAGTCGAAGCCAAGCACATCGAACGACTCCTGGTCCTGATTCCAGAGCAGGGCATCAGTGACACCAGCTTGGTGCACATCAAGCTTGGCGAACTTCACACGCTGTACCTCCCGATGCTGGTCGAGGATCATGAAGAGTCCTATTACTATTCCCATCTCGTTGGGATTATGGGGGACGACCTTCGCCGACTCACGCCGCCAAAGATGCTCCGATCACGGTTGGATGCCAGAGCAACACTTGTGGAGTTGGTGAGCAACAACAGAATCGTCATCGCGAACGCGACCCAGCCATATGATCGCCAACAACTCCCTGTCTATTCTCGTGCCGATCTCCCGCCACCTCCCGTCCATGACGAGTCCGACCTGATCGAAGTCTGGTCGTTTTGGTTGCTCGCAATGCGCCATCCAAACTACTGGGGAGCGTGGATCAGCGACGAACCCGACTTTGGATCAGTTCGGTTCTGGAGTATTCTCGATCAGAACGCTGCGAGACTTGTACTGTGCATTCGTCTCTTCGAAACCCGACACGGCCGGTTGCCGGCAAGCCTGGATCGGCTGGTCGAGGCTGGCATTCTGGAGACAGTTCCTCTCGACCCCTACTCCTCAAAGCCCTTTGTCTGGGTATCCAGACACTCGCTGTTCTACTCGGTGGGTCCCGATGGCAAGGACAATGGAGGGTCGTTTGACCACACTGGTCATGGGTCGGACTTGTGCTTGGATTGGAGATTCTGAGCGATCAGGCGGTTGAGCATTCCAAGCTGACCAAGCTTCTAGGGAATGTTCCTCCTAGAACCAGTCCACATTTAGTTCGAAGGACGCCATTTCCGCATTGCCTTACCTGCAAGCAGGCACGAGAGCCAATAGTACGAGCGCCCGCGTACAGAGGTCAATGGACCACGAGGTGCGGCGCCGCACCAAGCAAGGTAATGGGTCGGCCGAATTGCCACGGTTCTGTTGATCCCAAGGCTGGGGTCGCCTTCAGGGGGGCCTCCTCACAAGCGCTATCGGCGCGTCTCGAGAGGTGGTGAGTCAAACCGGGGTGCCACGGTCTGACCGGGCCCTCCGCAGATCATCACACCCCAACCATCCTGCCCGGCAGACCGTGCTGGTCTCAACGAAGGGGATCACGGTCTGGCGGGTGCCGAGGCGGTGACCGACAAACACCTCGACCCGCGCAGACCGTGGCACCCCGTTCTCAACGGGAAGACGCAAGAGACGTAGCAACGCTCGGGTGGCATGGACGTGACCATGTCCCGAGGGGGAGACGACAAGGACCAGCGTGTCGAGACACTCCCTCCCGACCCCAAGAGGGGAAATCCTAGTGGGCGGCGAACCGAGAAGCCCATGATGACGCCGCTCGACTTCGCCGTGATCGCGGTCTACTTCGTTGGAACCGCGATTCTGGGTCTCCGGCTCGGCGGCAAGCAAGGCA
>JANJTQ010000123.1 GCA_024711005.1 Opitutaceae bacterium | reverse complement strand
GTTACGATGCACATCCCGGCAACATCTCGCCACCGGTGCAAGTTTTCCTCCGATTCCCGTTTTCCCTTTCCCATGTATCGCCTCCGATTCCGTCAGGTTCATCTCGATTTCCACACCCATGGTGACATTCCGCACATCGGCGAGAAGTTCTCCAAACGTCGTTTTCAGGAGGCGTTAAAGGTCGGTCACATCGATTCGATCACGCTCTTCTCCAAGTGTCATCACGGCTACAGCTATCACCCGACGACGGTCGGCAAGAAGCACCCGCACCTGAAGTTCGATCTGCTTGCCCGCCAGATCGACGCGTGTCGCGAGATCGACGTACGCTGCCCGATTTATCTGAGCGCCGGCGTGGACGAGTTCGCCGCGATGGAACATCCCGACTGGGTCGTCAAAAACCGCGAAGGTCGCACCTACGATCCGCTCGACGCCGGCTGGTTTAAACTTCTCCGCTTCAACTCGCCCTACCTCGACTATCTCTGCGCCCAGATCGAGGAGGTCGTGCAACGCTGGCCCGACAACGACGGAATCTTCCTCGATATCATCGGCCTGCGCGAAGACTACTCCGAGGGCGCGCTTCGCGAAATGAAGACGTTCGGGCTGAACCCCGCCCTGAAGAGCGACGTCGAGACTTATGCGCAGCGGGTGCTGCTCCGCTACTACGAACGCACCACCGCCGCGGCGACGAGCGCCCGCAAGGATACCCCGGTTTTCCACAACGGCGGACACATCCCGGTGGGCGCGACCCGGTTTAATTTTTTCAACTCCCACTTCGAACTCGAGTCCCTCCCCACCGGCGGCTGGGGCTACGACCACTTCGCGTTTTCCGCGCGCTATGCCGCCACGCAGCCGCGTGACTATCTTGGGATGACCGGCAAGTTTCACACCACGTGGGGCGAATTCGGCGGATTCAAGCGTCCGGCCGCGCTCCGCTACGAATGCGCCGCCATGCTCGCGTACGGCGCCAAGTGCTCGATCGGCGATCAGCTCCACCCGAACGGCGAGATGAACCTCGACACTTATCGCCTCATCGGCGCCGCCTACGCCGAAGTCGAGGCTCGCGAGCCCTGGGCCGACAACGTGCGCCCCGTCGCCCGCATCGGCCTCGTAAGTGCCGATCAGAACCAGCAAATCGCCCGCGGACACGGCTGCGTAAGCCTCGCCGATGAAGGCGCCGCGCGCATGTTGCTCGAACTGCACCTGCCGTTTCTCGTGCTCGACGAAAACACGAAGTGGGACGGCTTCGATCTCATCGTGTTGCCCGACACGCTCGTGCTCACGAACGCCACCCTCGCCAAGGCGAAAAAATTCCTCGCGGCCGGGGGCAAACTCCTCGCCGCGGGCAGCGCGTTGCTCAACGCGGACCGGACCGCCTTCGCCATCGATCCCGGCGCCAAGCTCCTCGGCCGCTCCGCCTGCGATCCGGATTACCTCGAGGCGACCGACCTCACGCCCGGCGTACCGGTGCGTTCACCGGTCGTCATTCATGGCGGCGCCTACGAAGTGAAACCGTCGCCGAAGACCCGGGTGCTTGTTGGCCGGCGCGAGTCGTACTTCAATCGCACGTGGGAACATTTCTGCTCACATCAACATGCTCCCGATGCGCCGGGCGATGCGTCGCCCGCGGCCACGTTGAACAAAAACATCGCCTGGTTCGCGCACGACATCTTCACGCGTTACCGCCAATACGGACAGCCGCTCTACCGCGACTTCGTGATCGCCGCGATCGACCAACTCCTTGGGGGGAAGCGGCCGGTTGTCACGAGCCTGCCAACCGACGGACGCGTCAACCTGCTTGAGCAACCGAAGCAGAAGCGGTTCATCGCCCACCTGCTCTACGCGCCGAAATCCGTGCGTGGTGCAAATACCACCAAGGGCTGGGAGAACCGCTCGCTTGAGGTGATCGAGGATCTCGTACCGCTGCAAGATGTGAGCGTGGCGGTGCAGGTACCGCGCAAAGTGAAAACCGCCCGCCTCGTGCCCGAGGATGTCACGTTGCCCTTCACACAAAACGACGGCGTCGTGTCATTCACGGTCCCCGAGTTCACCGCCCACGCGATGATCGAGCTGACGTATTGATTTGAAAGCCGCACGGGCATCCTGCCCGTGGGTTGCGGGTCAAATCACAGGCATCCTGCCCGTGCCCACATCTCAGTCCTCCAGCTCGACGTTCCAATAGGCCAGATCGAGAAAATCCTTCCAACGCTCGCGCTCACGCGTGCCGAGGACCAACGAAATCACCGGACGCCACTTCGGGCGCACCGGCTTGCGGATCAAGCGCATGTTCGCCTGATGCGGCAGCCGGTTCGCCTTTCTGGAGTTACACTTGATGCAGGAGCAAACGATGTTCTCCCACGTGGTCTTGCCGCCTTGATCGCGGGGAATCACGTGGTCGAGATTCAGGTCTTCGCGCTTAAAAACACCGCCGCAGTACTGACACCGTTCCTTGTCGCGCTCGAAGACATTATTGCGCGTGAGCTTGAGCTCCTTGCTCGGAAGACGATCGAAATAGGCGAGCAGGATCACCCGCGGCAAACGGATCGTGATGCGGGGCGTATGCACCTGATCCATGACATCCATGGACGGGTTGCTCTGCGAGAAATCCATCCAGTCCATGAAATTGAAGATACGAAAGTCATCCTCGTGGTGATGGACGACGCTCGCATGACCTCTCGACAACAGAGCAAAGGCGCGCCTTGCGCCGATAACATTCACCGCCTGCCATAGGCGATTAAGGACCAACACGGGTTGATCGAGCACAGCCTCCATATGGGCCCTTCGAAGTAGGGACCGAGTGGAGACGTGTCAAGGACCGCCCCGTGAACTTCGTGTAACGGGGCCGACGTGGGAGCGAGCAAGCTCGCTCCCACAAGACACGCTCACTCCGCCGCGCGATCCGCGTCCGTGGCCAAGGCGGGCTCCAGCGCGATGTTCTTCACGCGAATGCCGTGCATCTTTTGCAGGATCAACGGCACGTGCTCCGAGGAAACATCCACCAGCGTATGCCGCTGATGAATGTCCATCGCGCCCACCACGTTGGCCGGCAGACGCGTGACGCCCGCGACCTTGCCAACGATGTCGGCCGGAGTGATCAGCTGCTTGCGACCCACGTTGAAGAACAAGGTGGTCATGCCGGGCTCGCGACCCGTCCGGGCCGGACGCAGGAACTTCTGCTTGCTCGGTTTCACCGCCGCCGGCTGATCGCCTTCGTTTTCAAACAACGCCCGTTCGGTCTCCGTCGGAGCCGAAGCGGACGAAGCCGTCGCCTTCACAGCGACCTTCGAAGCATTTTCCTGAAACAATGGTCGTTCCGCGGGTGGTACCGGTGCGGCAACCTTCGGTTTGTGCGCAACCTTTGCGAAGGCCGGCGGCACGGCGCTCTTGGGAGCCTCGGGCACATAGGTCGGAGCCGGAGTATGCGCGGCGGGCTTAAGCCCCGCCTTCGCGGGCGAAGGGGCCGCCGATTCGGGAGGCTTGTCACCGCCATGCATCATGTGCAGCAGCGCCGACACCACGTCGGTGCTGGGATAACCCTGCTCCATCAACCGGTCGATAAACCTGTCCTGCTTGCGATACGTGCCGGCTTCGAGGAGCGCGCGCACTTTCTCAAAAAACACGTTTTCCCGCGCCTCCTCGACCTGGTCGAGCGAGGGCACGTTCTCGCGACGGATCTTCAGTTTGCCGTAGCGAATCATGTTTTGCAGGCCGTAGATCTCGCGGCCCGATACAAACGTGAATGCCTTGCCCTCGCGACCCGCGCGGCCGGTGCGACCGACGCGATGCGTGTAGTCTTCCGCGTCGTTCGGTAGGTCGAAATTGAATACAACCTCCAGGTCGTCCACATCGAGGCCGCGCGCCGCCACGTCGGTGGCGACGAGAAACTCGAAACCGCGACGTTTGAATTTCTCCATCACGCGCGTGCGCTGCGCCTGGGTGATGTCGCCGTGCAGACGATCGGTCATGTAACCGCGCGCGTGCAGGTGTTCGTCGAGCTCGTCCACCATGATCTTGGTGGAGCAGAAAATGATGCCGTAGCGGAAATCGTGGAGATCGATCAGACGCGTGAGCACGTCGATTTTGTAGCGGCGATCCACCTCGAAATAGACCTGATCGACCTTCGGAGCGTTTTGCGCCTGAGCGGCGATCTTGACCCACTCGGGATTGGGGATGAAGCGATTGATCATCGCCTGAATCGCCGGCGGCATCGTGGCCGAGAAAAACAACGACTGACGCGAAGACGGCGTGACCGAAAGAATCTTCTCGATGTCGTCGCGGAAGCCCATGTCGAGCATGCGATCGCACTCGTCCAGGACGACCATCTTGAGGTTGTCCAACTTCAACGTACCCCGCTCCATGTGATCCATGACGCGGCCGGGCGTGCCGATGACGATCTGCGCGCCGGCCTCGAGGGCGCGGAACTGACGCTCATAGGATTGACCGCCGAAGATCGGCACCTCGCGCACGCCCGGTTTGAAGGCGGCGAGCTTGGCAATCTCCTCGGCGACCTGCACGGCGAGTTCGCGCGTGGGGCAAAGGATGAGGACCTGCACGACCTTCTTTTTGGCGTCGACTTTCTCGACGGCCGGCACGCCGAACGCCGCGGTTTTGCCGGAGCCGGTGGCGGACTGACCAATGACATCCTTGCCGGCGAGCAGCAACGGGATGACCGCGGTTTGGATGGGCGAAGCCTCTTCAAAGCCCATCTTGTCCACGGCCTTCAACACCTCGGTGGACAACCCGAGCTCGGCAAATTTACGTTTTTCCATGCGGCACCGTATGCAGCCCTCGGTAAAATGAGAGCCAAATTATTTAAGGCAGATGCAAGTCGCGGGGATTACGGAGTACGAATTGCGGAGAGCAATATCCGCCTCCTCGCAGCGCGGAGCTTCAGCCCGCGTCCCGAACAACGAGACAAGCCTACGGACCTCTCGCAGGGAACCTCTTGTCGCCCGATTGAAATAATCCGTAACGTTTACCCGCCGATTCCTCAGTTAGTGACAGGAGCCTCTTCGCTCCGGCCACCATGACCTCATCCGATCCCCCTCTTTCCGGCCCACCTCGCCCGCCCGGCCCCGCCCTATCCACCGATGCTCCGGATCCGGCCGCCCTTCTCGCGCTCGGCCTTGCCACACAAACGGAATCGACCACGGCCGATTCATCCGTCCCGCTCCCCTCGCCCGCCGAACTCGCCGAGGAATTTCCTCAATTGGAAATCATCGAACTGCTCGGGCGCGGCGGCATGGGCGCCGTCTACAAGGCCCGTCAGCGCGATCTTGACCGACTCGTCGCCCTCAAAATTTTGCGCCCCGGCCTTGATGCCGACCCGAGTTTCTCCGAGCGCTTCGCCCGCGAAGCCCGTTCGCTGGCCCAACTCAACCACCCCGGCATCGTCACGCTCTACGAATACGGCCGCACCTCCGCCGGACGTTATTTTATCCTGATGGAGTTCGTGGACGGCGTGAACCTGCGGCAACTCCTCTCCGCCGGTCGGCTCGCCCCGCGCGAAGCCCTCGCGATCGTTCCGCCGCTCTGCGATGCGCTCCAATACGCGCACGACCGCGGACTGATCCACCGCGACATCAAACCGGAAAACATCCTCGTCGATCGTCTGGGCCGGGTGAAGATCGCCGACTTCGGCATCGCCAGATCGGAAGAGCGTC
>JANJTQ010000122.1 GCA_024711005.1 Opitutaceae bacterium | reverse complement strand
ACCATGAAGATCTCGCCTCGTCCTTTGTTCGCCCTTCTACCTCTGATCCCCGCGGCTTCGTATGCGGTCAACGACCAGAACGAGGGCTCCGTTCTGAGCCAGGATGTCGACACCGGCGCTTTCCGCTTCTCTTGGAACGGCACAACCGGACGCACCTATTTTATTCTGTTTTCGGAAACTCTGATGTCGTGGGACTACCTGCCCATCATCGAGCAAGGCGCTGGTGAGTCCTTGGTCTACGGTCTCACCGTTTCGAGCGGCACCGATAAATTTTTCCTGCGGCTGCGCTACACGGATCAGCCCGCGACCGATCCCTACACGGCGGACTTCGACGCGGACGGCATTCCCAACGGCTGGGAAATTGAAAACGGGCTCAATCCCTTCAATGCAGCCGATGCCACGCAGCTGACCGGCGGGCTAACCTATCTTGAACTTTATCAACAGTCGCTTGGCGCAGGCGGGGACCCTTTGGAAGCCAATCCCCTCGGGCTGGTGGTATATACGCCCTGAGGCCGATCACCTGCGCACCTCCTTTCGGGAAATCTTTCAGTCCAGCAGACAATGACGAAACTATCGATAAACGCGGCTCAATGGAGACCGGCGTTCTTGCTTTTTATCCTGGCGATCTGCTCCGGTGCCATCGCGATGGGAGGCACCGAGAAACGAAAGGTGATCAACATCGAGGCGGCCATGAGGGCGTGGCAAGAGCGCGGTAGTATGGTTTATTCGGCCCCAGCGTATTGGCCGCCGAACAAGAAGAAAATCGACGCCGGTGTGTATCCCAAAGACGGATTTTACGGATGGGACTTGGTCGATGAGGACTTTGCGGCGTCGTTGGTGGAGGCGCTCTATTATGAGATGATGTCCGCCAATTTTATGTTTATAAAGGGTGCCCCCAAGGAAGACTTGGGCTACGACGATTACTATTCTGTTCCCGACTATGATGTCATTGATCGAAATAACTATGTCGCGGTTTTTACCGAGTTGATCAGCTACATGCACAATTTGGGCACAGCGGAGCTTAACGCAAGCGCCCGTTCCACCACGCATGAATTCGGGATCGGAGAGGGATTGGTGCGTGCCGATGCCATCGCTCAAGTGCAGGCAAGTTTCGCGGAAGTGCCCGAGCCCCATTCGCCGTCGAGCCCTTCGGGTGAGGTGGCTACATGGGATGAAATCTACAGGTACGGCAATGACGGTGCTTACTATAAGCAGTTCCTTAATCGAAAATGGGTTGATCCTGATAATGGTTGGGATTCATTCCGCGAATTTATGACGTGGAGGCATTTGGGCGAGGTCTCGGTGGACGCCCGCCTCTGGAAGGGGACCGTCACGCTATATTCGTCCGTTTCCGAATCTCTCACGCGTTATGATCAGGAGGTCGGGCTTTTCCCAATACCAGGCTCCGCTATTACATCCAGCGAGACTACGATCATTGAGCCTTTTCATAGTATCACCAGTTTTTCGGGCGGTATCCTGTATCAACACGAGGAGATCTTTGGTCCTGAGCAGAGCGAGGCGCTCGCTTTCGATATCGAAGTGGAGCCGCCCCCGCCGCAGGACGGGCTATCGGTGTACGCGGTGTCGCGTTCCAAGGTGTGGAGTTTCAAGGCCTTCGTGAATCCGGTCTTTACCCGGCGTGTCGATGAATTGTTCGTCACCTTGGAATGTCCGTGCTCTTCCTGCATTGCAGGCGAAACAACGACAAAAAACGAATGCGTTAATATTATAATGAGCTTGGGGCAGGCTTCCGGCGAGAGCGCCGGAACCCTCTATATTGACGAAGAACTGAAGATGGACGATTTGGCGTCGCCTACACGTCTTAAGCTTCGTGGCAACGGCGAAGCAAAGCCTCTTTACGCAACCATTCCGGGAGGAGGCCAATATATCCGTCAGGTGAGCACCCCGCAGGCTCTTGTGGACGTAGTGATCATCGACGACTTTTCCTATGCGGTTCGCTTCTATAAGAAGGAGTTCCAAGGTCCCCTGACGCCCGAGGGAATCTTCGAAATCACCGGCAGTCCTTACCGCGTGGTCACCATTTCCAACCCGGACCAAACAATCCCGCTGAACAAGGTCAACGTTGTGGTCACCGCTGGATCGAGCACGCTTTCGCAGACTCTTTATCTGTGGGATGACGCGGCGGCTAACTGGGTGATGACGAGCGGAGCAGGAACGAAGCAGCGAGTCGTGAAACGCATCACCGAGCCATCGCCCGGTCCCGGTTTGCGCAAGGAAACCATCATCGAAACCGATGAGACCGAAAACGTGCTAAGCAAACGCACGCTCACCTTTAAGAGCTATTCGTGGAACACCACGCCGCTTGCCCTCAACAAGGAAGAACTCATCGAAGAGGTGGTTGATCCCGACGGCGCGGCGCTCACTACTGCCTACGATTATTATGAAACCACCGACGAGAGCTCGGGTGCTTACATCGCCCGTCTGAAGTCGAAAATCGAGCCCTCGGGCTATTGGGAGAAATACCACTATTACAACGGAGGGCATACCGAATACGTCACATCTCCATGGGGAAACACAACCTTCGATGCCGCGACGGCAATTCGCTTTCGAAAGTCGTATAAAACCGGCCCGGACCAAGATTACTCCCGTTATTCGGAGGGTATTATCGATGCCGACGGAGACGTCTATGTCACCAAGCTTGAGCACCGCATTCACGATTACGATCAGACCACTATCCAGCACGCTAGCGATGCCGACGCGGATTTGGACGATCCGACCAACCTGACGACCATCAAGACCTACTATAATCAATGGTACCCCAATCCGGAATTTGCCGGTAGGGAGTTTCGCGACATTCAGCCTGACGGGACCGGACGCATCACCGTTTATCGCCGTATCGCCGACGGAATCGAATCCACCGTTTATGACGGCGCGCTTACAGCCGCCTACAAAGCCGCCGCTACGCCCAACTTTCCGTTGGATAGCGTAATAGCCGACGACGGCGCGGTTCTTGTTTCCGGAACCAAGACCGTCACGGTGACCAACGACGTCGGCGAAATGATTTCTGAAACTGCCTACGATGTTCCTTCGGGCCAGGTGATCCGCTTCTCCGAAGCCACGGAGTTTGACGACTTCGGTCGGGTCACACGTCGAGACTACGGCGATGGCACCCACGAACTGTTTCAATACGGCTGTTGCGGTTTGGAATATTCCGTGGATCGAGAGGGTATTCGCACGGATTATCATTACGACGACTTCCGCCAGCTTGAAGGCACGACGCGCGCAGGCATCACCACAAAAACCTTCACTGAGTTCGTGGGAGGCGACCTGAATTATGTGACCGTTCGCATCGGCACCGACGAGAGCCAAATCGAACAACGCCGTGAAGTACGCGATGTCGCCGGGCGCACCCTCTCCGTTACCGAGCAAGGCAATCAAACCCTCTTTGCGGAACAGGTCCTTCCAATCGGCGAAACCGTCAGGACCACGACCTTCCCCGACCAAGGCACGCGCATCGAAACTTACACCCGGGACGGCAAGCTTGTTGAGATTTCTGGAACGGCGGTCGCCCACGTGAAATATGAGGAGTCCATTTCGTCGTCGTATTGGTTCGGCAATTACTACACTCGCGAAATCAAGGTGGGCGATAGCGGCGAGGAAATCGAATGGATGATGACTTTCCCTGACCTGCTGGGCCGTCCCCTCTATACCGTGACCCCCGATCCGTATGGTTCTTCTGGCGACTACAATTACATCGATTATTCCTATGTGAACGCTTTGAGCCCGCGGGTGAGTCGTGTGTCCGACGAAGATGGGTTTCAGACGGTCTTTTCCTACAATGAACGAGGAGAACTGGCCGAAACGGCGTCCGATTTGGATTGGAGTGCCGAGATTGAGCACGACGGCATCGATCGTATCGCCCGCACTTCCCGCATCGTTACGACTCGCGACGACGGCACGCCCGTCCGACGCACTACAGTCGAGGTGTGGCCCGAGGACGACGCCGACACTCCGCGGCAGCTCACTCAAACGGATACGTCACTTGATGGCCTCACCACTTGGCTTACGGAGGCCGGCATCACCACCACGACCGTTACGAACTTCGGTCCTGTCGCCGGCATCCGCACGGTTACTACCACCTACCCGGACTCCACATCGGTTGAACGTGTGTTTTCGGACGGGCGACTTCAGTCCGAGACTCGCCGTGACTCCGCCGGACAGACGGTGACCTCGTCCGCTTACGGTTACGATACGCACGGACGCCTTGAGACCGTCACCGATGCGCTGAACCGGTCTACTACGACAAACTACTACCCGGGCACAGATCGGGTTCATACCGTCACAACACCCGATCCCGACACCGCTCGTTCCGGCCCCGGCTACGACGCGCAGACGACCACCTACGGTTACGATGATGCCGGGCGCGTCAGTTCCGTGCAAACGCACGACGGAGCCATCACCCACACCACTTACTGGCCCGACGGCCAGGTGAAGCGCGTTTGGGGCGGCCGCACCTATCCGCAGGAATACACCTATGATTCACAAGGCCGCGTCAAGACTCTCGCCACCTGGCAGGACTTCTCGGGCGATACCGGCAAGGCCACGACCACTTGGAACTACAACCCCCAGCGCGGGTGGCTCGACAATAAGCGCTACAACGACGGCCAGGGGCCCAGCTACACCTATTGGGCGTCGGGCCGTTTAGGCACGCGTCAGTGGGTTCGTACACACAACGGCGAACCCCTTGTCACCACCTACGACTACAACGACGCCGGAGACCTCAATGAAATCGCCTATTCGGACGACACCCCGCCGGTCGCGCACACCTATGACCGTCTGGGCCGTCTCCACACCACAACCGACGAAGCCGGCCTGCTCACCCGCAACTACGATCCCGCCACCTTCCGCCTTGAAGGCGAAACCTACAGCGGCACCGGACTGCTTTCCGGACGCAGTCTCACGCGTGGTTACGATTCGCACCGCCGTCCTCAAAGCTTCTCGACGGACACCGGCTACGCCGTGGGTTACGATTATGATGCCGCTGGACGCCTCGATGCCGTTTCCCAAGGTTATCATCAGGCCCGCCTCGGTTACGCAGCCGGCACATCCGCGCACGACGAGACCGTCATCAAGCGCGTCAACGTCGAGCGCGTCCGGCATGGGCGCGAGTTGGACTCAATCAACCGCATCCGGCGGGTGACCTCCACGGTTGCGGGTGTTCAGAAGGTGTATCGAAATTATACTTACAACGACGCCAACCAGCGGGTGGGTGTGGAACATGAAGACACCCGTCGCTGGGCCTACGGATACGATGACCTCGGTCAGGTGGCCTCTGCTCAAAAACGACTCGCCGACAACACGACACCGCTCCCGGGGCACAGCTTCGGTTTTACATTCGACGATATCGGCAACCGCACCGAGGCCGTGGCCAATGGCCGCACCGCGAGCTACACGTCGGGCGCCAACCTGCTCAACCAATACGACGTCCGCACGGTGCCGGGATTCGTGGACGTGCGGGGCGAAGCGCACGCCGACGCCGAGGTCGTGGTGGACGGGCTGGAAACCACGCGCACAGGGAAGGAGTTTTATCGCGAGTTAACGCTGGATAACAGCGCCGCGCCGGTAAAAGGTGCCGTCATGATCGACGCGGTGAAACTTGGACCACCGGACCAGATGGCGACGGAGACCCGTACCGCGTTCCTGCCGCTCGCGCCCGAGAGTTTCGTGCACGACGACGACGGCAACCTCGAGGAAGACGGGCGCTGGAGTTACTCATGGGATGCGGAAAACCGGCTCGTTGCCATGGAAACCCGGATTGCCGTCGCTGCGGTTCACCCCGACCTCAAGCAGCGCTTGGAATTTGCTTATGACTCCCAAGGCCGGCGCATCGGGAAAACGGTCAAGCAATGGAACGTTTCCGGGGGTACGTGGACGACGACCGCCGATTATCGATTCCTTTATGACGGCTGGAACATGGTGGCCGAGTTGGACGCGCTGAACAGCAATGCCGTCCTGCGCACGCATGTGTGGGGTCTGGATCTGAGTGGAACGACGCAGGGCGCGGGAGGGGCGGGCGGTCTGTTGTGGAGCAACACGGCGAACCACACCTTTGCGGCCAGCTCTGATGCCAACGGCAACGTCGTTGCGTATATCAACACCGCGACCGCCGTTGTGGCCGGTCGCGCCGGCTACGGCGCCTTCGGCGAACCGCTCGTGCGGACCGGCGTGGCGAATACCCTGCCGTTCGGCTTCAGCACTAAATACACGGACAGTGGAGCCGGGCATTTGTACTACGGCTTCAGATACTACAATCCGAGCACTGGGCGGTGGCTCAGCAGGGACCCCATTGGTGAGGTCGGAGGAATTAATCTCTATGGAATGGTCGATAACGATCCCGTCCGGTTCGTCGATCCGCTGGGTTTGGCCCTGTATGCCTTTGATGGCACTAAAAACGACGGCTATAAACAAGAGGCGGCGGGCAACGAAACCAATGTCTATATCCTGTGGAAATACTACGAGGGCAAAAACTCCAAATATTTGCCAGGTGTCGGCACTAATGACGGCCTGATGAATCCGTTTGGCTTGGCCTTTGGCTATGGAGGCCAATCTCGCGTAAAGGAGATGCTTGATGCCGCTGGAGGATTCATCGCCCAAGGCGACTTGGATGCTGATATTATCGGGTTTAGCCGTGGTGCTGCTCAAGCACGGGATTTTGCGAATAAGCT
>JANJTQ010000090.1 GCA_024711005.1 Opitutaceae bacterium | reverse complement strand
TGTATTGATGGCGCTAATAACACGCTGTGTGTGGTTCAATGTTTGATAGGATCTGGTGCAGGGGGGCGGGGATTTGGCCCAAGTATCATTTCGCATGATCAGCTTCGATTTGCCAAAAATGGGAAGTGGATCGACCCATGGGGTTCGCCTTATGTTTTAAGTATAAACGGGGGAAAGGTTACCATCGTTTCTGCAGGTGAAAATGGAATTATTGGTGATTTGGATGATGTTATGGGGTTCGTGAACCCCACAAGCCAACCGGGTATGTGATGGTATGCGTTCAATCCGAAAGGAACAAAGATGAACCCACAGGCCAACCATAGCACGGCGAATACCGGCGTGCCAAAATAAGGAAAACGCGTTGAGCAGCTTTTGTTCACTGGGTTCACCCGCTCGCTGTCGCTCGGGGCTGTTGCGCTGCGCTTCACGACGCCATCTCCGTGCTGCGCACTCCGTCGATTACGAACCCTCTATAGTTTCAAGAGTATAAGATCACCTACGTCTAACTGAACACCCCAGTGACTTGCCCGCCTCGTGCCACGTTCCTTGGTCAACCGGTGGGCAACCCGCAGCCGCTTTAATCTGCGATGAAGCCGACCCAAACTGAAGTAGGGATGCGACTGCTCCACGCTATATGAACTCTCAAGTGAGCCCCTCTTTCGGAGTTCTCAAACCCCGTTTATCTGTATGCGTCTTCCGTGAGAGCGGTGGTGCACGTACGACCGGGCTGGCTGCACGCGGGATATCCCTTCAGAACACCCTCTATTATGTGTCGCCCCGTCCTGCTCCTTGCCTTGATCGGTGTAATTGCTCCTTGGGTTGGGCGGGTCGAGGCAGAGACCGAAAGTCCTTGGCGCGAGTGCCTCCTTCCGCGTGTTGAGCTCTCCGCCGAACGAAACGCGCTCACCCGGTGGCGGCCGTTGTTTCCGCGACTCGTGCCGGAGAGTTCTGTCATTGCCGGACAACTACAGGCGCTGTCGTCGCCGCTGGATGATGACGCCGGACTTTATAACGATCCCGAGTTGAAGGCCTGGCTCGCGGCGGCCGCCCCGGTGCTGTCCGAACTCGTCTTGCTCGAAAACGAGGAGTTTCAACTCCCCGCCCTGCACGGGCCGGAAACTCCGTTTCCCGATCACCATTCGTTGCGCCAACTCGCGGTTGTTCGTCTGGCGCTCATGAAGACCACTTGGCTGGAGGGCCGTCACGAAGCCGCTCTTCAGCTCTCTCTCGACAACCTCGCGCTCGCCCGGGCGATGCTTTCGACGCAGGAGGGACTGATCCCGCTTATTCAAGCCAACGGGCTGTGGCAGCTCGCGTTGGATGGGATTTACTGGCTCGTCCGGCAAGGCGATCTGCCGAAGCCGATCGTCATTCGTCTGCAAGCCGCGCTTGCGAACGATGATCGTCTGGCAACCGATGCGCTGATCCGCGCGTTTCGCGGCGAGTTCACCTTTTTCACCCGCGTGGTCATCGATCGCCTGCCGCAGACCCGCGATGTCGATCTCTTGTTGAGCAGTATCGGCTCCCTGGGCATGGCGCCACCGTTGCCGCCGGCGGAAGGGGAGCCACGCCTTGCGACCCCTCCCGACGGGCGCGAGCCGTTCGACCGCGAGGCGACATTGCAAGCAGCCGCCGACGATGTCGCGGGGTGGATCGCGGCGTTTGGCGATCCGCGTCACCCGCGCGGTTTGAGCGCGACGCACACCTATCGACGTCTGCGCGGTTACGCCGAGGAACTCGGAGCGCTGCTGCGTTATGCCACTCAAGAGGAGGTGCCCACGCCGGAACAGATCGATCAGGCCAACGCCATCGTTGCGCACATCGAGAATCCCGTGGGCAAGCTCTTCCTGGTCATCGCCACCTCTCAATGGGAGCCGATCTCCGTGACCGTCTTTCGCCGGGAGGCGCAGCGGCGTGCGTTAATCGGTTTGCTGGCTTGGCGGGTTCACGGCCGGCCGGCTACCTGGAGCGACCTTATCGCCGCCGGAGTGCTCGTCGAGCCGCCTCAAGATCCGTTTGGCGAGGGAGCGTTGCGTTTGGATCTGGATGTCCCGCGCCTCTGGAGTGTGGGAGTGGACGGAGTCGATGACGGAGGCGAGGGGAATGGCGACAACCTTGGACTGCCCCCCGATTTCACCTGGCCCTTGCCGCTCGATTCTTTTTCGAAGGCGGCGAAGAAACCGCCCGGCCGTTCGGGTAATATGCGGCGTCGGATCCGGTGACTCTGTCGAACGCTGGCGCGATGCGGTTACGCGTAGCAGCCGTGGTAACGAGGCTGGTTGGATGTGGCTAAAGAAAACCCCGGCCTCGTTACCTCGGCTGCCACCTGTATTCGTCAGGGCGTTTCCTTGAGCTGGTAATAGCGGACGTAGTCGATTTCGAAGCGATGGGGGAAGAGGCTTTCGTCGATGCCCTTTTGTCCGCCCCAGCCGCCGCCGATGGCGAGGTTGAGGATCAGGTACTGGGGTTTCGAAAACGGCCACACGGCGGGATCGTCGGACTCCTTCCGGAAAACGAAATACCGCGTGTCATCGAAGAAGAACTCCAGCCGGTTTTCGTACCACTCGACCGCGTATTCATGAAATTGCGACCACGGGGCATCCGTGTTGATACCGCGTCCTTTGCCCGTGCGCTTGGTGTGATTGTAGGTTTTGCAGTGGATGTTCGCGTGGATTTTGCGCGGCTCGAAACCGACGTTTTCCAGGATGTCGATCTCGCCGCACGCGGGCCAGCCGACCTGGTTGACGTTTTCGCCGAGCGTCCAAATTGCAGGCCAGGTGCCGCGTCCGGTGGGGATCTTGGCGCGCACCGCAATCCGTCCGTAGAGGAAGGGGCGTTTGCCCTTGGTGGTGAGACTGGCGGAAGTGATCGGTTTGTCTTCCCAGCCGTCGCGGCGAGCCTCGATGACGAGCAGGCCGTTTTCCACGCGGGCGTTTTCAGGGCGGCCGCTCGTGTAATATTGGGCTTCTCCGTTACGGACATAGCCTTTCTCAGGCGTCCACACGGCGGGGTCGGGAGCGCCGGGGCGGTCGAATTCCTCGGCCCAGGCCAACGTCCAGCGCGTGGCGTCGAAGGGGATTTTTTCGGACGTCGAGTCGGATTTGCCAGCCAGGCCCGCGTAAGGCTCGGGACTGGCGCACGCGAGGGGCAGGGCGGCGGCGGATAGGGCCAAAAAATGCAGGGGGCTCATAGGCGATTTGGAGGGAAGTGTTCTCGGCTGAACCGCGCAACGTCACAAAAAAGTGGGCGGCCCGCTTCAGATTGGATGAGTGTGAGCCTGCTTGCAGGCGATGGGTTGAGAGTGGCACGGGCATTCCTGCCCGTGGAAGTGCGTGTCGGATCATGGGCAGGATGCCCATGCCACTTCACTTTCGGAGCGACGTTTATGTACGTTTCGGAGGGTTTCAACCGGTTGGTTCTTGTCGGGGACTGAAGTTATTCGGCGGTGGCGTCACTCTATCGGGACCTCAATGACCCCATCATCCCTTTCCAGTCCGCCCAAGGATCCGGTTGTCGCCACCGCCGGAGCGGAACGCACGTGGCGGGCGGGCACCCTGACTTATACCACCGGCGGTCTGGTTGCACTGTTTGCCTGGCTGTTGTGGGGCGATTTTGCCTGGTGGCTCAAGGAGCGTTCCGTCGTCCCGGTGGCCCAGTTGTTTCTTAAGAACTTTCAAGCGTCCGACATGATCGTGGGCCTGCTTGTCGGCTCTCTGCCGGCCGCCCTCGGCATGATTCTCGGGCCGGTCATCAGCGTGCGCTCCGACCGGCATCGCGGTCGTTGGGGTCGGCGCATTCCGTATTTGTTAATTCCCACGCCCATCGCCGCCTTGTCGATGATCGGACTCGCCTTCACGCCGCGCATGGGTGGCGCGTTGCACAGCTGGCTGGGCGCGGGTTCGCCCGGACCGGAGGCCTGTGTGTTGCTTGCATTCGGGTTGTTCTGGACGGTATTCGAGGTTGCCAGCGTGGTCGCCAATGCCGTGCTCGGCGGGCTTATCAACGACGTGGTGCCGCAGGAGGTGATCGGTCGGTTTTTCGGACTGTTTCGCGCGGTGAGTCTGGCGGCTGGAATCGTATTCAATTTCTGGCTGATGGGGCACGCCGAGGAGTACTATTTCTGGATTTTCATCGGCGTGGGCGTGATCTACGGCGGAGGGTTTACGTTGATGTGCTTGCGGGTGAAGGAAGGGGTGTATCCGCCTCCGCCGCCCCCTGCCGCGGGCGAAGGGGCGTCGGTGTTGAAGGGGTTTGTCGCCGGGACCATCGCCTATGCGCGCGAGTGTTTCGCCAGTCGTCATTATCTATGGATCTTCGCCGCGACCACGTTGGCGATGATCGCCTTCGGTCCTGTCAACACGTTCGGCGTTTTCTATGCGAAGTCGGTGGGCATGAGCATGGACGCTTATGGAAAGTACATCGCGCTGACTTTTACCGTGTCGTTGATCATGTCGTTTTTCCTGGGCTGGCTGGCCGATCTGCTTCATCCGCTGCGGCTCGGGATTATTTCGATCGCACTTTATGGGGTGATGGCGCTGTGGGCGGGGTTTATGGCCGACGACGCGCGGAGTTTCGCGGTGGCGTTTGTGGCGCATGGCGTGTTGTCGGGCGTGTATTTCACGGCGACGGCGTCGATCGGGCAGCGGTTGTATCCGCGGGCGAAGTTTGCGCAGTTCGCCTCGGCGGCCGGGTTGATGGCCGCGACGTGTTTTGCCGTGCTGCCTCCGTTGATGGGGCGGTATCTCGATCTGACGGGGCATGTGTATCGCCACACGTTTATCGCCGGCGCGGGGTTGGCATTTCTGGCGCTGGCGGCGATGCTGGTCGTGCATCGGCGCTTTATGGCGCTGGGTGGTCCGAAGGGGTATGTGGCGCCGGAGGCGTAGGGCGAAAGCCAGACCTGAGAGCTGAAACCGGAAACTTGAAACCTGAGACCTGAGACCTGAAATCTGAGGCCGAACCCGGAAACGGGAGGTCGGAGGATCGTCACGAAAATCGCAAGGAGGGTCGACGGGCTGGCGTTTGATTACTCGTTTCGGACGCGGGCTAGGCGCTGTCTTCAAAATAACCCGACGCTCTGCTTGCGCCCTGCGGGTGAGAAGGAAACCAAGCTGGGCCGGCGTTGCCCTCGGCGGCATGGGCCGCTGGCCCACCTCCGCCTCGGTCGCCTTGGCCGAGCATGGTTT
>JANJTQ010000071.1 GCA_024711005.1 Opitutaceae bacterium | reverse complement strand
TATGCCGCAGCGAGTGGAACGACACGTCCGGCAAGCCCGCGCCCGAAAGAGCCGACTTCAGGTGCTTGTGCACGTGCTTTTGGTCCATCGGCCTGCCTTCGGCGTTCAGGAACACCAGGTCCATCGGGTTGGCGAACCTTTCGCCCAGAACCGACTTCAAGAGCAGTTGCTCGGCCTTCTCCCGTCGCAGGGCGTCGAGGGCCCGAGCGGTGAGTGGAAGACTGCGGCGGCTGGAAGCGGACTTGAGCTCGCGCAGCACGAGCTTCGAATCCACCCGCTGGAGTTGCACCCGGACGCGCAGAATCTCGTTCTCGAAGTCGACGTCGGACCAGCGCAGGCCCGTGACCTCGCCGATGCGCATGCCGGTGTGCAGGGCGACCTCGATCAGGTTGCCGAATCGTGTTTGACCCGCGACCTCGATCAGGCGCTTGGCTTCCTCGGGCTGGAGGAACGTCGGGTCTTTCTTCACCTTCTTGGGCACGGACACACGCTGGGCGACGTTTTCCGCGATCAAGCCCTGCCGCCAGGCGATGGTGAGCGCGGAGCGGAGCGTGGCGCGGATTCGGTCCACGGTGTTGGGCGCGTACCCGTCCTCGGTCTTCTCGTTGATCAGGCGCTGCACCTGCATGTGGGTCAGCTTCTTGAGGTCGAGTCTGCCGATGGATGCCTTGAGATGGTGTTCGTAGAGCTGGCGGTACGACGCGTAGGTCTTGGGCGCCCGGTGGGGCTTGACGGTCTGTTCGAGCCACTCCTCGACGAACTGGGCGACCGTGACCCGCTGGGTGGGGACGTGCCTGCCCGTGGCGACGGCGGCGATGGCCTCGTTGAGTTTGGCGACGGCATCCTTCTCCGAGCGGGCGTAGGAGGTCTTGTAGCGGGCCTTGCCGTCCTTGTAGTCGAGGAGGACCTGGGCGACCCACCGCCCGTCGGCCCTCTTGAACACCGAGCCGCTTCCGGGCTCTCTTCGTCCTTTGGTTTTGCGCGCCATGACGTTTGACAGTTTAGCACGCGAATTGACAGTTTGGATGACAGTTTAGGAGGGGGAAACATGCGAACGGTGGTGGACGGACGATGCAAGAATGAACCTGAAATCAGGTTCAACGCGGACGACAGCAGACATAGATACACTGCCGACCGGGGAACTCTTAATCAGCGGGTCGTAGGTTCGAGCCCTACACGGCCCACCAAGTTTCGAACCCAAAACCTGCACATGTCGTGCGGGTTGGCGTCGGTGTCAACGGAAGACCTGCTCCGAATCGGCGACTCTGGATGGAGTCGCTTCGTGGCGTCGAGGGCTGTGCTAGCGTACGACGGTCCTGGGCCAAGTTCGTCACCTCCCGTGGCCTAGGAAGGGCGCGTGCGGAACTGGACATTGGCTGGCGCGCGTCCCGCCAGCCTGGCAATACCGCGGGTCCGAACCTTTGCGCGCCCTGATCTGCAGACTCCCGCCCCAGTCCTTCGACAATGGTCGCCGTCAGGTCCCGGTCACATGGACAGCCCAGACCGCGCCAAGGCCTTGGTGTTGCGCGCACCATCCTCCCCAAAGGCGATCCTGCATACTCGTCCGGGAGCTATGGGCCCACGGTACATTCGTTGCCAAGGGTGTGCTTCTGCCATCGAGACCTCGGCACGGCCAATTGGACGCGGAGCCCAGATGAAGTTTAGCAACAAGTTACCGCAGGCGTGGAACGGGTCGGGGATCGGTTGTCGGACCGTCGGTCCGGGGCCCGTTTGCCTCCCAATGCAGGCGATCCAGCCGTAACGTCCGTCCCTTGTCATTATGCCCGTACATCGGCTCGCCTTGAGCGTCCCACGCATGATAGGCAATCCACCACTCTCCTGTAGGCAACTCGATAATCGATTGGTGGCCTGGCGAGTAGATATGTCCAGGCGCGGTATCCAGAACAGGCTTGTCGGGCTTAGTGTATGGACCGAGCAAAGACTTCGATCGAGCGGCCCACACTCGATAGCAAGCGTCGCGCTTCCAAGATTGGAACCATCCGGACGAATAGAATAGCCAGTAGACACCGTTGCGATGCACAAGAGTCGGTGCATCCAATACGCCTTTCTCGAGTTCACGGTCGGCTTCAAGGAGTACCCTGCGATCGCCGATCGTTTTGAGGAGGTCGGCTGAAAGCTCGACGATCTTGAGTGCCCGCGGCTTGGCCTCGCGGATGTACAGCAGGTATGGTCGTCCGGCTTCGACAAACAAGCAAGGGTCGATCGCTCCGTCTTCTCCTGGTCTGTCGTTCTCGTCAATGCCCTTGATCAGCACCGTCTGGTGCTCAAACGGCCCACGCGGATGGTCTGCAACGGAAATCGCAAGGTCGCGCTTCTTGGTGACCGGGTTGAGTGCCGAGTAAAGCATGCGCCACTTGCCTTGCCACGGGTAGACCTCCGGTGCCCACATCTGCTCCGAGGACCAAGACGGCTTTCCAACCGCGCCCAGATGCGTCCAAGTCACCAGATCTTTAGAGGACATGAGTTGAAAGCCATGGGGGCTGTTGTGCGTTCCATATGCGTAGAACGTATCGCCATCGCGGGTGATGAATGGGTCGGGGAAGTCCTTGCTCCAGATCGGGTTCCGGTAGGTATCCGTGAGTATCATGACTGCGAAGAATGTGGGGAGCATTGGCTATCCTTTCAGGCCGGTCAAGGCGATCCCTTCGGTGATCCGCCTCTGGAAGAACAGGAACGCAACGATGACAGGCAGCGATGCGATTGCAGCAGCCGCCATGGTGATGCCATATTCGGTTGTATACCGCCCTTGAAAAATCGATAACCCGACGGGCAGGGTTCGCATGGTGATGTCCGAAGTCACGATCAACGGCCAGACAAAATCGTTCCAAGACGCGAGGAATGTGAAGATCGCCAATGTGGCCATGGCTGGCTGAGCGATAGGAAGAACGACTCGCCAGTACAGCGTCCACCGTCCAGCGCCGTCGACGATCGCTGCCTCCTCCAACTCGCGTGGGATGGCGATGAAGAACTGGCGCAGTAGGAACACGCCGAAGGCGCTGGCCAGCCCCGGAACGATCAGGGCGGGATAGGAGTCGTTCCAGCCGATGAATTGTACGATGAGATACACCGGAATGAGGCAGACCTGACCCGGGATCATCATGGTGGCGACGACGGCCAAAAAGAGCGTGTCTCGACCCTTGAACTCTAGGCGAGCGAACGCATAAGCGGCCATGCTGGTGACCCATAGGGTCAAGAGGGTCACTGCCAGGGCGACGCCGAGCGAGTTTGCGAACCAGCGCGCGATGGGAAACTCGGCGGACCTTCTGAACAGTTCTAGGTAGTTTTCAAGGGTCGGTTGGTCTGGGATCCATTTCGGTGTTGCGCTGAGCACCTCGCCTTCCGTCTTCAGCGAGGTGCTCAACATCCAGACGATGGGAGCCACCATGAGGGCCGAGCCTGCCGCCATTGCTGCGAGGCCCAGCCCCCTTGCGGTTCGGTGAGAATGGAGCCACCTCATCTGCATCTTGCGCCAGCGGTCATCTGCTGGTGGACGGAGGTTGGAAGTTGGCTCGTTCTTCCGCTTCCTTCTGCCGGATTTCCTGCATCTTTTGTGGAGAGACAGGATTCTCGTCGGTGCTGCAACCGGCGAGAACTCCGAGGACCATGCCAGCCAAAAGGATGAGCCTCGTGGCTAACGTCAAGCACCGTGGTTTTGCGATCTGGGTCATGTCTACGGCACTCGAGACGGATCGCAGCTGCCCCAGGTTCCCCAATAGTTCAGACCCAGGTCCGGATCGGAGTCCATCGTCGGGTTGGTTGCCGGGTCCACCCACTGGCCACGGCTGTCCATGAAGACCCACTCCCAGTATCCGAGTTGCTTGAACTTCAGCGCCTTGCGGCGGATGAAGCGCGCATGACCGTCGGCGATGCCGTAGTTGGCACCCTTGTTGAAGTTGAAGCCGGCCCAGGAGATGTCCGCGTCGTTCGCGTGCATCGCGCCGTCGGTGAAGAAGTTGCGTCTGGGCGACACGATGGCTTCCTTGACGGTGGTCGCACGGGTGGAGAAGATCACCAGGTCGGACGGCTTGCTGATCGCCGTCTGGGACATGCGGCTGACGCAGCCGTTGAACATGTAGCTGGTCTTGCCCGCACGCGAGTCGTTGACAGGAGCGAACTTGGGGTCGCTGTCGTTGGCGGCACCCGGGCTGACGAACAGGTCGATGCTCTTGACGTAGGGGTGCGTTTCTCGGCCCCAGTTCTGGACGACCGCGGGATCCATGAAACCCAACGGCGCTTGATTCGGCGGATCACCACCCGCGCCGGCCCCATAGAGATTGCCGTAGAAGTCGGTTTGGCCGGTCCATGGCTGCATGGTCCACCAGTTTTGGGCGTTGGAAGGCACCATGCCTTCGCCGTTCGCGACGAACACATCGTCGTTGTCGGCGATGTACATCACCGCGGCGAGCGAGAGTTGCTTGATGTTGCTCAGGTCTGAGGCCTTCTTGGCAGCCTTCTTGGCCTGAGCATAGACCGGGAAGAGCATTGCGGCCAGGATCGCGATGATCGCGATGACGACGAGAAGTTCGATGAGCGTGAAGCCTTTGTTTCGCACGATGTGTGGAGCTCCTTCAGTTCATATGGTAGGGACGTTCCTACAGCCGACGAGACTGCCATGAGCGCTCCGGTGCGCTCGGGGCCAGAGATGAAGCGGATTAGGATTGAGCGGGCGGCACCTCCTTGTCCGGGTTGGCAAGCGCGCCAGCGTGTTTCGGCGCGTGTGGATTCATCACGTAGTGCAGTCGAAGGACAAGGTCTTGGGCGTAGTTTCCAAAGCCCTTTCCAAAGAGGTTGAAGCCTCCACGGTGATCCGCGTTGGCTTTGACTCCGATTCGTATGCTGATGGGTTTGTTGGGCTTGACGAGAGCCTGCTCGAGGGTCACCGAAGAAAGAGGTGTCCCGTCAAGCGCGCTTCCTTCGTGATCGACCGACCAGATCTTCAGGGCGCCATATTGGGTCATGTGGTCGTTCCACCACGTCGGATTGAGGACGCCTCGCTTGGCGCCGAAGTCTCCGGGGCACGTCCAAGTGCCAATCTCCGCTTCGTTCACCCAGACCGTGATGTCGGAGGGCCAATCGTGGTCGTAATTCGGCGCCTCCGAGCACGCCTCCATGACCAATTCGAGACGGAGGATTTCGACGGAGGACGGCAAGGTGTTCGGAAAGACGTACTCGACCCAGCCCGCCGCCATCCACAGGATCTCGGCCGTCGAGCGCTCCGGGTCAAAGAACGACTGCGGAATGTCGAGGAAGCTGATGATCTTCTCGCGGTTCGCGAGACCGCACTGAGGGTGTGCCTCGACTCTAGAATATAGCCCGATCGGCATGGAAATCTCCTCCATCCGTTCGTCGGCGATCTCCGCGCCTTCGAACGACACGATCATCCGATCGAAGCGGAGGCGGCATCGCTTCTGCATGCCTTGGCTGCCCGGCATGTACTTGCTGAGCACCAGCCCGGCCTGCTCAAGGACCTGCACATGCTTGCTGACCGTCGGCTGAGACAGGTTCAACTCAAGGCAAATCTCGGCGATGTTCCGATCACCCCCGGCCAGCAGCGCGAGAATCTCCAACCGGGTCTCGGACCCGAGGGCCTTGAAGATCTCGGCGTCTTCGGCGCCTCTCACTTGGAGCGTGTGCGACTTCAATTCCGTGACCATTGCTTCGCTCACATGATATAGTAACACAAAGTGACGATGATTATCGGAGTTTTTTCGCAGATCGTCTCGGAGCAAGCGCGGTGAACCAGCCGAGCCCCGCCGAAACCGCGCTTGCCTACGCCAACCCCGTCTATGGCCGGTACTTCGCCGACCCGTTCGTCTTCGGACGGCCCGGCGATTGGTGCGCGGTCGGGACTGCGCCCGCCGATGCGGGATGGGCGTTTCCTGTGCTTCGTTCCTGCGACCTCGCACGTTGGACTCCCTCGGGCTTTGCACTGCGGGTGCCTCCAGGCACCGAAGGGATGGCGTTTTGGGCCCCAGAAGTGGTGGAGCGCGAGGGTGCATGGTGGATGCTGTACTCGCTGGGGCATGCCGATGGAGGTCATCGGCTTCGGGTCGCTCGCTCGGACCTGCCGGCCGGTCCCTTCGAAGACATGGGTACTCTCACCCCGGACACCTGTCCGTTCGCCATTGACGGGCACGCCTACCGACACACCGATGGCGAATGGTACGTGTACTATGCCACCGATATCGTCGAAGGACCGCGTCCAGGCACCTGCGTCGTCGTGGCCCGCTGGCCGGAACCCATGCGCCTGGAGGGGCCGCCGCATGTCGTGGCGCGAGCCAGCGCCGATTGGCAACGCTACCAGCGAGACCGAGATATCTATGACGGACGACACGACTGGCACACACTGGAAGGCCCCTGCGTCGTTCGCAAGGACGGTCGTATCTACGTCCTCTACAGCGGGGGCAACTGGCAAAACGAGTCGTACGGCGTGGACTTCGTGGTCGGAGATCACCCGATGGGCGACTACAGTGTCGGCGCAGCCAGCGGCCCAAGAGTTCTTCGAACCGTCCCGGGCCGCGTCATCGGACCCGGACACAACTCCGTCGTCCAGTTGGGCGACCGGTCATTCATCGTCTATCACGCGTGGGACGCCGAACGCACGGCGCGCCTGATGCGGCTCGATCCACTCGTTTGGACCGACGACGGCCCCCGAGCCAATGGTCCAAGCTGGGAGCCAAGGACTCTGAGGTAAACCCATGAGCGTGCGGTGGTTCTTGGCAATGGTGCTGGGGCTCGTGGCGGTCGTCGCCGGCCAAGGGTGCCGCCATGCCGCGCCCACCGACGAGCGAGTCGTCGTCGTCGATTTTTGGAATGGTTTCTCGGGGCCCGACGGTGCCCAGATGGAGAAGATCGTGCACCGGTTCAACCAGGAGCACGAGGGCCGCATCCGCGTGAACATGCAGATCATTCCGTGGGGCACTTTCTACGACAAAGTCACCCTCGGGCTGGCTTTCGGGGGTGCGCCTGAGGTCTTTGTGATCCACGTCAATCGGTTTCCTGAGTACGCCCACCATGGCGTCCTTGGCCCCCTCGACGATCTGGCCACCAGGGACGAATTGGATCGCGAAGACTTCGTGGAAGCCGCCTGGGAAGCCTCGATCTGGGAAGGTCGGCTGCGGGCCCTGCCCCTTGACTGCCATCCGCTTGGTCTCTACTACAATCTCGACCTGTTTGAAGATGCAGGAATCGCGAATCCGCCGCAAACCTATGACGAGTTCATGGACGCAGCCAAGAAGCTGACGCGAGACAACGACGGAGACGGACGCCCGGACCAATGGGGATTCGCATTCACTTGGCTCCACTCCAACTCGCTGTGCTTTCTCAATCAGTTTGGAGCGGGATTGCTGGATGACAAGCTCGAGACCTCTGGACTGGATACCCCGCAGGCGAGTCAAGCGATGGAACGCATGCTCGACATCATCCGTGCCGGGGTCGCCCCTCCGCCCGAAGGACAGGACGCGTGGCTGGGATTCCAGACAGGCAAGGTCGCCATGGCCCTCGAAGGAGTCTATATGATGACGTCGCTGGTGGAGCAAAAGGGTCTCCGGTTCGCCGCTGCGCCAGTGCCCCAGTTCGGGCCCCGCAAGGCGGTCTGGGCGGGCACCCATCTGCTCGCGATGCCCGATGGGCTCGATCAATCCCGTCGCGAAGCCGCTTGGACGTTCATGACCTATCTTAGCGAAAACAGCCTGGGATGGGCCGAGGGCGGCCAAGTGCCCGTACGCAAATCTGTGCTGAACAGTCCCGGGTTCCGGCGTCTCCAGGTGCAATCGCAATTCGCCAAGCAACTCGACCATGTGGTGTACGAACCTCGCTCCATCCACAGCAACCTCATCGCCACGTTTGGCGACTCGGCCTTCGAGGCGATCCTGAACGGGCTGCAGCCCCCCGAAAAAGCCCTCGCGACGGCCTCTCGCCGCATCGACAACCGCCTGAGGAAGCGATGACACGCAACGACGGCCGGGCGGCATTCTGGTTCTTGCTCCCCTATCTCACGCTGTTCGCCGTCTTTCTCGTTGGGCCCCTCGCTTACGGTTTCTGGATCAGCCTCCACGATTGGCATGTTCTCGGCAAGGAAGTCCCCTTTGTCGGATTCGACAACTACGCTGCGGCGCTGGGCGACGACCTCTTCCACATTGCGCTGGCGAGAACCGCCTACTTCGTGCTGCTGACGGTGCCCGCGGGCAACGCGCTGTCGTTGCTGGTGGCCGTTGGGCTGAACCAGCGCTACCGAGCCACGACCCTGTTCAAGGTGTGCTTCTACGTGCCGGTCGTGCTCTCGATCGCGGTGACAGCGGTCCTGTGGCGGTGGCTCTTGTCGTCCGAAAGCGGACTGATCAACCACTATCTGGGTACCCGCGTGCAGTGGCTGGGCAGCCCGACCTGGGCGATGCCGAGTCTGGCGCTCATGACCCTGTGGTGGGGACTCGGTGGCAACATGCTGGTGTATCTCGCCGCGTTGCGCAACGTTCCCAAAGAGCAGCTCGAAGCGGCCTCGCTGGATGGGGCGTCGCCCTGGCAAAGGTTCTGGGCGGTCACCTGGCCCTCTATCGGTCCGGCCACGCTCTTTTGCCTGATCATGTCGGTGATCGCCTCGTCGCAGGTGTTTGGTCAGACGTTCATCCTCACCAACGGCGGCCCAGCTGATTCGACGTTGACCGTGGTGCTCTACATGTATCGCCAAGGGTTCGGCATGTACCAGTTGGGTTACGCCAGCGCGGTCGCCTACCTCTTGTTCTTCCTGGTTCTTGCGCTGTCGGCGATCCAGATCCGCCTCATGGCGCGAACCCTGCGAAGCCGCTGAGCCCGACGAAACGGGCGAGTTGGTTGTCTCCACAGGGGGTCGGCGCGCTGCCTCAGGAAACGTCCACCACGCGCGGACCCAGAACTTCCATGCGCGGACGGATGCCCAGGCCGGGATCTGCGCTCGCCGCCATGAACCCGTTCTCCCGCTGTGGAGCGCCGGAGGCGATCGAAACCGTCACGTAGCTGTTGAAGTCCGTGCTGGTGAACCGGAACTCTTCGGGCGTGCTGTGGGCCAGATGCGCGATGGCCGCAGTCACGATGTCGCCGCCCCACGAGTCTTCCAGAGTCATCGCGATCCCCATCGAAACGCACAGGTCCCGCGCCTGGCGCGCCTTGGTCAGCCCGCCGAGCTTCGAGATCTTCAGGTTCACGACGTCCATCGCCAAGTCGCCACGGGCGCGAAGCAGCATGTCCAAACTGTCCACGTTCTCGTCGAGCACAAACGGGTGGTCGGTGGCTCGGCGGACGGCCAGGCACTCCTCGTAGCTCAGACACGGCTGCTCGATGTAAACGTCCACGTCGCGCACGGCCCGCACCACGCGCTTGGCCTCGTGCAGCGTCCAGCCCGTGTTGGCGTCGGCCACCAAGCGGTGCTCGGGGCGGAGCATGGCTCGGACGGCGCGGATGCGCTCGATGTCCACGTCGGGGTCGCCGCCGACCTTCAGTTGGAACCGGGTGTAGCCTTCGGCGACGTAGCCCATCACCTTGCGCGCCATCGCTTCCGGCGCCTCCTGCGAGATCGCGCGATACAGGCGGACGCTCTCGCCGAACCGGCCGCCGAGGAGCGTGCACACGGGTTGCCCGGTGGCCTGGCCCAGCAGGTCCCAGCACGCCATGTCGATCCCGCTCTTCACA
>JANJTQ010000062.1 GCA_024711005.1 Opitutaceae bacterium | reverse complement strand
ATTTGCCGCTGCGCGCAAACTCCGTTAGTTGCTCCCGCTCCTCCTTGGTGAGCGTGACTTTGTATCGGTTGGCCATGCCCGAGATAATCCCATATGGCCGCCGCCATCAATACGAAATAATATTGGTTACAAGATACTAGGCGTGCAGGTGAACGACCTCGCGCCCGGGCGCACGGCGAAGACGATGCACACCTGGGGCGTCGAGTCCGTCGAGCGCGAAGCGGAGACACGGGCGACGCGATTGGTGGCGTTTGGCGCGCCGCAGTCGGAGTTCGCGGCGGTGGAGTGGGCGGACACCGAGGCGTGGACCTCGGCCGATCCCAATGTCCTTTCGACGAGTCTGCGCTCGGAAAAGCCGGCGGTGCTGCGGATCGGCGACTCCTCGGTGGAGTTGCCGGGCGGCGACGGCTGGAGCTTTTGGCGCATTTACACGCCGCCGCAACGCGACGGCGAGCGACTGGTCGCGCGGCTCGCGAACGTGTCCGAGACGGAAGCGCTGCAGACGGTGGCCGTGGAGTTGCGCGAACGTCTCGCCGTGCGCGTGGCGGAACTCGGCGGGGCGGAAGGCCTGCATCCCTTGTTCCGCCGGCACCTTGAGTCGGTCGGAGCGATGGTGGCCGACGATTGGGCGCGCGTATCCGCCTTCCACGACAAAGAGCCGAACAAGGCGAGCGAAAGCCTTCGCTACTACCGCGACCTGCTCGCGGGACTGATGGCCGAGTCGGGCGAGTGGCGGGCGTTTCTTGACGGGCGGCGCTCGCTGCTCATCGCGTATCGATCGGAGCATGACGGGACCTTGCAGCACTACATGCTCGGTCTGCCGCGCGATTGGGATGAGACGAGGCGTTATCCGTTGTTTTTGGAACTGCACGGCTCGGGCAGCAACCACCCGCTGAACGGAGTCGCGGCGCGACTCGGTGTGAAATTGCGGGCGCAGAATCTCGCGGGCTATGACACGCCAAAAGTCTATGGCGAGATCGAGCGCAGCGGTTTTTGGGTGTATCCCTTCGGCCGGGGAAACAGCGGTTATCGCGGCGTGGGCCGGATCGACGTGCTTGAGGCCTACGCGGATGCGCATCGTATGGTGAAGATCGATCCGAACCGGCGTTACCTCTACGGTTTTTCGATGGGTGCCTCCGGCACCTACACGCTGGCCATGCGCACGCCTTCGCGCTGGGCGGCGGCGAGTTCGTTCGCCGCTTGGGACGGGCGGAGTGACGGCCCTTCGGATCTCATCGGCAACTTCGCGATGGTGCCTTACAAGATCCTCAGCGGCACCGAGGACACCCGCGCGATGAAAGCCTACACCGCGATGACCACGGAGATGGAGCGACGCGGGATCAAGATCGAGGCGCGCACGATCGAGGGGCTCGGACACAACTACACCGGAGCCCAACAAAAGGAGATGATCGACTGGCTGAAGACCCACGTGCGGCGTCGGCCTGAGGCATTTGTTTTCGTGGCTGCGGAAAATCTAACCAACGAATGCTGGGGCGTGCGGCTCGAAGTGGACGAGGCGGCGAAGACGCCCGCGCGCGCCGAGGTGCGGATCGAGGGCAACACGGTGCATCTTGCGGTCACGGGAGCGAAGAACGTGTCGTTGGATTTCTCCGAGCCCGACGGACTGGGCTTGAGCGGCGACGTCGTGGTGATCCGCGACGGCCGCGAAGTGTATCGAGGTCCGGCGCCGAGTTCCCGCTTGATGTTGTGAGCCGGGAAAACGGCGTCGCGGGCGCGGTTCTCGCCGCGTCCGCGGGTGTCAGGCGCGGAGCTTGATTTCGGCGAAGGCGCGCACCTGGTCGGCGATCGCGGTCTCGACCGGCAGGCGCTCCATGCTGGAGGCGCCGTAGAAACCGTGGATGCCTTTGGTGCGTTGCAACACGAAGCGGGCGTCGGCGGGCATCGCCACCGGGCCGCCGTGCACGAGCACGATGATGTCTTTTTTAACGGCGCGGGCGGCGTCGGCGATCGCTTGGGTGCGCGCCGGAGCGTCCTCGAGCGAGAGGCCGGTTTTCGCCCCGATCGTGCCGCTGGTCGTGAGGCCGAGGTGCACGACGAGAATGTCGGCGCCCGCTTTGGCCATCGCGCGGGCCTCGGTCTCGTCGAAGGCGTAGGGCGTGGTGAGCAGGTCGAGTTCGCGCGCGAGGCGGATCATCCCGACCTCCTTGTCGTAGCCCATGCCGGTCTCCTCCAGGTTGGCGCGGAACCGACCGTCGCAGAGTCCGACGGTGGGGAAGTTTTGCACGCCGGCGAAGCCCGCCGCCTTCACCTCGCGGAGGAAGCGGCCCATGTCGCGAAACGGATCGGTGCCGCAGACGCCCGCGATGACGGGCGTGCGCTCGACGACGGGGAGCACCTCCGAAGCCATTTCCATGACGATGGCGTTGGCGTCGCCGTAGGGCATGCAGCCGGCGAGCGAGCCGCGTCCGGCCATGCGGAAGCGACCGGAGTTATAGATGACGATGAGGTCGATGCCGCCGGCCTCCTCGCACTTGGCGCTGATGCCGGTGCCGGCGCCGCCGCCGATAATGGGGCGGCGCGCGGCGATTTTGCGTCGGAGTTTTTGCAGAATGGTTTTTCGGGTCATGGCGAAATCAGGTGGTGCGACGGCGGGCGGCGATCAACTCGCGCAACATCTCGACGGCTTTGGCGGAGAACGCGTCGTCGTTGATGTTGGCGTCGATCTCGACGAGCGGGATCGAGGGTTTGAGCAGGCGTTTCAGTTCGCGGGCGAAGGCGGCGTCGGCCTCGCGGTCGCAGAAGGGTTGCCCGTCGCCGTCGAGGATCGAGACGCCGCGCAGGGGCAGGAGAAACGCGACCGGTCCGGCGGCGGCGTTGGCCTTCGCGGCGAAGGCGCGGGCCATGGCGATGTTCTCCTCGACGTTGGTGCGCATGAGCGTGACGGACGGGTTCCACTCGTGGAGCAGACGCGCGGCGTAGCGCGCGGGCACGGTGTGGCGCGGGCCGAAGTTTACCATGTCGATGCAGCCGTTGCTGATCAGGTGCGGGATGCCGCGGCGTCCGGGGGCGGCCAGGCGGTCGGGTCCGGCGTCGAACACGCCGCCGGCCACGGTATCGGCGAGTTCGGTGGTGGTGAGGTCGAGCACGGCGTCGATCAGACCGTCGTCCACCAGCGACTCCATGGTGCGGCCGCCGACGCCGGTGGCGTGAAACACGAGCACCTCGAAGCCGGCGGTTTCGAGGGCGGCGCGGCAGGCGCCGACGCAGCGGGTGGTGTTGCCGAACATGGAGGCGGCGATCACGGGCTTGTCGGTCGCCGAAGGGGGAGGCGCGGAGCGCGCCATGCCGCAGATCGCACCCGCGGCGCGCCAGAGAATCTGGCGTGAGATGCGGTTGATGCCGGCGATGTCCACGATGGACGGCATCAGGATGATGTCTTTGAAACCGACGTAGGATGCGGTGTCGCCCGCCGCGGCGGTGGAAACGCAGAGCTTGGGGAAGCCGACGGGGAGCGCGCGCATGCCGGCGGTGATGACGGACGTGCCGCCGGTGCCGCCCATGCCGATGATGCCGGAGAGATGGTTTTCGGCGACCAGGCGCGGCAACAAGGCGGCGAGTCCGCGCGCAGCCGCGCTCATCGCCGGACCGCGATCGCCGGCAGCGCGCAGCCGCACGAGGTCCTCGCCGGCGGTGGCGAGCACCGCCTCGGCCTCGACGTCCACGGGGAAGCGGTCGGTGGTGCCGAGAGTGCCGATGTTGACGGCGAAGACCTCGGCGCCTTGTGCGATGAGGGCTTCGCGAAGGTAGGCGTATTCGGCGCCTTTGCTGTCGAACGCGCCGACGAGGGCGATGCGGGGTTTCATGGGGATGCGCTGGGGAAGGGGGAGGCGACCGGACGAGCGGCCACATTGCGATAGTCCCGGGGCCTGAAACAACGCACGCCAATCGGGACCTGTCCCGGAAAGGCCGCGTGGGACGGCTCCCAGAGCGGGGCGATTGACGCAAACAATCGACGTAGGGCTTAACTCCCGCGCCGGTATCACGCCGGTTACCCCGTAACCCCAAACCCCAGAACCCTCATGAAGAGCTCTATCTTCCGGGGACGCGCGGCGCTGAAGATATGCGCTGCGGTCTCCCTCGTATCGTCCCTGATGCCCGCTTCGTTGCAGGCGATCGACTCCAACGGCTCCGGCGGCGGCAACTTCACCACCGGATCGACTTGGTCAGGCGGTGTCGTGCCGACCGGCGATTTTCAAGTCCTGCCCGGTGATACCGTGAAGAGCGACAGTTCGCTGACCTACGACAGCGCGACGACCAACAACATCGTCCGCGGCACCCTCATCGTTGGCGGTGGATCTGAAATCACGATGGGCCGGTTGAACAACGGCTTGGTGGTCTCCGGTTCGACGGTTCAGGTCGGCGGCGGCTCGCTCAGCATCAGCCGAATTGGCGCCGCGTCGGGCTCGTCCAACAACCTCCTCCGCGTCGTCTCGGGCACTGCCACGCTGCGTGAACCCAATCTCGTCACGGGTTCGCACCTTACCGTCCAAGTCGACGCCGACGGGCACTTTCTCGCCGGCGGCAGCATCAACGGCCCGCTCACGCTGAACGGAGGAACGGTGTATTTCGCCAACAACGCCAAGTTGACCTCGAACGCCGTCGTCTGGAATGGCGGCACCATCGTGCTCAGCTCCGGAGCGGCCTACAATTCGTTCGAGTCGAACACGCTTTTCAACGCGTGGAAGACAAATGACGCCAACGTCCTCGCGTTATCCGACGAGACCTCGAAGCGCACGGTCACCCTCGGCTCGAGCGGGAGCAATCCCACGATCTCCGCCACGCAGGGCACGCTGTCGTTCAACGTATATTCGGCGACGAACAACGACAACGACCAGCTCGCGCTCGCCGGCACCAGCAGCCTCTCGCTGAGTTCCGGCGTGGATCTGCGCGTCGAGGCGCCGCTGCTCACCGGCACGCCCTCGAACTATGTCGGGAGAACCTACAAGCTCTTCAACATCGCAACGGGCTACTACGCGAACCTCACGCCCACCGTGACGACCACGCGCTGGGTCATCGGCGGAACCGGTTATCAAGTCAACTGGACCAACACCCTCGCGAGCAACGGCTCGCTCACCGTCGCCAGCCTCACGCCCATTGGCGCGATCGACGCGATCGCGGTTTCCGATTTCAACCTGCCCGCGCAAAACGCCCAAGGCTGGACGATCCTCACGCCCGCAAGCGACAGCCGCCTGATCTACGTCGATCCGGTCAGCGGCAATGACAGCACCGGCACTTACTACCTGCCCGGCGCCGCCGCGGTCGGCTCGAATCCGCAATCGCCCGTTGGCCCGATTCTCGCGGTCAAGACGCTCGCCAAGGCCAAGACGCTGCTGGGCGACGACAAACCCGACTGGCTCCTGCTCAAGGCCGGCGGCGTGTGGACCGGTCAATCGTTAAACATCACAAGGGGACGTTCCGCGACGGAGCGCACCGTCGTCTGCGCCTATGGCAGCGGGGCCCGTCCGGAACTTCGCACCGGCGCCTCCAACGGCATCGCCAACGCACAACTGACCAACGTCATTATCCAAGGCATCCGTTTCTGGGCGCACACCCGCGACAAAGACGGACCCTATTTCACCAGTTACGCCGGAGGCAACGGCCTAAGCCTCTCCAGCCGCATCGAGACAGACGTGCGTCAGGTGAGGGATGTGTTGATCGAAGACTGCGTGTTCCGTTCCTACGCGAACAACACCCTGATCGGCAACCGCGGTTCGGCCGGCGACACGGCTCCGATCACGCGTGTGGTGCTTCGCCGTTCGATCATCTCCGGCAACTACAAGGACTCCGGCGGCCACTCGCAGGGCCTCTACCTCTCCAACACCGGCCAGCCCTTGCAGCCGACGGTCCTGCTTCAGGAAAACACCTTCTATCACAACGGCTGGCGTATTCAGGCGGATGGCAGTGGGAGCACCGAGGGACGGGCCACGATGTTCAATCACAACACCTACTTCACCGACGCGAAAGGGGTGATCTTCGAGAAAAACATCTTCCTCATGCCTTCATCGATCCAAAACAAGTGGACCGCCACCTACCTTCGTTCGGCCAAGGGGATTGTTCTCCGCAACAATCTGTATGTTGATGGCGAGATTGGCATCAGCATGGGCGGCAACGCGCCCTACACGTCCGGCCTGCGTTTCGCCAACGTGAGCGTGCGCGACAACGTCTTCACCGACATCGGTCGCTCGCGGCCCACCAACCGATCCCTCTCGTGGGGCGTCGATGCGAAGGATTGGGACCACGGTTTCGTGACCGACAATCTCGTCATTCACCAGCGCGACACCGGCATCACCAACACCTACGGCCTGCTCGTGACCGCGGAGATGCTCGCCCGCGACGTCTTCGTCGGCGGCAACGTGTTCGCCAACCTGCGCGCCGGCACGGGCGTCACCGCCGGAATCGTGCACTTCAAGGCGGTCGATAAGATGCACAACGTAACCTTCGAGGACAACGTGGTGCAGTCTCCCACCGCGACGCCCCTCGTGAGACTTGAGTCGCTCGGCGTCGCCTTCCGCGGCGTGAATCAATACCATTCCGCCGCGTCGGCGAGCCAGCTGTTCTCGGTCAACGGCGCCTACGCCAACCTTGCTTCCTGGAAAACGGCGACCGGTGACGTGAATGCGTTCACCACCGCGCCGAGCTTCACGGCGCCCACGCGTGACGTGGAAGGCTACACCGCGAGCCTCGGACTCGGCTCGACCTTCCAGCACTTCGTCAACGCCGTCCACGGCCAGTCGAAGGCCAACTGGAATCCCGCGCTCACCGCTCCCGCCGTGAACAACTGGCTGCGCGCCGGCTTCGGTCTGCCGCCCGTAAACTGAGTGGATTCCTTCGGCCCCCGACCGAGGGATCCACGCGAAAACCCGGAGCCTCGTCCGACGCGGGCGAGGCTCTTTCCTTGACCGGACGCATTGCGTGTTACGTCGGCAAAAATCGCCTCTCGGCCCCGCACCTATCCGCCCCATGAAAGTTTCTGTTCTCCGGCGTTACGCACCCTCCCACGCGATCGTGGCGATTGCCTTCGCCTCGGTCTTCCTTCCTGGAACGCTCCCTGCCATCGACTCCAACGGAACCGGTGGTGGTAGTTTCGAATCCACTACAACCTGGGCCGGCGGAGTCGTGCCCACGGGCACGTTTCAAGTTCTTGCCGACGACACGGTGAGAGCCAACGGCACGATGACCTACAACCAGCCCGCGACCCACAACATCGTCCGAGGGACCTTTTCTGTCAGCGGTGGCGCCTTCGTCACGATGGGAAGGCTGAACGATAATCTGGTCGTCTCCGGCTCCTCTGTTCTCGTCGCCAATGGCTCGCTCAGCATGGGCCGAATCGCCGCGGCAGCCGGCTCGTCCAACAACACCCTTCGCGTGGTTTCAGGCATTGTCACGTTGCGCGACGCGGTCGTCACCGGCTCACACACCTCCATTCGTGTCGACGCCGACGGACACTTTTTCGCCGGCGGCGGAATCAACGGCCCTCTCACCCTCAACGGCGGCAGAATCTATTTCTCCAACAGCGCCAAGAAGACCGGCGGTTCCTTCACGTGGAACAAGGGAACGATCGTGCTGAGCTCCGGCGCAGCCTACAACTCCGGCGAAGCGAATACGATTTTCAACGCGTGGAGAACGAATGACGCGAACGTCCTCGCGTTGTCCAACGAGACCGTCAAGCGCACCGTCATCCTCGGTTTGGGCAGCAGCAACCCGACGCTCTCCGCCTCGCAAGGCACGCTTTCGTTCAACGTGTATTCGGCGGCCAACCACGACAACGACCGGCTCGCGCTGGCCGGCACCAGCAGCCTATCGCTGACCTCGGGTGTGGACATCCGCATCGAAGCGATGCTGCCCGGCACCCCGGCGGACTACCTCGGCAGGACCTATAAGCTTTTCGACATCGCGAGCGGGAACTACGCGAACCTCAAACCCACGGTCGCCACCACGCGCTGGATGATTGGCGCCACCGGTTATCAGGTGGGCTGGACCAACACGCTCGGAACCAACGGCACACTCACGGTCGCCAGCCTTACGCCCACCGGGCCCGTCGACGCGATCACGGTGTCCGACTTCAACCTGCCGGCGCAGGATGCCCAGGGCTGGACGATTCTCACGCCTGCCGGCGACAGCCGCCTGATCTACGTCGATCCCGTCAACGGCAACGACAGCACCGGCACCTACTACCTGCCGGGCGCCGCCGCCGTCGGTCCCGATCCTCGGTCGCCCGTCGGCCCGATCCAAGCGGTGAGATCCCTCTCCGCGGCCGCCGCGTTGTTGCGCGAGAACCAGCCGGATTGGTTGCTGCTCAAATCGGGCGGAGTGTGGACCGGTCAGTCGCTCGACGTGAAGCGAGGCCGCTCTTCGACGGAACGCGCGGTGGTCTGCGCCTATGGCACGGGTCCGCGACCTGAACTGCGCACGGGCTCCGCGTCCGGCATAAGCGACTTCCATGTGGTGAATCTCATCATCCAAGGTATTCGTTTCTGGGCGCACACTCGCGACAAAGACGGCCCCTATTTCACCAGTTACGCCGGGAGCAGCGGCTTCAGCTTCGCGACCCGCGTCACCACCGACGCGCGCCAGGTGAGGGACGTGTTGATCGAGGACTGCGTGTTCCGTTCCTACGCGAACAACACCGCGACGGGAAACCGCGGTTCGGACGGCGACGGGGCCCCCGTCACCCGTCTGGTCATTCGTCGGTCGATCATCTCCGGCAACTACAAGGACTCCGACGGCCACTCGCAGGGTCTCTATCACTCCGGGTCAGGCCAGCCGCTGCAGCCGACGATCCTGCTTCAGGAAAACACCTTTTATCACAACGGCTGGCGCATCCAGTCGAAGAACGGCAGCAGCGCGGCGGATGGCCAGGCGACGATCTTCAATCACAACACCTACTTCACCGACGCGAAGGGCGTGATCTTTGAGAAAAATCTCTTTCTCCAACCGTCGTCGATCAACAACAAGTGGACCGCCACCTACCTCCGCGCGTCCGACGGGATCGTCCTTCGCAACAATCTCTACGTCGATGGCGAGATCGGCGTCAGCATGGGCGGCAACGGCCCTTACACGTCCGGCCTGCGTTTCGCCAACGTGAGCATTCGCGAAAACGTCTTCACCGACATCGGTCGCTCCCGGCCTACGAACCGTTATCTCTCGTGGGGCGTTGACGTGATCGATTGGAACCGCGGTTTCGTGACCGACAATCTCATCATCCATCAGCGCCACACCGGCATCACCAACACCTACGGCCTTCAGGTGACGGCCGAGACGCTCGCCCGAGATGTCTTCGTCGGCGGCAACGTGTTCGCCAACCTGCGCGCCGGAACGAGCACGACCGCCGGCATCGTCCACTTCAAGGCGGGCGACAAACTGCAGAACGTGCGGTTCGAGGACAACATCGTGCAAACCCCGACCGCGACCCCGCTGGTGAGACTCGTGACAGGCGGCATTTCTTTCAGCGGCGTGAACCACTACCATTCCGCCGCGTCGGCGAGCCGGCTGTTCTCGATCAACAACGCCTACGCCAGCCTCGCCACCTGGAAAACGACGACCGGCGATGCGAATGCGATCACGAGTGCGCCGAGCTTTCCGGCGCCCACGCGCGACGTCGAAGGCTACATCGCGAGCCTCGGGCGCGGCTCCACCTTCCAGGACTTCGTCAACGCGGTTCACGGTCAGTCGAAGGCCAATTGGAATCCCGCGCTCACCGCCCCTGCGGTGAACACCTGGCTGCGCGCCGGCTTTGGCATGAGCGCCACTCCTCTCGAAGGCTGGCGCCAGTTTCATTTCGAGGCGACGGGGAATGCAGGCGACGCGGCCGACGACGCCGACCCCGATGGCGACGGGCTTGCCAACCTCATCGAATATGCGACGGGGACCAACCCCGCCGCGTCGAACCCGTCCGCGGTCGTTCTCGGCACCACGTCGGGCGGCGAATTTCTCACCCTGAGTTTCAACCGCGCGGCCGATCCCTCGATCACCTACACCGTCCTCGCGGGGAACGACCCGCGCGCGTTTGTCCCCGTCGCCACTTATCCCGGAGGCGCGACGGGTGTTCTCACCTATGTTGACACGGTGTCCCTCTCAACGCCCGGCGTTCGCCGCTTCCTGCGTCTGCGCGTGAGCAATTGAGGCGATCCTGTGCTCTCGGTGTTGCGTGACATCGGCCGGATCGGTGTTCCCGCGCCGCACGCCCCAAGACGGCCGCGATGGGATAGGTCCCACCGCGCGGTCATTGTCACCTCCGCGGGTCGTTCTAACTTCGTCTCACCTTCACCCCCGTCCATGAGGCAATACCCCCCTTACTCTGTCCGTCGCCGTGCGTTCACGCTTATCGAACTGCTCACGGTGGTTGCGATCATCGGCATCCTTGCCGCGATTTTGATTCCCACCGTAGGCCGCGTGCGTGAGTCGGCGTATGTCGCCAAGACCATGTCGAACCTCAGGCAGCTTTATAACGGCAACCGAATGCATGCGGCCGATCACAAGGGCCTGTATGTGCCGACGATCGCCTTGAGCCTGCCCGGCAACGGCACGAACCCCGCCCAGTGGTATAACAACCCGATTTTCGGCCGCTATGTGGACCAGGAGAAGCTCGATGGTTGGAACCGTAAAAACCTTGTCCTCCATACCGGCCGATCCGGTGCCAACGGCGGCAAGGCGGGCCCTTCGCTCGCGCCCAGTCTGGGAGCCAACGCGTATCCACGGAATTTTAGTTTGCACGCACCCGAAGTGGACCGCACCGCGCCTCACATGATCCTGTTCGGCGACGCGAGCAGCTACTGGATTTCGGGCGACGGCACCATGCCGGACACCAACGTGGCGCCGTGGCCGGACGATGATCGTGCCGGCACGGGCGGGCTCGCGTTCCGTTATAGCGGCAAGGCAACGGTGGTGTTGGCCGACGGCATGGTCACGCGCCTCGACAAGGACGAGGCCACAAACGCAGCCAACCTCCGCCGCTATTTCCCCGCGACGGGGGATTCCTCAACGGACACGCGCCTCCGTCGTGTCCCGCCGCCGTATTGATTGCGCGTCGCTCGTGTTTTGTCCCGGCTGATGCGCGTCACGATCCATGACATCGCGCTGGCTTGCGGTCTCGGCAAGTCCACCGTCGCGCGCGCTCTTTCCAAACAACCGCATGTAAGCGCCTCCACGCGCCAGCGGGTGGAGACCAAGGCTGCGGAGCTCGGTTACGTGCCCGATCCCAGCCTGCGCGTCCTGGCCCAGCACCGCTGGAAACGTCCCGATTTCCATGGGGCGACGCTGGCGGTGCTGGCCTTGGACAACAGCACGAAGGGCGACACGCTGGCCGAATACCGCGCCGATATTTACGAGGCCGAGGGCCGGCTGGGTTATGGAATAACGGAGTTCTCTTTGAACCGTTACGCCTCCTTGCGACAGCTCTGCCGGGTGATCGATGCGCGCGGCATCCGCGGCGTGTTGATTCCGCCGGTGCTCGACGACTTGCCGTGGGAGAAGGAGTGGACCTGGGGAAAATTCGCCCACGTGGGCTGCGGTATCGGAGAGTTCAGGCTCCCGATCCATTCGGTGGACCGAAACCATTTCACCGCCGCCCGACTCTGTTGGCGGCAGTGCTTGGCGCGTGGATACAAACGCATCGGCGCCTGCGTGTATCGCCAGGCCGGACCGGACACCAACGACTCGCTGCGGCACGCGGCCTGTCTGTATGAGCAATCGCTTTTGCCGCCGGACCACGTTCGGCTTCCGCTCTACACTGGCGCGCTTCGCGACGACCAAGACTTTCTCCAGTGGTTTCGCGCGCATCGTCCGGATGTGATCATCTCGCTGAACGGACGCGCCCTGTGGCTGCTCAAAGAGGAAGGGATGCGAGTGCCGGAGGACGTGGGTTTTTGCATCATGACGTCGCGGTTCACGGGGGCGGAGTCCTGCGGCACCTTTCTCCCCGGCGCGCGCGCCGCGGAGTGCGCGATCAACTGGCTCGACCAACTGCTTCGCGTCAACGAACTCGGCAAGCCGGAGTTCCCGGACGAAATCCTGATCGAGACCGTGTGGGAAGAAGGACGAACGCTTCGCCCGCTCGTCGGGGCGAGCTGAAAATTGAAAATGATTTTGAGGCGTGTGCGGTCCCACCGGCCTCCGATTTACGTCTGAAAAAAGGCCCCGGGACGGGTCCCGCGGCGGTTCGGTTTACAGTTTCACTTGCTTGGAATGGGCTTAGTCGCCCCCCAATAAAATGAAACGTCTCTTATCCCTCATCCTCCTTCTGAACGGTTTTGTTTTTGCGTCCGGCGCGTTTGCGCAAGCGGACCACCTCAAGAGCTTTCCGGCGCTCACGCTCAACGGCGGGACGGACGCCGCGTTTCAGGACAGCACGACCACCAAGGAGCTCTACAAAAAATATTATGCGTTCGCGCGCATGGTGAAGACTGGCGACGTCGCCGCGCAAAAGCGGATCATTCAAAACAATCTGGAGAAGGATCTGGTTTACTGGAAGGCGGAAGCCAATCGCCCGTTTACCGCACCGAAGGCTCCGAAAACCAAGGACAAAAAAGCGCTCGCTAAATTCGAGGCGAAGGTCGCGAAGGCGGAGGCGGCCGACGCGAAAAAGAAGAGCGCCGCACAAGCCTACGTGAATTGGTTGGAGCAGGAAATCCCCGCCTGGCTGAAAAGCATCGAATGATGATCCCACACACTCCGCAGGCCGATGCTTTCGCTCGCGGCGCTCCGGAGGCCGCCGGTTTGGTCCGATTGGTTTCCGACCTCAAATAAACACAGTCGCGGCCGCCCCGTCCCTTTCTCGAGCCCGGATACGCAACGCCGTACCGGCCGTATCCATCAACTGTGCTGTTACCACTCCCCCGCGATGAATGTCTTCCGTTCGCATCACTACAAACGAATCATCGCCAGCGTGCCGCTGCTGGTCACCGTCATCGTTCACATCCTTCTCGGCATCGCCGGCTACTATATCGTCACCGAGCAGATCATTGGAAAAAAGCGGGTCTTTGACGCGGCTCCGCTGTCCGAATCGATCGCTCAAAAACAGGTCGAACATCGTCTGCAGATCGCCCGTAAGGGAGGCGGTTCGTCCAGCGCATCGCCTGTCACGCCTTCGCGCATTTTTTCCGCGGCCAGCGACGCTCTCCAGGTTCCGTCACTTCCGGACCTGCCCAAGATGGGGAGCAGTTCCCTCAACGGCATGGGCTTCGGAAAGGGCATGGGCGCGGTTGGAACCGGCACCGGCTACAATACCGGACTCGGAACCTCCAGCGGGCTCGGCCGCGGGTTCATGAGCACGAGCTTTCTTGGCGTCAGCACGCAACGCGCCTCGCGGATCGTGTTCATCGTCGATGTCGGGCGCGACTTGCTGGACATCCGGAAAGGCGGCTTCGAGGCGTTCACGATTATTCGCGAAGAGATGATGAAGCTCATTAATCGTCTCCCTCCCCAGGCCACTTTCGGTGTGGTGCTCTACGAGAGCGGACGCTGGTCCGACCGTTCCGTTGCCGCGTTCAATCTCAAACTGGCGCCCGCCAACGTCGCCCAAAAAACCGAGTTTTTCGAGTGGCTCCGCCCTGTGAACGCGACGCCGGACCGCATTGGTATATCGTCTGCCGATCCTCGTCGCATTGAGTGGACTCCAAAACCGTTGTCGAACGCAGGCATCAACACGACCGGCTGGGAAATCCCCGGCTGGGCTCAAGCGCTGCACTTTGCGTTGGAGATGGAGCCCGACACCGTTTACATCGTCGCCGGCAGCCAAGGGCGCTTTCGGAAACGTGCGTCCGAAGCGGAATTGACGAGGCGCCAACGCGCGTTCGAGGCCCGCGACGCCGCCTTGATTCGCGACGGCATCGACCCGGCTCAAGTCAATATTGCTCGCGAGCGTGCTTTCGCAAAGGCGAGGGCTGAGTTGGAGGTCATCAACGCCCAACTCCGCGCCAAAGGAAAACAGCCGTTCGTGATCCTCGACTCTCGTCGAATTTATGATTCCGACTTTCAGGCGGCTCTGAAAAAAGCCGGCTTCACCATCCCCCTGGATTACACCGGCTGGACCGACAAAACGGGCAAGCCGATCTTCTTCCATGGCGTCGTCGATCATGAAGCCATCCCGTTCGAGGAACTGACCACGCACGTCGCCAAGCTCCAGAGGGCTTTGGTTCGCGACCGTGCCACGATTAACTTTTTCCTTTTCGTGGGGCCGGACGAAAAACCGGAAACTGCGATGGAAAATCTCGGTAAAATCGCCAGTCGGAACGGCGGGAGGTTTGAGCTGATCACGACGCGCCGCCTGCAAGAGCTCTCCGCGCGAACCGAGTAACAGCCGCCGTTCCGGTGGTTGCTTTCGCCCGCGAAGGCGCGATCGAGGTGATTTTGTTTATCAGCAGATCGTGGTGATCTCGATGCGGTTTCCGTCCGAGAGAAGCGCGGCCTCGTAGAGGTGCATCAGGTGCAACGCAGTTTCAAGCGAACCGGGATTGGCGAGCGAGTTGTCCGCCTGCTTTTCGCCAAGGGCGCGCTGGCAGAAGTCGAGCAACTCATGGTAGGTGCCGTGCGTGAATTCAGTCTTGTTCTCCAGGGTGCCGAGCATGTTTTGCGGGGCCCACACGACAGTGCCGGAGTCGTCGCCCGGGGGCGAAAATTCGGCGGTGCGACCGTAGCGGAAGGGGATGCCGCGGTGTAGCGAGACGCGCACCACGTCGTCCACGGTCAGGTGGGCGTCCTTTCCCGCCACCATGTAGTGTTCGAGCGGTTGGGTGCATTGGGCGCCGGAGGCGAGGTGGAGATTGCCGATGGCGCCGCTCTCGAACTCGAGCACGCAGGCGCCGCCGCCTTCCTTGCCGCGGAACGTGGTGACGGCGCGCACGGGGCCGCCGACGGCGACAAAGAACGAAAGCGGATGGCAACCGTTGGAGAGCCAGTTGGTGACCTTGCGCGTCTCAAGGATTGTCGCACCGTCGGCGGGGACGTCCATCGGGTAAACGCCGAGGATGCTGCGGATCGGCGCGTAGCGGCCGTCGACGAAGAACTCGCGGGCTTTGGCGACGCCTTGGGTGAAACCCTTTTTGAAGCCGACCGCGCCGATGCGATCGCCGCGTGCGGCGATCATGTGCTCGACCTCGGCGGCGCGGACGGAGGGCGGTTTTTCCGTCCACACGTGCAGACCGGCGCGGAACGCTTCAATGGCAAGCGTCGGGTGTTGGCCGGGCCCGACGCAGATGAGCACGGCGTCGAGGCCGCCGGTGGCGATCATTTCGGTGAGGCTGCCGTGGCAGCGCGCGACGCCGTATTCTCGGGCGGTGCACGCGAGTTGCTCCGCGTTGAGATCGCAGAACGCCTCAAGTTTCACCGGCAGGTGGTGGAGCGCCGGGAGGATGTTCCGGTAGCAGTGGGAACCGACGCCGACGACACCGAGGCGGAGGTGCTTGGGGAATTCGCGTTGATAGCTCATTGGAGGGAGGGAATGTGGGCGCGCAAAAAAATGATGTCGCGAAGCGTGATTTCGCCGCCGTCGTAGCCTGGCGGTCGTCGGCCGTGTGACGGGTTGAGGCAGAGGGAGCGAAGCACGCCGAGATCAAGGGCCGCGCGCACAACATCGAGCACCGGCCAGGTGGCGTCAGCGAGGGAACTCGCCTCGTCGAGACGTCCGTCGGCTCCGGCGCGGCCGCCCTTGAGGTGCAAGCCGCCGAGTAAAGGCGCGAGGTCGCGAACCATGCGGACGGAGGGAGCGGTGCCGCGGCATTGCCAGAGATTTTGCGCGTCGAGGATGAAGCTCGCTCCGGCGTCGCGACCGATCGCGTCGGCGAACGCGTGGAAATCCGCGGGCTCGGCAAGCAGGCAACCATGGGCTTCGTTTTCGATGATTGGTGCGGAGCCGGCTGCGCGGATGCGACCGCACCAGTCGGCAAAGACCGCGCCGATCCACGGAAACGCGGCGAGCGTCTCGATGGCGGAGCGGTCGGCGGAACGCGGCGGCGCGAGCAGGCGCACGGTGCGCGGGCGAAGGAGGGGGACGACGCGGAGGAGTTGAGCGAAGGCTTCCTCGTGACGGGCGAGGTAGGTCTCGCGCCCGTCGACGAGCGCCGACCAGCCGATCGAACTGGAGAGACACTCCACGCGCAGGCCCGCGGCGGAGATGAGCGCGGCGGCCTTTTCGGCGAGCGGCTCAGGCAGCGCCTCGATCTTGTGACCCCAGAGGCCGTCCTTCAGGTCGAGGACGTGCAGGCCCAGTTCGACGTGTCGCTCGACGACACGTTCAAAATCACCGCCGAGCATGCTTGAGAGCAGCGTGAGATGGACGGCGGGAGCGAGGAATGGCTCCGGGAGGGCGGCGGAGTTCATTCCGCGTCCTCGCGACTCTCGGTCTCGCGATCGGCGGAGGAAAAGCAGATGACCAAGTCGGCGTCCTCGTCACCGAGCGCGCGGGCGTTGTGCCAGGCGCCGGCCGGGATCGAGATGGAGTCGCCGGGCTCCATGACCCAGAGACGTTCGCCGATCGCGTGTTCGATGCGGCCGGAGACAACGTGGAGCACCTCGTCGCAATTGGGATGGCGGTGGAGGTTGTTCTCGTGCCCGGCCTTGATCGTGACCCGACCGAAGGTGAGCTGAGTGGAGTTGCCGAGCTGGCGTGAGACGGTCCAGACGATGCGGCCCCAAGGAAGGTCGAGGGGTTCGCCGTCAGCGGAGCGGACCAAGGCGGAATTTACGGAGGGGTTGGGATTCATGTGGTTTAGGGCGAAAGAGAGTGGAATCGTGCGATGCATCCGACGGACGCGGTGGCGACGCTCGCAAGGAACGGGACGTGGGACCTGTCCCGGCGGATGATAAATTCAACCGAGCAACTGACGACCGTCGCGGTAGCGGGGTGGCGGTTTCGCCATGGCCGGTGATGCGGGCGTTCCGGCGGTCCTTGATGTGTATGCGACCTTTGAATACCGGTTCAGCGGGTGCAGGTGGAGCGTCCGGTCGTCATCGATGACGAGGAGCGGGACCTCGCTTATCGGGCCGGCGGGGAAGGTGGACGTCGGGGCCCGGAGCGACCGGCGCATGCGTGGACGATACCTCGGGACATCGGGCGGATGGCGACTTTGTCGGGATTGGAGTCGTCGCTGACGGCGACCTCGACGCGAGCGGGAAGTTGCACGGCGTCCAGTTTCATGAGGGCGTGCCGGCGACGCCGATGACGAGGATTTCGAATCGAAAAGCCGTTGATGAACAAGGTGAAGCCTTGGGAGTGCTCCAGCGATACCGGGTGGATGGCGGGTGGCATGCGGTTCCACACCAAGGTCTCGCGGGAGGACTCGCGTGCGTTCCTGCTGGGTCCGGTCCCATGGGCCAGAGGGCGCAATTACGAGGCTTTGGTGCGCTGATGCGGGTAGCCAATCATGTCTTTTATCTCCTCAGAAACGCCCACGCGGACCGGACGTTTTGTCTGGTCGTCAGAACATGCCTCAATGGGGCGAAACGCCACCGTGCTGTTCACGCGGGAGTTCGAGCTGGAGGAGACGGTTTCTTCGGCGGTGATCGTGCTGTTTGCGGACGCGAGGTATCTGCTGCGCGTCAATGGAACGTGGGTGGCGTCGGGTCCCGGACGGTTCATGCCCGCGAACCCGCGCAGCAACGAGTGGGTCATCGCCCACCATCTGCATGCGGGGCGCAATCTCGTCGAGGTGCTGGTGAACGTGCCGCATGCATCCACGTTCCAGACGGATCCCGCCTCGAGGGGCGGCTTTGCCGCCGGCGGGCGGGTGGGGACCGGATCGCGGGCAATTTCACTGGAGACACCGGGCGAGTGGCGTTGCAAATTGTCACATGCCTGGAACGCCTCCGCCCCGGCGTTCAGTTTCGCGCTGGGACCCGTGGAGGCGTGCGATCTCCGGGTGCTGCGTGAAGAGCGAAGCGGTGAGTTTGGCAACCCCGTCGTCGTGGCGGACGGACCGTGGGGCGAGCCTGAGCCGGCGGAGGTGGCTCCGCCGGATTTTAGGCTGATACCCCCTGTCGCGGTGTCCGGGCCGGGCGTCTGGACCAAAGCGGAACGCGTCGTCGTCGCCTGCGTAGAGGGGAATGCCCGCGGGCGTGCTCCGCGTTACGCGATCAAGACGTGGGTGTATGCGCCGCGCGCGGGCGTGTATCCGTTCAGTTCGCTCTGGCTGCATCCGCGGGTAAACGGGGTTGTCATCAAGGGCGAGAGCGATCCCTTGCGCGGGGCCAGGACGAATTACGAGGCGCATTTCAACGAGGGATGGAACCTGCTGGCCTGTTATGTGGACGCGTTGACGGAGCAATGGACGATCCAACTGGCGTTCGATCTTGGCGACGGGCTAGAGCCGAGCGCAACAAAGGTGCGTGGCGACCGGCATGTGCTGGCGATCGCGGGACCGTTGACGGCGGAGCAATCCGAACGGCTGGCCGGTGATGCGGGTGCCGATGAGCAGGCGTGGGCCTCCGGGGATTTGCCGTGGCGGTTTCTGACGGATCGCTGGCAGTCTGGCGCGCCTGCCCGGCGGATGGCCTGGTCCAGTCCGCAGGATCGCCTGCCGGAAGGCGTGCCCTATCGGTCGGCGTTGCCGCGTTCATTCATCGACGCACGGCGCGGAATGATGGTCGTGCTCGACTGGGGGCGGGCGTTCCTCGGCCATCTTCGTCTCGACATCGAGGCGCCGG
>JANJTQ010000310.1 GCA_024711005.1 Opitutaceae bacterium | reverse complement strand
GGCCTTGTTTGAGTTGGCCTTGGACGCCCGGCGGATACGAAAAAACCGCCGGGAGATCCGCGGCGGTTTTGGAAAGCTGAAAAGAGTTCGCTCCTCCGTTACCGCGCGTCTGCAAAGACGACTACGGCTACGACGACTCGGGCCGAACGGAGGTCGGCGAAGCGAGTGGAGGTGAGTAAAGCCGGAATCATGGCGGGAAAATTGAAGCGAGTTCAGTTCAGTGCGAGAGGGGCTTTCCGGTCAATCATGCGATCGAGATTGATTGATCTACATCAAGACGATTCCGGAAAACCCAGACGCATCAGGCGCCGGCGAGGGCGCGGGGGAAGAGGACGTTGTTTTCCTTGTGCACGTGTTGGTGCATGTTGCGCTCCAACCGGGCGAGGCCGTCGTAGAGGGCGCGGAATGTGTTGCAGGCCCACTCGGGCGGCGTGTAGCCGTCGGTCAATTCGCGAAAGCGGGCGAGGGCGTCTCCGGCCTGCTCGTGTTCGTGCTCCAGTTTCTCGATCGAGGTGCGCAGCGACTCCCGTTCCTCAACGCCGCCTTTGCCTCCGTCCAGTTGGCGAATGCGTGGGAAAATCATGTCCTCCTCGTCGATCATGTGCGCGACCAACTCCGGAGCGAATTTCGTGAAGATTTCCCGGATGCGCACCAGCCGTGGTTCGTCGGCGCCGTGAACGGCGGCCACCTTACGCGTCATGAAGTCCAGTCGGGGCAACTCCTCGCGGAGGTAACCGTGATGTGCGCTTTCGATGTGTTCGCAGAGTTCGGTGAGCCCCATCGCATCGGCATCGATCAACCCGGCGTCGGGCGTGGTGTCGAGGGCGGTCAACATCGCCAGCACGGTGGCGGGATCGAGGCCCTTGGCCTGGCAGACCTCGGCGAGGGGCTTCTTGCCTCCGCAGCAGAAATCAATTCCCAGTTTTTCAAAGACGCGGGCCCGGACGGGGGCGGCGCGCACGAGTTCTCCGACGGTGGTTTCGATGGTGACGTTGCTCATGGGATCGGGGGCCATCGCCGATGCGGCGGGCGTTCCGGCAATCACTCTGGCGGTGGGCGGGCGAGGGAAAAGGCGCATCGAGGAAACCCTTGATCGAGATCAAGCCGCTGCTGCAAATGTGGGCGGCGACCGTGGTGCGAGGAGCGAATCTAAAGCGAGAAACGGCGGGTTAACCGCAGATGACGCGGATTGACGCAGATACCAGAACTCGAACAAACGCGACGCCCTGCGCTGCAGGTGGCAGACGAGGTCACGAGGCTGGTTGGACAGTCGTTGAAAACCCCAGCGTGGTTACCTCGGCTGCTACGTCGCGACCAATCGACGGATCGTGGAACCGGCGACCGCCCTGGGTTCGCTTTACGCCGGGATTTTTTTGCCGACGGCTTGCGTGGCGAGTCGACGGCGCGGGACGAGCGTTTGTTTGGGACTGGCCAGACACGTGCTGGTCTCCTTGGTGGCCGGGGTGAGACGACAAACGCCGCAAAATCCCTCAAGCTCTTCGCTTGCGATTGTTCGCCAGACTTTTCGCACGTGTTCGATCATTGCGGATGAAGTGGCGTTCGCGAGGCTCGCGAGCACGCCTTCGATGGCCTGCTCACCGCACATATAATAGGCTAGAAAGGGATTGAGTCCGCAGCGACACGGCGGTGGCCAGGGTGCGTCGTCGGCTGAAGCGGAAACGGGTTCGGCGGACTTAGCAGCGGTCTTTTGACCAAGGAGAATCGCCAGGTCGTCGAGGGTCCGTACCATGAGATGGTCCAACGTCACGGGGAGCGCGAGCGGGCTGACCACCGGTTCGTTCCGAAGCCGCCGCCGCCACTCCGACAAAAGCTCCGGGCGACACTGAATCAGAGTCGCTATGACTGAATGTTCCATTCCCCTGAATCCTACGCACAAGGTGCGGACTCGGCTACGCACGTGTTGTTTGGCCTTCGTCAGTTTTTGCTTAACAAGCGTCTTATCGAGGGAAATCCCGGACATTCGTCGACACGTTAGAATTGAATCAGAAGCGTGATTTTCCGAGGGAGGCGCGAGGAATGAAACGTGTGTTGATGGCGTGGATAATCTGGGCGCATCGATTTTGGGATCGGCCGTGGAGTCGGCCACGAGTTGGTCGAGTGTGGCCACGGCGGTCTCCGCGATTTTCCGTGCGCGGTATGCCGACGCTCGTCAGGGGCGGACGCGTGAAGGGCGCGAACGAGAGGTTGTCGATGCCGACGATGGACAGATCCTGCGGCACGCGAATGCCGCGTTTGTCCGAGCTTTGGTGTGCGGGATACATCCGGGGTGGCGGAAAATTCCGGGTTTCATCCATTCCATTTGGGGAGGACCGAAGGCGCGAGGGGTTGCCAGGCAAACCGCGGCACGATCCGAAACCTTGCGTTCTTCGCGCCTTCGCGCCTTTGCGCTAAAAAATCCGGAATCCTCGATTCACGACTCTGCGGACGCATCAGCCAGGCGCTCCGTCCATAAAGTCATGACCATCGGGTGCAGTGTGCAGCAACGTCCGTGCCGGGCGTGCTCCGGGATTCGTCGCGGATTTCGAGCCACGCGGCCAACTCGGCCGATCACCTTTATTGAAGTGCTTTTAGTTAGGTCGTGTCTCCGTGATGCAGGGTCGCGGTGAAAGCCACGCTGCGAGGTGCGGTTTCCGCGAGCAGGGCGACTGCCGCACGCCCCATCTCTCGAAAGTCGAAACTCAGCCGGCTCAGGCCCGCTTGGGCGCTGATGGTGGTGCCCATCACCGCGAGCAGCCCGACGTTCGCAGGGCACGCGCGACCCGCCGCTTTGAGGAGTGTGTGAAGACGCACCGCCGTGTGATCCTCCGGGATGAGCAATGCGCAACGCGTGCCACGCGGCAGGGAGCGGATGAGGGACTCCGTTTCTTTAGGCGTGCAGGCGCGAACGCGGGCGGCGAGCCGGTCCCGGCAGGCGAGGGTGCTCGCGGCGGCTTCCGTCGCCGTGAAAAACTCCTCGACCGCGGGATCTCCGCCAAAGGGTTCCACCGGGATGATGCGCGTAAAGCCCCGTCCGAGAAGATGGGCGAGCGCCTGCATGGCGGCGGCGTCGAAATCGGCGTGGACATTGGACAACGGGAGTCCCGGGGGCGCCTTGCGAAACATCAACACCCCGGGCGTCAGACGATCTCCGGCGCGTTTCAGAACGGAGTCCGCCCAGACGTGATCCAGCAAGTAGCCGCCCGAGTCCCCGCCATGCCGCTCAAGGAAACCATCCAGCAGCATGCGTTGGGCATCCTCGCCGGCGAACACCGGTGGACGATCGGGATCGGCATGGTTCACCAGCACGTCGTCGTGCCAGAGCAGCATCGCGCGGCGCGCTTCGCCGGAGCCGGCGCTGATGCCTTCGAGCAATTCACGATAGAGCGCGCTGCACAGTTCCAGGCGTCGAAGGAGGCAGGCCACGGGCTTGGGGCGGTCGAGAAGGGCACGCGCGGCGAGGCGATAGAAACGACCACTGGTGTGCTGCCAGAAAAGATCTTCGCGCGCCAACTCCTGAAGCATCCGGAAGGCGGTCGCCGCCGAGAGCTTGAATCGCTTCGCCAGCTCACGCGTCGTGGGCAGCGGACGATCCACCGGCCACGCGTCGTCCGCGGCGCAAGCGCGCAGGTGGGCTTCGAGTCGGCGGCTGGGTTTGGGCGAGGTGGAGGCAGGCATAAAATGAAACAAGGAGAACGCTTGCGTCATAATCTGCAACATAAAATTTTGTTGCAAACATAGGTTTTAATGTTTCTCGTTTTGTCATGGCGCTTACACTCGTCGTACTCGCCGCGGGCATGGGTTCCCGCTATGGCGGCCTTAAACAAGTCGATCCGATGGGGCCCTCCGGGGAGATCGTGCTCGACTACTCGGTTCATGACGCGATGCGCGCCGGTTTCGACCGCGTATTGTTCATCATTCGAAAGGAATTTGAGGAGGCGTTCCGCTCCGTGATCGGTGCTCGTTTCGAAGGCCGGATGGAGGTCGACTATGTGTTTCAAGAACTCGATGACCTGCCCCCGGGCCAGGCGGTGCCCGCCGGTCGCACCAAGCCGTGGGGAACGGGTCACGCCGTGTGGTGCGCGCGGGAGGCGTTGGACGGACCGTTCGCGGTGGTCAACGCCGACGACTTTTACGGCGCGGGTTCGTTTGATCGGCTCGGCATGTTTCTGCGCGCCGCGGCGTCCGTGAAGGCGCATCCGCCGGAATTCGCGATGGTCGGCTTCCGGTTGGTCAACACGCTGTCCGAACACGGCGCGGTCTCGCGCGGCGTGTGCACCGTTGGTACGGACGGCGTGTTGCAAGGCATCGAGGAGCACACGGGTATCCTTGCCGGCGAAGTGGGAGAGGGGAAAAAGTATGCCCCTGACACCATCGTTTCGATGAATTGCTGGGGCTTCACGCCGGCATTCCTTCCTTTGCTGGATGCCCGCTGGCGTTCGTTTCTCGCGGTTCACGGCGCGAGCGAAAAGACGGAGTTCTACCTGCCCTTTGCCGTCAACGACCTGCTGGCCTCGGACGAGGCCTGCGTGCATGTGCTGCCAACGAAGGACCAGTGGTTCGGCATCACTTATCGCGAGGACAAACCGCGCGTCCAGTTGGCGTTCGCGGCGTTGGTCGACGCCGGCGCGTATTCGTCGCCGCTCGTTTGAGTACTTCCCGTCGCATCGAATTTCCTCCCCATGTCACTTCCCTTTGCTCCTTCGCTTCTCGAGTTTGTTGCGCTCGGTCGCGCCTTTGCCCTTCAGGGCGAAGTCGTCGCCGCTGTCCCGCACGGTTCGGGTCACATCAACGACACGTTTGCCGTGACGGTTTCCCAAGCGGGCACGCCGGTGCGTTATGTCTTTCAGCGGATCAACCAGCGCATCTTCACAGATGTGCCGGCCCTGATGGACAACATCGTGCGCGTCACGTCCCACCAGCGGACGCGACTCGCCGCCTCGGATACGCCCGATGCCTCGCGTCGCGCGCTCACCGTCGTTCCGGCACGGGACGGTCGGCCCTTTGTGCGTGACGAGAAGGGTGCCTGGTGGCGCTCCTATCTCTTCATCGAACACGCATTCACCTACGACAAAATCGAGTCGACCGACCAGGCCCGCACCGCCGCGCGGGCTTTTGGGGACTTCCAGCGCCTGCTCGCCGATCTTCCCGGAGGTCGCCTGCATGAGACCATTCCCCACTTTCACGACACGCCGCGCCGCTACGCGAATTTCGAAGCCGCCGCGCAGGCGGACTCTGCTGGGCGTGCGTCCGCCTGCGCGGACGATCTCGCCTTTGCCCGCAGCCGCGCGCCGCTCGCTCGCAAGCTCGCCGACTTGCTCGACGCCGGACTCGTGCCCGAGCGGGTCACTCACAACGACACGAAGCTGAACAACGTGATGCTCGACAACGCGACCGGTGAAGGCGTGTGCGTGATCGACCTCGATACGGTGATGCCGGGCCTGTCGCTTTACGATTTCGGCGACATGGTGCGTTCCGCCACCAACGCCGCCGCGGAGGACGAGGCGGATCTCGCGCGGGTCTTCGCACGCCCCGAAATCTTTTCCGCACTCGCCGAGGGTTTTCTCGCCGGGGCCGGCTCGGCGCTCAACGACGTCGAGCGTGCCCATCTGGTCACCGCCGGGCAGGTCATCACTTACGAAATCGGCCTGCGTTTTCTCACCGATCACCTGCAAGGGGACGTCTACTTCAAAATCAACCGCACGGGTCACAACCTCGATCGTGCGCGCAACCAGTTCGCCTTGCTCCGCAGTCTGGATGCCCAGTCCTCCACGTTCGAAGGCATCGTGGATTCCGTCTGCGCCAAACTGAATCGCCCCGTCACTGCATGAAAACGCCCGCTACTATCAAGAAAGCGCTCGTCACCGGCGGCGCGGGGTTTATCGGCGGACACCTGGTCCGGGCGTTGCTCGCCGAGGCGGCCGAGGTGGTGGTACTGGATAATTTTCGTACCGGCAATCCGCGCAACCTGGATGAACTTCCGGTGCGCTTTGTGCGCGGCTGCATCACGGATCGGGACGCGGTCCGCGACGCCGTGACCGGTTGCGACACGGTGTTTCATCTCGCCGCGCTGGTGAGCGTGCCCGAATCGATGGAGCGCGTTCACGACTGTGTTTCGCTCAACGTGACCGGCCTGCTGACGGTGTTGGAGGAGGCGTCCTCCGCCGGTGCGCGCAAGCTCGTGCTCTCCAGTTCCGCGGCCATTTACGGGGACGATCCGGTCGTGCCGAAGACCGAGGACATGCGTCCGGCGCCGAAGAGCCCCTACGCCATCACCAAGCTTGACGGCGAGTATTACTGCGCACTGTTTGCGTCCACCGGTCGCATCGAGACCGCGTGCCTGCGCTATTTCAACGTCTTCGGCCCGCGTCAAAACCCGCGCAGCGCCTACGCCGCCGCCGTGCCGATCTTTATCCGAAAGGCGCTCTCCGGAGAGCCCATTGTGATTCACGGCGACGGTGAACAGACCCGCGACTTTGTCTTCGTGAAGGATGTGGCCGCGGCCAACCTTTTCGCCGCGTGCACCGTGGGACTGACCGGCGTGTTTAATGTCGGTTATGGGCAGAGTCTTTCCATTCACCAACTCGCGGATCGCATCCTGGCGCAGACCGGCGGCCGCGGTGGGATTGTTCACGAAGCGTCCCGTGCGGGCGACGTCCGTCATTCGCTTGCGTCTGCCGAGAAACTTTTCGCCGCGGGTTACCGGCCTGCCCACGATCTTGAAAGCGGTCTGACCGAAACACTCGATTGGTACCGCACGCACGCCGATCTGGTTTGAGCTGTCGTGGGAGGGCGAGGAGTGGCAACGGCGGGTTGCCGAGGTGTTGACAATTCGCGCGTAACGTAAACGAAGCGCGACCGCCTTGATCTGCATCAAGGCAGCCGCAATTGGCTTCGGCTAGGCTGCGGGATGTCCACAGCATCCCCCCTGACCGTGAAGCTTGCCTATGGCCAGATGGCCCTGGCGGTCGTCGCCTTTGCCTTCGTGCCGTTCTCCGTGCTGAAGTCCGCCAACTCGGATCCGACGCGAGTCGTGGCGGCGGTTGTGGTGGATGAAACGGCAAGCGAGTCATCGCCGGCAGCCGCCGTCTTGGACTCCGGCGACCCGGTCGCTCGTGGCGAGGCCCTCTTCGGTCAGTCCTGCGCGGGTTGTCATCAACCGACGGGACTGGGAATCCCGGGGGTATTTCCTCCGCTCGCCTCTTCGGATTTCCTGCTGGCCGACAAGGATCGGGCCGTGCGCGTGGTGCTCAACGGCCTCGTCGGACCGGTCACCGTCAACGGGGTGACCTACGAAAGCGCGATGCCCCCGATGCCCTTCTCGGACGAAGAAATCGCGGCGGTGCTCTCCTACGTCAACCAGGCGTGGGGCAACCAAGGCTCCCCCGTCAGCGCCGCCGACGTGGCGAGAATTCGCGCTGAACCCGCGCCCGGTTCGTAAGACCGCGTCGCCCCACGGTTCGCTTTCAGTTTTCCCCCCATGAAATCCAGATCCTCGCTTCAACTCACCAGCGGCCTTCTTGCCGCTGTGCTCTCGCTTTCCGCCACCCGCGCGGCGGAAGGCTACGTCCCCGTCAAAGGGCTCGCCCCGATGCCGCCCGAAATTGCCGCGCTCCCCGTGGAGCAGGCGGTGTTGACTCCGCCTCCGCTTGTACCACCCGCGATCACCCGCCGCTCGCCTGCGCGCGTGGTGGTTGATCTGGAGGTGCGCGAAGTCGTCGGACGCATTGCCGACGGCACCCAATACACCTTCTGGACCTACGGCGGCACCGTGCCGGGTTCCTTCATCCGCATCCGCGAAGGCGATGTGGTTGAGTTCCATCTCAACAACCACCCGTCGTCAAAACTGCCGCACAACATCGACCTGCACGCGGTCACCGGTCCGGGCGGAGGCGCCGCATCCTCGTTTACCGCGCCAGGGCACAGTTCGCAGTTCACCTTCAAGGCGCTCAATCCCGGACTCTACGTTTACCACTGCGCCACCGCGCCCGTGCCGATGCACATCTCCAACGGCATGTATGGTCTCATTCTCGTCGAACCCGCCGAGGGTCTGCCGCCCGTGGACAAGGAGTTCTACGTCATGCAGGGCGATTTCTACACCGTCGGCGCCTATGGCGAAGGCGGACTCCAGACGTTCGACATGGCCAAGTCGATCGACGAACGGCCCACCTACGTGTTGCTCAACGGCGCGGTCGGCGCGCTCGTTGGCGACAAGGCACTGGCGGCCGAGGCAGGTCAGGACGTGCGTATTTATTTCGGTGTGGGCGGTCCCAATCTCATGTCGTCGTTTCACGTCATCGGTGAAATTTTCGACAGGGTGTATCCTGAAGCCGGTTTGAAGTTCGTGCAGGAACACGTGCAGACCACGCTCGTTCCGGCCGGCGGCGCGACCATGGTGGATTTCAAGGTCGATGTCCCGGGCACCTACGTGCTTGTCGATCACTCGCTCAGCCGTGCCTTCAACAAAGGCGCGCTTGGCATGCTCAAGGTTTCCGGTGCCGAGGACCGGGTTGTTTATTCGGGCAAGGAAGTGGATTCCGTCTATCTCGGATCCCAGTCCGCGGCCGGTTCCCTTTCGTCGAAGCGGGAAGACGAGCTGAAGAAGCAGATCGCCGCCCAGATCAAAGCGAATCCCACGATCGCCGGGCTCACCAAGGAAATGCAGATGGAAAAGGGCAAGCAGGTCTACATGCAGAACTGTTTCGCCTGTCATATGCCGACCGGTGAGGGCATGGCGGGAGTGTTTCCTCCGCTGGCCAAGTCCGATTACCTGATGGCCGATCGTGAGCGTGCCATTCGCATCGTGCTCAAGGGGCTCAACGGGAAAATCACCGTCAACGGCGTCGACTACAACAGCGCCATGCCTCCGCAGCAGGACGTGCTCACCGAGGAACAAATCGCCGACGTGCTCACCTATGCGACCAACAACTGGGGTAACGCCGCCGATGCCTACACGGTGGATGAAGTTCGTCGTGTGAAAAGCGATACGCTCTAACGCGCCTGCATCGCACCGAGCGATCCTCCGCTCGAACCATGCTCACCGCCGTCCAGTTTCGCCGCTTCACAGACAACGTGTCCCGCACGTTGCGAGCGGCGGCACTGGCCGGCGTTTTCTTTTTTCCGATCTTGGCGCAGGCGATGTCCGCATCCGCCGGCCAGCCTCCGCGCGACGTAGCTCCGGTGCTGATTCCGGCTGGCGTTTATCGTCCGCTTTCTCGCGCGACCACCGATCCCGAAACGGTTGCCGTCGCCGCTTTTCGCCTGGATGCGTTGCCCGTCACCAACGCGCAGTTTCTCGCCTTTGTGACAACGCATCCGCAATGGCGACGCTCACGCGTAAGCCCGCTTTTTGCCGACGAAACCTATCTTCGAAACTGGGCGGGCGACCTCGATCCGGGCCCTGCTTCGCCACCCGATTCGCCGGTGGTCAACGTGTCCTGGTTCGCCGCCCGCGCCTATGCGCGCGCCGCCGGTCTTCGCCTGCCGACACTCGCCGAATGGGAAGTCGCCGCCGCCGCCGGGTACACCACGCCGATCGGCCGCGCCGAACCCGACTTTGTCCAGGACCTCCTTGCCTGGCTCGCCCGCCCCGTGCCCGCCGTGCTGCCCTCCGTCGCCACCGCCAAGCCCAACCTCCACGGCGCGTGCGGGCTGCACGGACTCGTCTGGGAATGGGTGGACGATTTTAACACCGCGATGGTTGTCGGCGAATCCCGCGCCGATGCCGCCCGCGACCAGAATGCTTTTTGTGGAGGAGCCGCCGCCGGCGTGTCCGACACGAGCGACTACGCCGCGTTTATGCGCCAGGCGCTTCGCTCATCACTCAAGGCAAAACAAGGCACCACGTCGTTGGGCTTTCGTTGCGCCGAAGACCTTCCCTCCACCGATCTTCCCTCCCCATGAAAATTATCCGTCGTGTCCTCGTGTGCTTTGCCGCTCTGGCCGCGTTCGGCCTCGCTCCCGCGTCCATCGCCATCGCCGCGTCGTCCTGTTGTCCCCCGGCGATTCCTGCGGGCGCGCCGTTGCCCGCCGCTTCGCTTTATCAGGCGGAGGTCGGCTTCACCACGGACGCAAACCGGCCCTTCAATCTCGCCGAACTGCGCGGGCGTCCGGTTGCCATGACTATGTTTTTTTCGACCTGCACGTATGCCTGCCCGGCTACGGTGATCGACCTCACCCGGATCCGCGAGCGGCTCCCCGCCCAGGTGCGCGATCGCGCCGTGATCGTGATGGTCTCGTTCGACACCGAACGGGACACGCCCGACGCTCTGCGGCGGTTTCGCGAGACCCGTGGTCTGGATGAAAATTGGATCCTTCTTCGCGGCACTGACGACGCGGTGCGCGAACTCGCCGCGCTTCTTGGCGTAAAGTTCAAGCGCGAGACTGACGGACAATTCGCCCACTCCAATCTGATCACGATCCTTTCGCCGGAGGGTGAGATCGTGCACCAGCGCGCCGGACTCACCGGAGGCATCGATGAAGCCGTCGCCGCGTTTTCAGCGACCGCGGTGGCCAAACGCGACCGCACTTGACGCACGTCAAGGCGACGTCGCCGTGGTCTCGTTATGTTCATGATGTAATGAAACTAAAAACCCTCCTTGTTCTTTCCCTCGTTTCCCTTGTCGGCGGCGCCGTCTCGCCCGTCGCGGCCGCCGATGCGCCCCGCGAAGTCGTCATCACCGCGAATGACGCGATGCAGTTCAGCCTGAAGGAAATCACCGCCGCCCCCGGCGAAAAAATCACCGTGAAGTTCAGCAACATCGGCAAGCTACCGAAGACCGCGATGGGCCATAACTGGGTGCTCGTGAAGCCCATGTCGGCCGCCGAACTCAACTCCTTCGGGATGGCCTGCATGAAGGCGGCTCCCGAATATATTCCCGCCGACCGTTCCGCCGTGATCGCCCACACCAAAATTCTCGGCGGCGGCGAGAGTGACACCATCACCTTCACCGCTCCCGCCACGGCCGGCGAATACCCGTACCTCTGCAGTTTCCCGGGCCACTTCGCGATGATGAAAGGCAAGCTGACCGTGAAGTGATTCGCGTCTGTTTGGCCTATAAAAAAAGCCCCTCGCTACGAGGGGCTTTTTTTATGTCCGCAGATCAACGGCCGCTTCAGGAGCGAGACGATTGGGTCGATTTCGATGCCTACCAACGATCGATCACCAGCGCCGTCATCACGGGAGGGAGATAAAGGATCGTCGTGAAAAACAAACGCCGGCCATGCCGGTCGCGTTCGTCTTTGCACACGAGAAAGCGCCAACTCGCCCACACCATCGCGGCCGCACCGAGCAGCGCGACCACACCGTAGATCGGCCCGACCCAACCCAGCGCCCAAGGTGCGAGTGAAGCCACGGCAAGCAACACCGTGTGCGCAAACGACCAGGCCGCGGTGCGCGTTCCGTTTTGATCGATCGCGGGCAACAACGGAAAGCCCGCCGTCCGGTAATCGTCGCGATGCATCCAGCCGATGGCAAAAAAGTGCGGCATCTGCCAAAAGAGAATCACCCCGGCCAACACCCAGGCTGATGTTGCCATTGCATTGCCGGCCGCCGCCGCCCCGAGCAACGGTGGCAGCGCTCCGGAGAGCGAGCCGATCTCGGTGGCCCATCGCGTGCGCCGTTTCAGCGGCGTGTAGACCAGGCCGTAAAGCACGATGGTCGTCGCCGCCAGTACCGCCGCACGCGGTGTCGTGGTCAGCGCAAGTCCCACAACGCCGCCCACGCTGAGCATCGTACTCCAAGCCAGCGCGCCCGCCGGGGATATATCGCCGCGCGGCAAAGGCCGGCTCGCGGTGCGGTGCATCAAGGCATCGGTTTTTCGCTCCCACCATTGATTGAGCGAGAGCGCCCCGCCGGCGGACAGCGCAATGCCACCGAGTGTCGCCAGTGTGTGGATCCAACCGCCACCCGGGCCAGCGACCCCGTATCCAGCCATTCCTGACAAAATTGAAAACGTCGCGAGGCGGGGCTTGGTCAGGGTCAGCAGGGTCTTGGCGAGCGGCATGGAAGACGTGAGCCGACCGACGGCGGGGAGGGCGGTTGCGGAGGACATGGGAACCATGCGCACAGCATAAATGAAACAACGCACAACTCCCTTGATTCAAATCAAGGAGAAGCCCGGGCCGTGCGGATATAACCTGCACCGTCGTCCCATGTCTTCTTCGTCCACCATAATCGCACCCGCTCTGTCCTCTCCGTCTTCCCCGGGCGCGACTGCGACCCGGGTGCGCCGACATGTGGCCCGCCTCATTCCGGCCTCGCCGTTCGTCCGCCTGTGGCTGGGGCTCGCGCTGGGCAGTCTCCTGCTGGCCGGGTTGCTATCCCTCTCGGTGGTGCTCGGGCGCCTCCCTGGATTATCCCGCGTGATCGACGATCCGCTCTTTTTTAAACGTTGCCTCGTCGTTCACGTGGATCTGGCGCTGGTCGTTTGGTTTTACGCCTTCGCCTCCGCGTTGGCGGCACTCCGCGTGGCAAATCGCACTGGTGTGGTCGAGTCGCTCGCTTTCGGCACCGCGGTGATTGGCGTTGTGGGAATCATCGCCGGCGGGCTCGTGCGGGGCGCCGCTCCGGTGCTCGCCAATTATGTTCCGGTGATCGACCACCCGTTGTTTCTCGGCGGACTCGCGCTTTTCTTTGCCGGCGTGCTCGCCTTCACCTTGCGCACCGTGGCGTCGTCCACGACCCGCAGCGAAGGGCTCCTTCCCGAGGATGCGGCGATCGGGGTACAAGCCGCTGGCGTCACTCTCGTGCTTGCCGGCGTTACCTGGCTGTCGGCCCAGACCGCGCTGCCCGCGGGTTTGGACGCGCACACATTTTTCGAGTTCGCGCACTGGGGTGCCGGACACGTTCTGCAAGTCGCGAACGTCTGCGCGATGCTCGCCGTCTGGCTCTGGCTGATGGGGCGGGTCACCGAGCGCCCGGTGTTGTCGGCAAGGGCCGCGCGCGGGCTGTTTGGTCTTTTGCTGGCTCCGCACTTCGTCATGCCGTTGCTTTCCTGGCAGGGCGCCTTGCATCGCACGTACGTCGAAGGCGCGACGCAGCTCATGCGCTGGGGAATCTTTCCGGTCGTTCTGTTCACGCTGTTCCTCTGCGCGCGTCATCTGCGGCGTCATTCCCCGCACACATTCAGTCCCGCGGCGCGCATGATGACGGCGGGCTTTTCCGCAAGCGTCGGACTCACGCTGCTGGGCTTCGTGTTGGGCGCTTTCATTCGCAGCTCCACCACGCTGGTGCCCGCGCACTATCACGCTTCGCTCGGCGGCATCACGGCCGCCTTCATGACGGCGACGTATCTTTTGATCGAGATCTTTGGACGCGATACAAGGGCCTCGGAGTTCGTGGCGAAACGCTGGCGCTCGGCCCGCCGCCAACTCATCTGCTTCGGCGCGGGGCAGGCGGTGTTCGCGATCGGTTTCGCCATCGGCGGAGTCTACGGACTCGGCCGCAAGACCTACGCCGGCGAACAACACGTCCGCTCGCTCGGCGAGCAGATCGGCCTCGGCGTCATGGGCGTCGGCGGACTCGTCGCCGCCGCCGGCGGCGTTTGGTTCCTGATCCTCGTGCTGCGTCCTTTCTGCAGCCGTCGACGCCACGCATAGGCGCCGCCCGTTTCCCCTTTCCCCACCAACGCATGAATCAAGAACCTAAACCTCCGCTGCTCAAACGACTGATGGATAACCACTGGCTCCTTCTGGTGCTGGGCGTGGTCGTCCCGATGCTCTCCTACACGCTTTGGGGCTGGATCGAGCTCCTTTTCGTCCCCGTCGCCCAACTGCCCTGAACGACCAATTTCCCATGAGTATCTCCATTCCCGCCCGCGATTGGTTCAAGCCGCCCGAGGGGGCCGAAAAACTCTGGATCGGCCTCGCGCTGCTCTGGTGTTTCGTGCTCAGCCTGATGATGCCCTACTGGCATTTCCGCGGAAAACAAAACAGCCGAGGCGAGGCCTACGCCGTCGCGCCTGTCGCTTTCATGGAACGCACCGAGGCGTTCGTCGCCGCCAACAAGACGGGTGAGCGCGATGGCGTGCCCATCGTCGAGCCGGCCCCCGGCGGCGACGCGTACCTGCTCGCCCGCATGTGGTCGTGGTATCCGATCCTTAAGCTTCGCCAGGGCGAGAGCTACCGCATCCATCTCTCGTCGGGCGATCTGCAGCACGGCTTCTCGCTGCAACCACTCAACATGAACTTCCAGGTGCTGCCGGGCTACGACCACGTGCTCACGCTCACCCCGACCTCCAAGGGCGAGTTCACCATCGTGTGCAACGAATTCTGCGGCATCGGGCACCAACACATGATCGGCAAGATTCTTGTCGAGTAACCCGCGCCTCCACGACTCCTCCCTTCAGCCAACCGATCGTCTTTTACCATGTCCTTTCCCACTCTCAACCCTCCGCCTCCCACTCCTCAGCCGGGACGCGAAACCGGCCTTCGCAAGTGCGCCACGACCGGGCTCGACGTCTGCCTTGCGGCGCAGCGTTTCATCAAACTCAACGCCGTCGCCGCCATCGTGTTCCTTCTCTTCGGCGGCATCGCCGCGATCCTGCTCGCGCTCACCCGCTGGCAGGCGGTGCATCTGCTTCGCGTGGACTGGTTCTACCGCATCCTGACCTTCCACGGCCTTAACATGCTGATCTTTTGGATGCTCTTCTTCGAGATCGCGATCCTCTACTTCGCCTGCACGATCCCGCTCAAGGCGCGTCTGTTCTCACGCAAGATCGCCTGGCTGTCCTTTGGGATGATGCTCACCGGCGCGATCATGACCAACGTGGTCATCATCCAAGGCAAGGCCGACGTGCTCATGACGAGCTATCTGCCGCTGCTGGCGCATCCGCTGTTCTATCTCGGCATCATTCTCGTGGCGGTCGGCACGCTCATCGGCGTGTTCAACTTCTTCGCCACGCTCTACGTCGCGAAACGCGATCGCACCTACGAGGGCTCGCTGCCGCTCGTCACCTATGGCGCCACCGCGGCGGCGATCATCGCGGTGGTCACCTTGTTGCACGGCGCGATCGTGATGATCCCGACGTTCGCCTTCTCGATGGGTTGGATCTCCCAGCCCGATCCCATGTGGTATCGCATGATCTGGTGGGGCCTCGGCCACCAGTCGCAGCAGGTCAACGTCTGCGCGATGGTATCCGTCTGGTATCTCATCGGCCAGCTCACCACCGGCTCCAAGCCGGTCAACGAGACGGTCTGTCGCGGGGCGTTTGTGCTCTACATTCTCTTCATCAACCTCGCCTCCGCCCACCATCTGCTTGTCGATCCGGGCGTCGGCTCCTCGTGGAAGATCTGGAACACGTCGTACGCGATGTATCTGGCCGTATTGGCGTCCATGATACACGGGTTCACCGTTCCGGCCTCCGTCGAGATGGCGATGCGCGCCAAGGGTTGGGGACGCGGCATCTTCGGCTGGGTCGGCGCGCTGCCCTGGCGCAACCCGGCGTTCTCGGCCGCCGCGCTTTCGCTCGTCATCTTCGGCTTCGTCGGGGGCATCACGGGTGTCACCCTCGGCACGCAGCAGATCAATATCATCGCCCACAACACGCTTCGCATCACCGGTCACTTCCACTCGACCGTGGTGGGCGGCACCTCGCTGGCCTTCATGGGCCTGGCGTTCTACGTCGTCCCGCTGATGTTCCAGCGCGACTTTATCTGGCGCAAGGCCGCGCGCGTTCAGCCGTGGCTCTTCGGCGGCGGCATCCTGCTCGTCTCGCTCGGCATGTCTTTCGCCGGTTCCCTTGGCGTGGCCCGTCGCACCTATGACATCGAGCACGCGGGCGTCTATGGCCCGGCGGCGCATCTATTCCTCGGCATCATGGGCGTCGGCGCGATCATCGCGGTCGTCGGCCTGCTGCTCTTCGTGGTGCTCTGCGTCGGCACGGTGTTCTTCGGCGAACGTCATGCCAAAGGCGAGCCGATGGCCGACTGGGGCGTGGCCAAGGAGCTTCCCGGCGCCCCCGGCGAGGCGATCTTCGCCGACCACTGGGCGATGAAGGGCACGATGGTGCTCACGGGCGTTTTCCTCGCCTGCTTCGCGGTCTACTACTTCGCCAACTGGAAGGCTCTTGCGGACGTCTGGTACGTTCGTTGAGCCGTTCACAATCACCCTCAGCCACCACCCTTATGTCCGCTCCCGTTCCGACTCCCCGGCTGCCCGCCTTCACGCCCGTTCCCGAAACGCGTGCGTGGATACGCCGGCTCCGCTCCGCCGCGGGACGGTTCCTGACCGGGCATGGTTTGCCGGCGTTCCTCACGTCGGCGGTGGTGGTGTATGAGGCGTTTCTTTTGCTGGTGGTCTTCGCGCCTCCCGGGTGGGGGGCGTGGAGCGCCTTCGCGGAGGAGTTTAAGATCTGGTGTTTCAGCTTCGACCCCCGGACCGGCGGGATGGAATGGATGTCCGTGGTCATCATGCTGGCCGAGCCGGTGTTCATCGTCGGCCTGCTGCTGTTCGTGTGGAGCTTCGGCCGGACCGCCGTGGACAAAGCCGGCTGCTGGCGGCGTCACCACCGGGCGGTCCTGCTGGGGCTCTGCGTCGGGCTCTCCGCCGCCGGCGGACTTTACGCCTACGGCCGGCCCTCGGCCGAAGCCGAGGAGATGCTTCCGTTTCCCGGCGAACGCATCCGCACGCAACTGGTTCCGCCCGAATTTTCCCTTACGGACCATCGGGGTAATCCGGCCTCGCTCGCCGACCTGCGCGGACGCGTGCCCCTCGTCACCGGCGTGTATGCCCACTGCTCCACGACCTGCCCGACGATTCTCGTGCAAGTGAAGGAGCTCATCGACTCGCTGCCGCCCGCCGCCCGGGAGCGGTTCGGGGTGGTGGCCATGTCGTTGAATCCCGAATACGACACCGCGGAGCTCATGGGTGGAGTCGCCGAGGGCTACGGATTCTTGTACCCGGGATTCCGTTATCTGAACGGCGAACCCGCGGTGATGAATCCTCTGCTTCGCGATTTCCAGTTTGCCGCCCGGCGCAACGCCGAGACCGGTCTCGTAGACCATGCGAACCTGTTCATCCTGCTGGATGCCGAAGGGCGCATCGCCTACCGCTTTAATCTGGATCGTCGTCATCGCGGCTGGTTGCGCGATGCGGTCCTGGCGCTCACTGCCGAGGTGTCCGACACCGGTGCCGGAACCGAGGTCGCCGTCCGATGAACCTGGCGACCGCATCGAAAGCACCGGCGACTGCATCGAAAACACCGGCGACTCCGATCGCACCGGTGCGGTTCAACGCCTTCTTTGTGCGCATCGACAACTCACTCGCGCGGCTTGACGGCGTGCTGGCGCGCACCCTTCCGGCCGGTTCGGACCCGCTGGGGCAGACCGGGCGGATGGCCAACTTTGCCCTGCTCATCGCGGTCTTCTCCGGCGTGTTGTTGCTGATGTGGTATTCATCGAGTCTGACGCAGGCCTACCCGTCGCTTGACGCGCTGCGTGGTCACACCCTCGGCGGTTGGATACGCGCGTTGCATCGCTACAGCTCGGATCTCGTGATGTTTTTCCTGCTGGTCCACGCCGTGCGCATGTTTTTTGCGCGCAAGTTCACCGGGGCGCGCTGGCTGCCCTGGGTGGCGGGTATCGTGCTCGTCGGCGTGGTGTGGTTTATCGGTTGGACCGGCTTCTGGCTGGTGTGGGATCAACCCGCCCAGAAGATCGCCACCACCTCGATGCGGTTTCTCGATGCGTTGCCGATCTTCGGCGAACCGCTGAGCCGCCTCTTCCTCACCGATCGTCTGGTGCCGAGCCTGCTGTTCTTCGTGGTGTTCTTTTTCCATATGCTCCTGCCCCTGATGATCGCGCTCGGGCTCGGGATTCATCTCATCCGGCTCAATCGCGTTCAACTTCTGCCGGATCGCCGGCTGATGGTCGCGTTCTGTGTCGCGTTGATGGTGGCGGCCTGGCTCGTGCCGGCCCCTCTCGATGCTCCGGCGGAAATGGCGCAAAAAGCCGAGCACCTCACGGTCGATGCCTGGTACCTTTCACCGCTCGCGCTCGCGTTGCGCTTTCAAGACTCCGGATTGTGGCTCGTCCTCGGAGGCGTGTTCGTTCTCGGTGCGGGCGTGCCCTGGCTGCTCGGACGGCGGTTTGCCCCCCGTGCCAATGCGGACGGCGTGCGCCCTCCCGCGGATTTCCAGACGGTGGTGGAGGTGTCTCGTTGTCACGCGTGCACCCAATGTGTGCAGGATTGTCCGTTCGACGCGGTGAGCATGGTGCCGCGAACCGATGGAAAACGGTTTGAAACGCAGGCCTGGGTCGACCCCTCGAAGTGCGTGGGGTGCGCCGTTTGCGTGGGCTCGTGCGATTCGGAGGCGATGCACCTGCCATGGTTTGACGCCATCGCGGTCGAGCCGGGCATTCATGACGCGGCCGTGGCGTTGTTGACCACCGGGAAGCCCGCTCGCGTGGCCTTGGTGGCGACCGACACGGTGGGCGGCATGACGTTTTTCGATCACGCGGTGTGGCAGGCGCGCCTGCCGGATTACCTGGTTCATACCGTGCCGACGGCGAGCTGGGTGCGGCCGAAATTCGTCGAGCGTCTGCTTGCCGCCGGTGTGTCCCGGGTGCTCATCGTGCGCGTTGCGCGGCCGTAAGCGGCCGCGCGCGACGGCAATCGGTGGGCGCAAGAACGGTTCGCCGGCATGCGTCATCCAATGTTTCGCCCGACGCGCGCCAACGGTGTGACTGACGGTGTTCTCGTCCTCGACTTCGATCCCTCTGCCCCGGATCGCCTGCGTCGCGAAGCGGCGAATTTTGCGGTCGGTAAACCCACGGTGACCGGTCCGCCCGGGTGGACGCTGCTGCGAGTCGGCGGGTTGTTCTTTGTGTTCGCTGCAATTCTGGGCGCGACCGTGGGGTTAAGTCATCTGCGTGTCGCCAACCCGGAATCGCCCGATCCGGAGCTGGTATTTTCCTTTAAAGCTTTCGGCGAGCGCGAGACGGTTGCATCCACTGCGGCCCGCGACGAGTCGAAGGTGCCAATCCACATGCGGGGCGCGCCGATGGGAAAACCACAGAGGGGTCCCGTG
>JANJTQ010000302.1 GCA_024711005.1 Opitutaceae bacterium | reverse complement strand
GCGGAGTTTGAATATGCGACCCGAGATGCGTCAGTCCACGAACATGATGTCATCGAACGAAACGGTGCCCGTACCGGAGGCGACGCCGTTGGCGATGATGCGGATCGTGGTGATGGCGGATTTGTTGACGGCCGCCTGATTGGTGAAGTCGGACCAATTCAGCGTGCGGGGGGCGTAGGACGACTGGGCGGGTAGCGAGCCGGTCATCGTGTTGGTGCCATCGGAGAGCGTGACGGTAAACACGGCCGGGCCGGTGGTCTTGTAGGCGAGGCTCAGGCCGCTCCAGGCCGCGGCGTCCTCGACCGGGTAAAATCCATGCTGCGCGATCGACCACTGCGAGTTGGTGATCGAGTAGCTGAGCACCTTGTGCTTCGAGCCTTCGTAGCCGCCGCTGGTGGGCTCGGTAAGCGTCCCGTTTGAAGCCGAGGGCCACTTGATGAGGCTGACCGCGTCGGTGTAGAGAATGCGGGCGGAGGGCGCCACCTCGACGAACTTCACATCATCGAACGAAATCTGTCCGCTGGCCGAGGCGACGCCGTTGGCGATGATCCGCATGCTGGTGAGGGCGGACTTGTTGACGGCGGCCTGATTGGCGAAGTCGGACCAGTCGAGCGTGCGCAGGGCATACGTTCCCTGGGCGGGCAGCGTGGCGGTCATGGTGTTGGTGCCATCGGACAAGGAGAGCGAGAACACGGCCGATCCGGTCGTCTTGTAGGCGAGACGCAACGCATCCCACGCGGTGGCGTTCTCGGCGGGCGAGAAGGAGAACTGAAGGAAGGACCACTGGTAATTGGAGACCGTGTAGTTGATCACGGAATGCTTCGACCCCTCGTAGCCGCCGCTGGTGGGTTCCGACCAGGTCGCGTTGGATACATAGGGCCACTTGAGCAGGTTGACGGTGTCCGTGTAGAGCGGGCGATCGGAACCGCCGGGAGCGCCGATCGAGTCGTCGTCGATCGCGGCGGTGCCGGCTTCCACGCTCTCCCAATAGATCAGGTTCGCCCAGCCGCACATCATGATGGAGCCGCTGTTGTCGCCAAAGTACTGGTTGTAGGCGGCCCGCACCTTGTCGAGGATCGTCGAGTCGAACTGGGACAGCCACAGCCAAGATTTCGCGCCGATGGAGGCGTGGGCCCACGTGTCGACCTCGGCCGAACCGGTGCCGTTGATCAGATAGGTCACCCCCTTGGTCGAGTTGTTATAGAAGCCATGGAAGGTCTGAACCAGACGCTGAATGTGGGCGCTGGTGATACCGTATCCGCCGACTCGGTACGCCTCTTCGATCAACGACAGTGTGACGGTGGCGTGATCGACGTCCTCCCACTTGCCGAGATTGACGCCGCCGTCGAGCGGCGAATACATCCAGACGGCCTTGGTCGGCTGGGCGGGATCGAGCGAGTTGAGGAAATAGTTCACGACCTGCTGCACTTGATCCTGATAGTGCGTGGTCCCGGTGAGATGATTGTAGCCGATCATGGCACGGGCGAAGGTGCAGTCATGGTTGACCGGCACAAAACCGCTCCAGGTCACCGGGTCGGGATCCGGGTGCGACACGCTTTCATCCTGCCAGTACTTGAAGGACCAGGCGGCATGGGTGGGGGTATAGATATTTCCGGTCGGAACCGTCGGGCTTGCGGGCACCTCCAGGAAAGCATCCATGTGCATGTCGAGGGTTTCACGCACCTTGGGAAGATAGCCCGCGATGGCCCCTTCGTATTGGGGAAACCCCTTGCGCGCGAGTTCGCACCAGAGAATGATGCTTTCGCAAATACGACCGTCGATCAGCGGCGAAACATGGCTCTTGCCGTTGATGATCCGCCTCCAGCCCTTGGCCGGCACGCCGTTGTAGTACAGGTAGTAGGTCGGCGCGGACCAATACTCCGGCGTCATCGTCGTGGAGGCGAAGCGGATGTCGTCCCGCTTGGAGATCATGTAGTCGATCATCTCCTTCGCCTTGGCCATATAGGTCGACGAACCGGTGCTCTGGGCCAGCGCGAGGTAGGCGCTGATCCAGTGATAGCCGTTCCAAGCATACGTGTCCGAGTCCGGCAGCGTGCCGGGGGTCTTCAGCGGAATGTAGTTCGCGCCGTAATAGCCGGTGACATTGGCATCCCACTCGGCCGGGGTGGTGACCACGGCGGAGCGTGAAACGGACACGAACGCTGACAAAACCGCGCACGCCAGCAGGGTACGCGGAACGATGGGTGATTTCATGGGGTTTCTGGGGTTGAGGATAACGTGACTGAAACACTCCGCCCGCAATGCAATGCCTCGGGCGAACGCGCCGACCCTTGAATCATGCGACCGACAAATCAATCAATAATTGATTTTTTAATTAAAAGATTTTTCTGCAACTTGAAGTCACCTATTTAATCGGTGACCGAAACCGACCGATAAATGGGCATTCACCGAGGGGAAATACCCTGTGGACATCTGTAAATAAACCACCCAATCAATTTTTTACTTGTTTCAATCATGGTTCGATTCAAGGTGGTCAAGGAAAGCCAATTCCCCGCGTTCGCCACCCCGCCTCCGTGACACCCTACCCTGAATTTTTGCCGCACCGCCCCCAAGCATCCGATCGCACGTTGCGAAGGGGACAACGCAGCGGCTTCGCGTTGCTCATCACGGTCACCCTGCTCGCCTTCTTGGTGCTGCTGCTGGTGTCGCTGGCGTCGTTGACGCGCGTCGAGACGCAGGTCGCCGCCAACACGCAAAAGCTCGCCCAAGCCCGCCAGAACGCCCTGCTCGCGCTCAACGTGGCCATCGGCCATCTCCAGCAGGCGACCGGCCCCGACCAACGGCTGACCGCGCGGGCAGATCTCACCTCCGGCGCATCCAACCAACCGTATCTGACCGGTGTTTGGGAACCTGCCGCCGGTGGCAACCCCACCTTGAAAACCTGGCTCGTCAGCGGAAACCAGGGTTCCGACCCGCTCGATTTTAAACCCTCCACCGCGGCGAGCGCGGACGATGTGATATTGGTCGGCGACGACAACCCATCCACATTGGCCCAGCAGGTGAAACTTCCCCGCCGGTCGATCTCCGTCCCCACCTCCTCGGTGCCGGGCTTGGGTTCGGGCGGCGATGTCGTCATCGGCCATTACGCCTATTGGGTCGGAGATGAGGGAGTGAAAGCCAGCGCCGCGCTGAATGATCAAACCGACGACCTGAACTACGACAATACCATCATTGCCTCTCCGCCCGACAACGCCCCCACCACAGGCGCCAACTGGTCCGTTGATACCGATCTGCGCGGCTATCTGCGCCAGCTCGCTCCCGCACACCCACATCTGCCGGAGCTGTTTTCCGATTACACAAACACGCCTGCGCTCAATGTGCTGCTGCCTCGCGCACTCAACTATGAACAGCTTGGCCTTCTCGATCCGGCGAACCTGACTCGCGACAAACTTTACGCCCGTTTCCACGACGCCACCACGATCAGCCGGGCCGTGCTCGTAGACCATACCCGCTCCGTCGACGGAGGGTTGCGCCAGGACCTCTCCGACAGTCCCGATGTATACCCGTCCGCGCTTCGCAATTTCGTCAAGGAACGCGCCGACACCCGCTCCGGCCTTCAATCGACCCACGCCCAGAAGCAATCCGAGAACCGCGCCGACACCGCCTTCCCCATGTTCTCGAAAGGACTGGTGCTAACCGAGTTCCTCATCCGATTCCAGTTCTCGCGCAACGCCGGCAATGGAAACCTTCGCCTGAAATACGAGGTGCAAGCCGAGCTCTGGAACCCTTATGCCACCACTCTCGGTGCGGCGAGCGATCTGGCCATCAGGGTGGCAAATCTTCCCACCGTCACCGTCACCTCAAGCGACGGCGACGGACCGTATACGGTAAACCTGAATACAGTCGCTCCGCTCTTCGGCTATGTGGACCCCGCGCTTGTCTGGGCTCCCGGACAAATTCGTTGGGTCAAAGGCGCCGGCGGTCCCGGCACTCTCTACGCGCCGGACAGCACGACGGCCGGTACGGCCAGAAGTGTCGGTATCGCGAACTCGCCTATCGCACCCGGAAGCACCCTGGAAATCTCCATCCCTCCCGTCTCCTCCGGAACACCGCTCACCGTCGAAGTAAAACGAGGCGGCCTCTGGCTCGCGACCTACAAGCCCCTGATCGACTTTCAACCCGGCACCGCCACCAACGACAGCCCGTCCTTGTCCGACGCCGGCTGGCACTTCGGCTACGCCTACGATTTCCGCAACGATATCCGCGACTGGATCGATCCGACCCGCGCGAGCGCCCAGGACCCGCGCCGCACCAACCTCGACGGCACCTTTTTTGAAACCGCCGACTCCGCCTGGTCTCCCCAACCCGTCGACAACATCAACGAGATCAACCTCGCCGGAACCGACACCTTCAACGCGAGCCGCACCCCGCTGGCCCTCTTCGACCTGCCAAATCAGGAGTCCGTATCCGTCGGATCATTACAACATTTGATCGGCGAGAAGCCCTACCGCCTCGGAAACCCCACCACCGGATCCCTGACGACGGTCAACGACTACTTCGATCGCTACTACTTCTCCACCCTGCCGCGCTGGCACTCGTGGACGGCGCTCAACCCGCCCGCGCTTCCCAATCGTTACATGGAGGTGCATGTGCCTGATCCCGCAAACCCTCCGGAAACCGACGATATCTACGGTAAGAATTCCACCACCTCCGCCGCCGACCACCTGATGGACCGCACCCACGCCGCGAAATACTTGATGATACGCGGGGCCTTCAACATCAACTCGACCTCCGAGCCCGCCTGGCGCGCCGTGCTCTCGGGCATCCAGATTTCAAACTGGAGCTACGGTGGCGCAACTCCTCAGACCACCAACCACCTGGGCAACGCGTTCTTCCGATTCAGCCACGGTGCGCAGGAACTCGACACGGACCCCCACGAGCCGCCGCGTGCCGCCAACGCCTTCAACCGCGGCACACGCCCCCTCACCTCCGGGCAGATTGAACTGATGGCGGCCAGCATCGTCACGCAGCTCAAGGCGCGCGGAACCCCCTATCCCACCTTGCGCGATTTTATCGATGATGGAGTAATCACCCAGGCCATCGCCTCGGCGGGCATCAACACCGCCGACCTTGACGACGTGCCCGCCTACTCACCCGGCTGGCTCTCTCAGGCGGACGTCCTCACCGCCATCGCCCCATTTATCACACCGCGGTCAGATACCTTTCGTATCCGCGCCTACGGGGACGCACAGAATCCCGTGACTGGGGCAACCGAAGGTCGAGCACGGTGTGAGGCCGTCGTCCAACGCATTCCCGACCTTACGACACCGGCCAGCGGCACGCTCATCCCCGCTTCCGATCCGCTCCAGCCCTCCGAGACCAAGTTCCCCTTCGGTCGCCAATTCAGAATCATCTCCTTCCAATGGCTTTCTCCTCACGATTTCTAGGTTGTCTCTCGCTGATCGCCGCCCTGCTCGTATTCGTCGATCGAGCGCTTTACGCAGGCGAGGTCTCCGCCGGGCGCACATTCTCCGTGCTGGCCGCAAGCAATGCGGACTGGACCGATTTCGGAGTGCTGAACGGCTCCAAACTCATCCCGCTCTCGCCATCACGCCAAACCCGTTCTCCTGCCTTGCCGATCCCGTCCGGCGATGATTCCGTCACGTTCGCACGCCGAACCGTTGATCCCAAATCAGGTAAAACGATCCATGTGCCCGTCGCCCGCGCCGCTGTTCCGATCGGTGCGACGCGCATCCTCTTCATCCTCATGCCCCGCGTCGCCAATGATGGCACCACTTCGCTTGAAGTAGTCGCGACCGACGATGGCCTGAAAGTATTTCCAACGGAGAGCCTGAAAGTCATCAACGCAACGGAGGTGACCTTCCAAGGCGTGCTTGGCCGCGAACGAATGACCTTCGGCCCTGGCTCTTCCACACCGGTTAAAACCACCGCGTTCATTCCTCCCGAGGAAGAAGCTCCTGATCCAGGGATGCCATTCGGACTGACGCTTGCAACCAACGAAGGAGTGAAATCCCTCTACGCGGCGGCTCTTTCCGTCAGTTCGCACACTCGTATCCTCGTTCTGGTGCTGCCCCCGAAGAACCCGGGATCGAATCGCGTTCAGGTGCGGGCAATCCACCAGACGATTCCGCCCCCCGCCGCCGGCACCCCGATCGCCGCGAATCGGTGAACGAACAGTCCCGCGGTCGCTTGGGAACTCGCGGACCGCGGGCTATGGAGTGCGGAGACTCGTCGCCGCTTTTGACGGGCCGACCCGTCGGCCCGCCCCGCCCAATCCACCGAGATGCGACGTGACGGGCGCGACACAAGGGATGCGACGCGTCGGGTGCGACGTGACAAGTCCCGTCGTCCAGAGCGGCGACAGGTCTCCGCATTCCAAACCGATCCGCCCTCCCCACCCCTCCACCAGAACCGATGGCGGTGATGATGCGGATCTGAAGCCCATCCGGAAAATCTTCTCATAAAAAAAGGGCGGGCCCTTTTGAGGCCCGCCCTTTTTTTATCGGGTTCAACGCTTGCTCGCGGCCTTGCCGGGCTTGCCGGGCTTGCCGTCCACGATGGCCGCCTTGCCTTCGATCAGGGCCTCGGCGTAGAGCAGATTGGCCCAGCCTCCCATCGCGAAACCCGACGTGTCTTTCGCGAAATACCGCTCATACGTGGCACGCACCTTCGTCGCGATCGTCGGATCGAAGCGCGCCAGCCAGAGCCAGGGCTCGAAGCCGATCGCCGTGCGGTCGCCGTAATGCTTGCGCGGCTGGTCGGCGGCATCCTTTGGTCCGCTGATGTGAAAATAAACATCGTTGGTTTCGTCCTGGTAGAACCCGTGGAAGGTTTTCGTCAGACGTTTCACGAACGCCTCGTCGATTCCGTATCCACCGTCTTCATACGCCGCTTTGACGAGCGAGAGATCGATGCTGGCATGCCCCACGTCCTCGATGTCGAAGCGGTCGGGACGCACCGGATCGTATTCCCAGATGGCGCGTTCGGTCTCGGAGGCATCCTGGGAATTCAGGAACAGATTCACGATCATCCGCACTTGATCGCGATACATCTGCGTGCCGCGCAGGCGGTCATAGCCGAGCATCGCCCGGGCCATCGTGCAGCTGTGATTAAGCGGGATCTGGCCGCTCCAGGTGCGCGGAGCCTCGGACTTCGGCAGATCCAGGTCGGGAACGTGCCACCAGTGACGAAAACCGCCGGCCGGAAGCTCCGCGCGATAGCGGGTCTTCGCCACATCGACGAAGGTGATCGGGTGGAACGACGGCAGGTGCATGTCGATCGTTTCGCCGACGCGGTCAAGGTAGCGGCTCACATCGGCGTCATAGACCCCGGGGAAGCCTTGGCGCGCCAGTTCGCACCATTGGACAAACATCTCGCAAATGCGTCCGTCGATCAGGACCGACACCTGCATGCCCGGCCCCGTCTTGCGCCGCCAGCCCTTGGCCGGCGTGCCGCGGTGGAACATATAATAGGTCGGCGCGTAATGGTAGATTTCCTCGACCGTCTGCCCGGCGAAACGGATGTCGTCCCGGTTGGACAGCATGTAGTCCAGGATCTCCCTGGCGTCGTCCATGTACTTGCGGTCGCCGGTCAACCGCGCCAGCGAAAGATAACCCTCGATAAATCGGGCGGCCTGCCACGCGTAGTTGTCGGCGTCGGGCAGCCAGCGCTCGCCCTTGACGGGAAGTTTATCCGCACCGTAGCGCTGGACAATTTTGGCGTCCCAATCCGCCGGAGAGTGGATCGGCTGCGCCGAGGCGGGCACTGCGACGGTCAACGCCAGCAACAGGGCGGGAACGGGAAGGAAACGGGATAGAGAGAGCATCGAGGTGGTCTTTTCCGATGAACGGGATTTTTAAACTGACGATTATGAAAAGGGCGGGACCGCGGGGCTCGCCGAGACATGCCTCGGATGCCCGGCGATCCCGCCCTGGTTTTTTTAAACTACGCGGTGAAGGACGCTGAAATCAGAGGGAAGCCTTCGAGCCGCGGCGACGAACCAGGGCCAGGCCGAGGGTGGCGAGACCGGCGAGAGCGGCATAGGTCGAGGGCTCGGGGACGGCGCTGTAGGACAGCGTGCCGACACCGTCGACGTAAGCGAAGCTGTAGTTGGCATCGGCCACGCCGTTGACGGTGATTTCGCTAAAGCTGCCGGACACCGAAGTGCCGATGTCGGCCGTGAAGATTTCGAGATCGAACGAGGCACCGGGTGCGAAGTCATTGACCAAGGTAATCGCGAGCTTGGCGTTGGAGAAGTCGATCGAGCCGGACTCGAACGCGAGCACGTCGAACTGGCCGGCGGAAGTGCCGCCGATGTCGAACGCGAGCGTGGAGTCAGTGGTGTTGGTGACGGCGAAGTCCACGAGCGTCAGCGTGCCGACCGAGGTGAGACCGGAGCCGTTCGAACCATTACCGGCGGCGATGATGCCGGAGTTGGTGAAGGCAAGGTTGGTGCCGGCGGATTCGATGTGGTTATAGGCAATACGATCATTCGCTGTGGCACCGGTGAACGAGCCTGCCGACGTGTTGGTGAAGGTCGGGTCTGGAGAGCCTAGGTTGGTGTTCTTTACGATTGCAGCGGACATTCCGCTGACTTTCCAAGTATTCGAATTGGTGAGCGGACTTGCACCGCCACTACCACGAGCATTGACCGTAATCGTACCGGCTTGGGCGAGGGTACCGGAGTTGGTAAGCGTCACGCCTGCATTGCCGCCGTTCGCACTGGAGCCCGAATCTGTGGTCAATTTGAGGCCGGCACCGGAAGCGATGGTGGTTGCGCCTGCCAACGAAAGACTGACGGCATTGGCTCCGCTGTTGTACGAGGTTGTCGCGACTTCGAGCGTGCCTGAGTTAATCGCAAAATTAGAGGTCGCCCCGAAGTTGGCGCTGATGGCACGGTTGCCACCGGTGTAGGCTATCTGCGCGGTGCCCGCACCGGCGTTCACGTTAACAAGACCGTTGAAGTTGAAAGTTGGGCCACCGTTGGTGCTGCTCGCACGGAATACTGCACCGGCATTGGAGAACGTGAGGCCGGTGTCCACGGTGACGCTGGTGCTGATGAAGCCGGTGAAATTGACCTCGCCACCCAGATCGACCCGTGAGGTTCCTGCTGTGGGGGCGACCCATGTCTGGCCGCCACCAAGATTGAGGGTGCCGCCCGAAGCGATGGAAAGAAGGTTGGTCGCACCCGCCGTGGACTGGGTGAACGCCAGCTGCTTGGCCGTGACCGTGTCTCCGTTGTTGATGCTGATCGTACGCGTGCCTGAAGAGACGTTAACCAAGCCCGCAGTTATTGCGGTGGTGGAGGGCGCAACGTCGCCCGCCCAGTTGGCGCCGGTCGACCAGTCGCCACTGGCGTTGGCATCGCCGTTACCGTCCCAGTTAACGGTCTGTGCGGAAAGTGAGGAAGAAGCGGCCAGCAACAGAGCGGCCGGCAACGCGAAGCGAGCGGGGCGATGGACTTTGATTTCAGGGGTCATGATGGAGTGAATGTTTTACTAATTAAGGAAAACTTTGACTTTTTTCTAACTCAACCGGGATCACGTCAAGCCCGTTTCGTGATCTTTCGACAGTTTCCGCAATTACGAGAGCGTCCGCGGCATCCCTCGGTTATCGACCTATTCACGATGAACTAAAATCATTACCATTTTCGATATATCCAATGTAAAAGATTGACCCAAATCACTCGCGTGCCATGTAACGGACCTATGCTCAAAGACGACACCACCGCCCTCGCACCCACCACCGTCCCGTCCCCACGGAACGGCACCGCGACCTCGGGGCGTCCGGTCAAGGTCGCCACCATCGCCCGCGCGGCCGGCGTTTCTCCGGGCGCGGTTTCCTCCCTGCTCACCAGCCCGGACGGTCGCGGACGGGTCAGCCCTCGCACGCGCGCGGTTATCCTGAAAGCCTGCCGCGATCTCGGCTATCAGCCAAAGGACCCCAAGGCGCTGAATTTGATTTACCCCGAATTGGGCGGCTACTGCTTCCTCCTGCCGCAATCCGTTCAAGACGGTGTGCGCAACCCCTACTACTCCCACCTGTTCTCCGGCGTCGTCGAGGCGCTGTTCACCCGCACGGGCCAGGTGACGTTCTGCCAGTTCGACGATGCCGTCGACTACAGCGCCCATCCCGAGTTGCTCCCCGCCCCGCTGCTCAACGGCACCGCGACCAAGTTTCTCTGCGCCGGCCAGGCCAACCTGAGCCTGCTCGAGGCGATCCAGCAAAAGAACGCCCGCGCCGTCTACCTCAGCCAGTATCAGCCGTTGCAAGGCATGACGTCCGTCGTGCCCGACTACGCCAGCGGCACGCGCCAGATACTCGGGCATCTGATCGGCCTCGGACACCGGAAGATCGCCTTCGCGCTCGGACCGCTCGGGGCCAACTCCTACAACATCCTTGAGCAGCGTCGCACCATCGAGGCCGTGCTGGCGGAAAAAGGCCTGAACCTGCCGCCCGAATACTGCTACTTCGGCCCGCTCGGCCAGCAAGGCGGCGCCGATTCCATCGACAACATCATGCGCTGCGCGGAACGGCCGACCGCGCTCTATTGTTTCGGCGACGGCGTCGCCGCCGGCGCCATCAATCGCGCCCAACAGCTGGGCCTGCGTATTCCGGAGGATCTCAGCATCACCGGCTTCGACGACATTCCCCTCGCCAAGTCGCTCCACCCCGCGCTCACCACCGTGCACACTCCCATCGAAGAGATTGGTCGCACCGGCGTGCGCGAGCTCCAGGCGATGCTCCAGCTCGACGAGGAAGACATCGAGAAGAGCGCCCCGCGCAAGGTCGTGCTCCCGACCACCCTGGTCGTTCGCGACTCCACCGCCGCGCCGGCCCGTCCGTAACGCGGCGTCAGATCACCCGACGTAGCGCGGAGCTTTACAACTTTACTTGTCCCATCCCGCTCAGAGCGACGCCCCGCGCGAGGCGATCACCTGCTTGTACCAGTGGAACGACTCTTTCGGCGTGCGGCGGCAGTCGTCGGCATAGTCGATGTGCACCAGGCCCATGCGGAGCTTGTAACCCTGTTCCCATTCGAAGGTGTCGAGGAACGACCAATGGAAGTAACCTTCCACCGGCACGCCATCGGCAATGGCCTGCGCCAGCGCCTCAAGGTAGCGTCCCACATAATCGACGCGTTGCGGATCGCGCACCTGTCCGTCACGCGCACGCCAGTCGAGATTGCACACACCATTTTCCGTGATCACCACCGGCAGTCCATAACGCTCGTGCAGGAATCGCGGCATCCAACACGCGCCTTCGGGCGACAGTTCCCAGAGGTTGTGCGTTAGCGGACGCCCGATCTCCCGGGCGACCGGCTCGGGACGTCCGCCTCCGCCGGCGCGCCAGGCCTTGCTGTTGTAGAGATTGACCCCGAAGAAATCCAAAGGCTGGTGCATGGTCTCGAAGTCCCCCGCTTTCACGCGCGGCACCGCCGCACCGTAGGCGCGCAGCCCCTCTTCCGGATAACGGCCGAGCAAGATAGGGTCCGCCCACCAGGTGTTATTCCAGAGGTTCTCGGCGGACACGCCGGCGAAGGCCGAGCGCGCGGCCGCGATGTCGGCCTCGGCATCGGTCGCCGGATGCACGCCCAGACAGGCATTCGCGCAACCGACCCTCGCCGGCTTTTTCGCGCCGGCGCGGATCGCCTGCACGCCCAGTCCGTGCGCCAGCATTTGGTGGTGTCCGGCGAGCAACGCCTCCTGTAATCCGAGACGCTGCCCCGGCGCCTGTATGCCTTCGTAATGGCCCAGCCCGATGAAGCACTGCGGTTCGTTCAGCGTCATCCAACGGGTCACGCGGTCCGACAACCGGTCCACGACCACCTTCACGTAATCCGCGAACCACCGGGGACTGTCCTCGTTCAGCCACCCGCCGCGTTGATACAGCGCCTGGGGATAATCCCAGTGAAACAGGGTCAGCCACGGATCCACGCCGGCGGCGAGCAGCTCATCCACCAGGCGGTCATAAAAATCCAGCCCCGCGGCGTTGATCGTGCCCGTGCCTTCGGGCAACACGCGCGGCCAGGCGACCGAAAACCGAAAGCCGCGCAAACCGAGTTCCTTCATCAAGCGGACATCCTCGGGGTAACGCTTGTAAAAGCCCGCGGCGGTGGAGCCGTTGACGTTTTCGAAAACGCGGCCCGGTTGGCGGGAAAACATTTCCCAGACGGATTCGCCACGTCCGTCCGCGTCGGCAAAGCCTTCGATTTGGTAAGCCGCGGAGGCGGCTCCCCAGATGAAATTCTCGGGAAAACGAGGAGTGGTGTTCATGTCGAAAAAGTAAGTGTGTTCGCAAAAAACCGCAGTGTATCGGCGAGGTGCGTCTCCCAATACGGCCATTCGTGCCCGCCGGGAAACTCCTCGTAGCCATGCTCGATTCCCGCCTCGACCAGCGACGCATGCAGCGCACGGTTGGCCGGCAGCAAGTCGTCCTCGGTGCCGCAATCGAAGCGCAGCGCCGGCAGCCGAGCCCGGTTGCGCAGCAGCGTATCGAACACCGAACGGTCTTCATTGAGAGCCGTGAACGTGCCGAGGCTCTCCTCGACGAAGGTCCACATCTGCGAAAACTCCGTGATCGACGAGTGCCCCGATGCCGCGCGAAACCGCTCCGGATATTTACCCGCCAGTCGCAACGCCCCGAAGCCCCCCATCGACAGTCCCGCGATGAACAGCGACGACTTCGCCGTGACCTCGGGCGCGCCTTGCGCCACCGCCGCCGGCACCTCGAACGCGATCCAGCGTTCGAAATCCTGCGTGCGATGCGCCAGATAACCGCTGCCGTCGCCCCACAATCCATCCGAGGGCATCGCCAGCGCGAAGGGCGGAAGACCTTCCTCCCGTTGCAACCGCTGAAGCGTGCGATGCGCACCTCCCTTCAGCGCCCAGGCCCAATGGCTGCCATAGACACCGTGCAACAAGATCACCAAGGGGACATCCGTGCGGCCGCGTGCCGCCGGCGGCACGTAAAACGTGATGTCCGCCCGCTGCCCCAGCGCGGGGCTCTTTACCGTGATGCAGCGCAAGTCGCCGCCATCGAAACGCGACTCCGACAATTCGAAGGTCCGGAAGGTTACCGCCGGGGTGATCATGACGAGAAATCGCGATCGAACATCGCGCGGAGCACCAGTTCCTGGGGCACGATATGGTCGGGCAATTGCAGCAGGGCCAGCACCGCCGAGGTCACGTCGTCGGCGCGCAGCCAGTTCTCGCGCGGCAAGGGCCGGCCGTCGACCGCCTCGTCCCAAAAACCGGTGTCCACGCCCCCGGGGAGCAACGCCGTCACCCGCACGTTATGCGGAGCGGCCTCTTCGCGCAGACCTTGGGTGAACCCGCGCGCGCCCCACTTGGCGGCGCAATACACGGTCTCCGTCGGCACGCCGCGCAGGCTGGCGGTGGAGATGATATTCACGATGTGTCCGCGACGTCGGGGCGCCATCGCGCGCAACGCGGCCTGGCTGCCCAGGATCGTACCCTTCAGGTTCACCGCGAGCATCAGATCGATCTCCGCCTCGGTGTAATCGACAATGGCGCGGTGACGCGCGAGCCCGGCGTTGTTGATCCACACGTCCGCCGGTCCGAAGACGGACTCGGTCCGGCGGGCCAGTTCGGCGACGTCGGCCGCGCGGGTAATGTCGCCGGGAACGGCAAGCGCGCGGTCCGCGCCGAGCCGGCCGGCGGACTCGCGGACGGCGTCCGGATCGATGTCGTTAAGCACGACGCGCGCGCCGGCGGCGTGAAGCGCGGAGGCAAGCGAAAACCCGATGCCGCGCGCGGCCCCGGTAACGATGCAGGTGGTGTCGGAAAGTGTCATTATATTATGAATACAGGCGCAGTTGCGTGGAAGCGGTCGAAGCGGACAACCGGAGGCCCGGCCCGCCCC
>JANJTQ010000264.1 GCA_024711005.1 Opitutaceae bacterium | reverse complement strand
CGATGCCGTCGCCGGTGGCGCCTGAGAACGGTTTGTTTTCGGACACTAAAAAGCCGCGCCTTCAATGGCGCGGCTTTTTTTATTGAAGAAGGGTAGGCGCACTTACTTGACCGCCGCCCACACGCGCTGCACGTCTTCGTGTTCTTCGAGCGCCTGCAGGAATTCGCCGACGTCGCCGCGGTGCTCGTCGCTCAACTCGGGGAACGTCTTGGCGACGTAGCCGATTTCGCTCGTGACGACCGTCCATCCGTTTGCGCTCAACCACGTCGATGCCGCGTGCACCAACGTGCGTTCCGTGTGAAAACGAGCCCCTGTCGCTCCCTCCGGGATATCGTCATTTTGCTCGTGGCTGATCGCCTCGAAATCATTCGCACTCGCCTCGATGGCTGCAGCCTCCAGATCGACGTCGGTCGCGGGCGTGTAGGCTTCGACGATGCCGACGTGCTCGAATAAAAACTTGTTGCTACCCGTGGTGCCGAGGACGCCCTTCTTGAAAAGCACGCGCATCTCGGGGGTGGTGCGCTGTACGTTGTCGGTGTAAACCTCGACGATCACCGGCACCTTGTGCGGGGCGTAGCCCTCGAAGACGACGTGGTCCATGACCATCTTTTCGCCGCCGATACCGGCGCCTTTGTTGATGGCGCGTTCAATCACGTCACGGGTGACGCTTGCTTTCTTGGCCTTTTCGACCGCGGCGAAAAGCCGGGCGTTGGCTGCTTGGTCGTGGCCGCCGATTTTCGCGGCGACCGTGATTTCCTTCACCAGCTTGCCGACGAGCTGGCCCTTCTTGTTGTTAACGATCGCGCGTTTCGCGTGAAGCCATTGACGTCCCATAAGAACCAAGGGAGTTAGCGTGCTTCTCCCCGGCAATCAATGCGGAACGCGCAAGACGTTCGGGACTACTGCGGGATAGACCTTTCCGGTGTGGTTTCGCGGAGGTTCCGGAACCAGTGAAAGGCGTAGCCTACCAAAGGCGAAACCCCGCCACGCGTATGGACATCAATCTTGAAGAACTCCGGAATCTGGATGGACGTAACGTACTGGTAAAGCCCGCCCGCCCGGAGGATCCCAACAGTGTCGGAATGCGCGGCACTCTGCGAATTCATGATCTCCCCACCAACCAAGGGGTACTGGAGGCGGAGATTGTGATAAGTTACCCCGAGTTAAGTGACGTGAACGGACGCGAGGCGCATGAGGAGATCATTCCGTTGTCCCACGTCGACGTGATGAACCTGCTTGCCTCCGACACGCACCACACGGGCGCTTATGAATTTACACTTTCCGAGGGTGGAAAGACGCTCGAGTGAACCATCGATAATGTCCTGACGGGCGGCTGAGTGGTTCGGGTCAAGCTCCGGCGCGCACCAGCAGCCAGGCCGTATAGCCAACATAGACGGCGAGCAGCCCGGCGCCTTCCCAGCGATTCACGTGGCCGTCCGATTTTGCCAAAGGAAGCAACGCGACGGCAATCACCAGCATGACGCCGAGGTCGCCCCATTCGAGGCCCGGGGCGTCGATGGGCTTGACCAGCGCGGCAATGCCCAGAATGCCCAGCACGTTAAAGATGTTTGAGCCGACCACGTTGCCAATGGCCACGTCGCTCTCCTTGCGAAACACCGCGACGACCGATGTCGCCAGTTCAGGCAAACTTGTTCCGACGGCCACGATGGTGAGTCCGATCGCGACTTGACTCATGCCCCATGATTCCGCGAGCCGGACTGCTCCCTGTACGAAAAAGTGTGAGCCCGCGATCAGCGCTCCCAGTCCACCGATGACGAGCGCAACGCTCACGCCGAGAGGAGCGGGCTTCGTTCCAAGTTCATCCGCGAATTCCTTGGCGGCCTCGGTCGCAGTCTCGGCGCGCGCCTGTTTTACGGTGAGTACGGTGTAGGTCACCAGCCCCACTAGCAGTAATGCCCCCTCCCAGCGGGCCAGATGGCCGTCGATCAGCATGAGGAGCGTGACCACCGACACGCCAATCATGATCGGCACCTCGCGACGGATGACTTGCGCGCTTGCGGTGAGCGGGGTGATCAACGCACACAGCCCCAGGATCAACGCGATATTGCAGATGTTGGATCCCACCACGTTGCCGATTGAAATGGCCCCGTTCCCCGTGGTGGCGGCCTGGACACTGACCACCATTTCGGGGCTGCTCGTACCGAACGCCATCACGGTAAGGCCAATCACCAGCGGAGTGAGGCCGAGGCGCAACGCGAGGCTTGCGCCGCCTTTGACGAGCGCTTGCGCGCCGAAGTAGAGGATCACCAAACCGAGAATGAGCGCCAGCCAAGGATTCATAAACGGGCCACGAAGCGGGCGGTTGCGACCGGTGTCAACCCGTCGGAGGTGCCGTGGAAATTTGCCCGGCGGGTGTAACCCGGCTTGTCACTCCGTCCGAGGCGCGCCCTTGTGAGCTCACATGTCGTCAACGTCCGTACTTCCCGCCGCCCCTCTCGCTCCTCTTCCCGGAAAGCCGGATGCGGATGCCGTGCTGGATCGTTTTCTGGCCGCAACGAAGGAGCGCGGACTGGAACTCTACGCCGAGCAGGAAGAGGCCATCCTGGAGTTGTTTGCCGGCCGCAATGTGATCCTCAACACCCCGACGGGTTCGGGCAAATCGCTCGTTGCTTCGGCGTTCAGCTTCAAGGCCCTCTGCGCGGGGGAGCGCTCTGTTTACACCTGCCCGATCAAAGCGCTGGTGAACGAAAAGTTCCTGTCTCTCTGCCGCGAGTTTGGTCCCGACAATGTCGGCATGATGACCGGCGACGCCAGTGTGAACCCGCACGCTCCGGTCCTGTGTTGCACGGCCGAAATCCTCGCGAATCTCGCGTTCGCCGGCGGGCCGCGCGCGGAGGCGATTCGTGCGGTGATCATGGACGAATTCCACTACTACTCCGACGTCGAACGCGGCTACGCCTGGCAGGCGCCGCTCCTCTTGATGCCTTGGACGCGTTTTCTGCTTATGTCGGCCACGCTGGGTTCGACGGAGTTTTTCGAGAAAGAGCTCACTCGTATCACCCACGCGCCCAGCGTCACCGTGCGCAGCGACCGGCGTCCGGTACCGCTCGAATTCGAGTATTCGGAGACGCCGCTCACGGAGCGGCTGGCGGCGTTGTTGGAAGACAAGCGTGCGCCGATCTATCTCGTGCATTTCACGCAACGCGCCGCTTCGGAGGCCGCGCAAAACTTGATGAGCCTCAACGTCTGCTCGAAGGACGAAAAGGCGGCGATCGCGAAGGAATTGGAAGGCGTGCGCTTCACGAGTCCCTATGGCAAGGAAGTGAAGCGCTGGTTGCGGCACGGTATCGGTGTGCATCACGCCGGGCTGCTTCCGAAATATCGCATCCTCGTGGAGCAACTTGCCCAAAAGGGCCTGCTCAAGCTGATCTGCGGAACCGACACGCTGGGCGTGGGCATCAATGTGCCGATCCGCACCGTGGTGTTCACTCAGCTCTGGAAATATGACGGCAAGAAGGCCGCCGTCCTGAGCGTGCGTGATTTCCGACAGGTCGCCGGACGCGCGGGGCGACGCGGGTTCGATACCGTCGGCTATGTTGTTGTACAGGCCCCCGAGCATGTGATTGAAAACAAGCGGGCGGAGGAAAAAGCCGCGCGCGATCCATCGAAGAAAAAGAAAGTCGGCAAACGCAGCGCGCCGGAGGGCGAGGTGAGTTGGGATGCGAAGACGTTTGAGAAACTCATGGTCGCTCCCTCGGAGCCGCTCGTGTCGCGTTTCGATGTGACGCATGGCATGTTGTTGCTCGTGCTCGGTCGCGACGAGGATGGGTGCCGTGTGATGCGGCAAATTATCGCCGACTGTCATGAGACGCCGCATAAAAAACGCGGGCTGCGGAGGCGGGCGTTTCAGTTGTTTCGCGCGTTGTTGGAACGGAAGATCGTCGAGTGGATTCCGCCCGAGCCGTCGGGAAGAAAGCTGCGGGTCAACGTTACATTGCAGGAGGATTTCTCGCTGCATCAGGCACTGTCGCTCTACCTGCTCGATACGGTGAAGCTGCTCGACCGGGAATCGCCGGAGTATCCCTATGACGTGCTCACGTTGTGCGAGGCGATCATCGAGGATCCGGACCAGATTTTGCGCCAGCAGGTCAGCAAGCTGAAGGGAGATGCGGTCGAGCAGATGAAGGCCGAGGGC
>JANJTQ010000231.1 GCA_024711005.1 Opitutaceae bacterium | reverse complement strand
ACCGCATGCGCATGTGGACGGTGGACAACGAACGTGGCAACGCGCTCCACGCCTGGCGGACGATGGGCTCGCCCGATTACCCGAAAGCCGCGCAACTCCAGGCCCTGCGCGAAGCCTCCGAGCCGGTGGTGCTGCGCGACGAGACGCTCGTCCTCGACGGCGAGTTCGTATTCACCGTCGACGTCGCCCCGTGCGCGCTGGTCTTTTGCGAGCTGGCTCGCTGCTGAGGGCGCGGGCGACGAGAGGTGGGAGTTTCGAGCGTGAGCGATAGTCCGCCACTTACTCGCGAGGGTCGGAATCGCGAGCAAGCTCGCTCCCACAAAACCCATGGCCTCACACGAACGCGCCCTGCTTGCGCAAGGTCTCGCGCAGCAGGTTCACGTCGAGTTGGCGCGTCGAGGTCAGGCCCTGCTTCACGCAAAGCGCCGCCGCCGCACCCGCGCCTTCGCCGATGGCCATCACCTGCGGGGTGATGCGAATGGCCGCATGCGCCTCGTGCGTGCTGTCGATGCAGCGCGATGCGATCAGCAGGTTCTCCACGCCTTGGGCGCGAATGCTGCGATAAGGGATTTCGTACCACTTCCCCTCCGGCGGGTGAATCCGCTCCGTGCCCTCGCCGGTCGGGCTGTGAATGTCGATGAACCAGTTGCCGCGCGCGATACAGTCCCCGAACGGCACCACCTCGATGATGTCTTTTGCCGTCACGGTATAATCGCAACGGATACGCCGCGTCTCGCGCACACCGATGTGCGGGGCCGTCTCGGAAACGACGGCGTGTTCGAACCCGGGAACGTTTTTCCTGAGGAACGCGGCCACCTCCGCGACCTGCCTGCGTCCCTCGATCATGGCATCGGTCACGTCGCGCAGTTTCGTGCCGTCTTTGTTGATGATGCGCGTGGTGTTGAAGTTCCATTCGCCCGGCTTCGGGTTGCGACCCGCCAGCACGTCTTCGCGCGGAACGGTCACCTCGCCGCGGGCCTTGGCCGCCTGCCAGGCCCGGGCGAAATCGGGATCCGCCCGCCTGGATGCCGCGGCCCGCTCGTCGTCGACGCCGGTCATCTTGAAAATCATCGTCATCGGCTGCACGCCGCCATCGCTGTCGCGTCCTTGATCGGCCGGCACGCCCGCCAGCACGCTCACATCGCCGTCACCGGACGAGTCGATGATCATTTTGGCGAGGATAACCTGACGTCCTTCCTTCGACTCGATGATCACTCCCCGCAAACGATCGCCGTCGCGAATGACTGCGGTCACCTGCGCGAAAAAATACGGCGTCACTCCCGCTTTCACCACGAGTTGGTCAAGCGTCACCTTGGCCGTTTCCGAGTCATAGTTTCCGGCTCCTCCGTGCCCGTCGTTTTTGCCCCAGCCGTTATCGACCCAGCCGCCAGCCTTGGCCCACACCGCGATCACCTCGGAGAAGATCCCCCGCACATAGGGATACGGCATGATTGCGCTGAGGATGCCGGCCGTCCACGTGCCGCCGAAGCTGCCAAAACGCTCAACAAGGATCGTCTTCGCCCCATTGCGTGCGGCGGACACGGCGGCACCGATGCCTCCCGGACCACCGCCAACGACCAGCACGTCCGCCTCCGCCACCACGGGCAAACTGCGCGCCGGCTCTTCATAAAAACCTAAAATGGGGGTCGGATTCATGCCCTCATCCTGCCCGCCCTGATCCCCCAATGCCATGGGAGATGCTTGCGTTGATTACAGAATAAGTTGCTTTTTTTCGGCATGAACCCCGTCGCCACGTCGTCCGCCGTCCTCACCTTCGAGGACTGGTCGTTCCTGCAGGCGCGCCTGCTCTGGTGTTACGAAGGCGAGGTGGCCGCGGCGAACCGCCGGATGTATTCCCCTCGCAACCAACTCTCCGCCTGGTGGCTGCAAGCCGGCTCGGTGACCGTTCGGCGCCGCGGACAGTCATGGACGGCGGGGCCGGGTGAATGGATGTTTTGCGGCCCCGATTCCCTGCATCAGGAGTTCTCGCCCGACGCGCGCATCCTCTCGATCAACTTCAAACTCGAGTGGCCGTCGGGCGACTCGCTCGTCGATCAGATCCTGCGCGTGCCGGCGCGCGAGCACCCCGGGCTGGGCCGCGCGGCGCGCGCGTTGCAGCGCTTTATCTCAAAGCGCTTCCCCGAAGCACACATCCAACTGCGATCGCAGCCAGCGGAACCAACGGATTTCTTCGAAATGCAGCGCCTCTTCTCCGCCTGGGCGCAGGCGTATCTCAAAGCCATGCTGGCGGCCGGCGTCGTGCCGGCCCGCATGGCGGGGCTGGACGCTCGCGTGCTCGCCGCGTTGCGAGAACTGGATCGCCATGACTGGCGTGCCCCTTTTCGTGAAAAAAGCCTCGCCCAAGGCAGCGGATTGAGCGCGGGCCATCTCGACCGTCTCTTCGTTCAGCAACTCGGCCTCACCCCCCGCGCCTACCTGCAAAAACGCCGCGTCGAATCCGCATCCCTGGCCTTGGCCAACTCGACCGTTCCCGCGAAAAAAATCGCCTACGATCTCGGCTTCTCCTCCGCCTCGCATTTCTCGCACTGGCTGCGCAACGCGACTGGAAAATCTCCACGCGAACTGCGCTCGGCGAAACCTCTCCGAACCCGCCCGACAGGTTGAGTGATCTCGCATTGAGTAGGGCGGGACCGCTGGGACCGCCGGGCTCGTGGAGCACCGATTGGCGTTCAGCAAACCCAAACGGCCACATTATTGATACAGAACGTGGCATCACGGCCGCTCCACGGGCCCTTACTTGATCCCGATCAACTCGACTTCGAAGATCAGCACGGAACCGGCGGGAATGCCGCCTTGGGCACGATTGCCGTACGCGAGATCGGCGGGGATGAAGAGCTTCCACTTGGAGCCGACCGACATGAGTTGCAGCGCCTCAACCCAACCGCGGATAACACCCGTGACGGGGAACGAAATCGTTTCACCCCGCTCCACGGAGCTGTCGAACACCGTGCCGTCGGTCAACGTGCCGTGATAGTGCACCTCGACGGATTGATCGGGCGTGGGCTTGGCGCCTTCACCGGCGCGCAACACCTCGTATTGCAAACCCGACTGGGTCGTAACGATGCCCGCACGCGCCTTGTTCCCGGCAAGAAAAGCATTTCCGGCCTCCGCTTGCTTGGCGGCACCCTCGGCCGCCGCCGCCTCGACCTTGGCCTGCGCGTCTTTGAACGCGGCCTGAAGATCGGCCTCCGAAACCCGCGGTTTGGCGCCGCTCAGGCCGTCCTGCAAGCCGACGACAAACGCGGCCAGATCGATTTCGACGCCGCCTTGACGGGCGATGTTGGCGCCCACGTTCATGGCGATGCCGTAGCTGACGCGCTGATCGACGGTATCAAGAGAGTATTCGGAGGAGGACATTGACGGTATTCAGTAGCGGGTTGGAAAGAGGCGCGTCGGCCAGAGTGACCGGCGCGCCGAAAAAAAACCCCGCCACCCCAAGGCCCCCGGGATTAAACGCAATCCTGCACTGCAACGGAGGCGTTCACATTTGCCCTCGCAGACGCCGGTTCGCCTCCTCGCAGCGCGACGACAGACGTCCCGTCGAGGTCGCGGGCCGGAACTCGGATCCGGCGGACGCGCCTCCCCCCGGACGTACGCGAGTGGGTCACCCGCAGGACTGGCAAGAGCAACTCTCGCCGCAGTAGGAGGCTGACCGCCACCGGCTCGATCATCAAAACCACGCCGGCCGCCACCCACAAATCGACCCCAAGAATCAGGTATCCGAACGCTCCGGCTCCGATCGCCCCGCACAAAAAGAAGACCCACCAGCGACGGAACGCCATCAGGCACACTCCCCCCAAAGCCAGCACCAGCACGGCGACTTCGGGAGGCAGCAGACCAAACACGATTCCCGCAATGTAACCCACCGGCGCAAGCAGCACCCCGTCGACGCGCCGGGTGTGCGTTTGCACACCCACCGCCACGGCCAGCACCAGCACCGTGCCGATGAGCGGTCCTTGCAGCCAGATCCATGGAAGCGGCGGCTCGACCGCCCAAGCATTGCGCAACAACCACGCTCCGGCAAATGCCCGCAGCGGATCGGCCCAGAGCCATGATTGCCGCTTCCACCCGCCCTCCGTGGCAAAACCGGCCGCCAAAAGACTCTCGTAATTATGCAGACGGGCGCGAAGGCCCAGGCGACTATCCAACGGATAAAACAATACCAACAGCGCCGCCAAAAACTGAACCCAGTCGATACTCATGCGGACTCCATGTGCAATTCATCGGCACACCTGAAGCACAGACGTAAAAAATGAGTAATAAACCCCAGATTTTGTATTCGGATTACGCCCACTTGTAACCCCGTTTCCACTACGAGCGGTCCGGTCGGCGCAAACACCCCCGCGGCGTCAAGCCGCCTTCCGCTCCTCGCCACGACGGATGTCCAGGCCGGAAGCGTCGTTCGCGATCAACCCGCGGGTCTGGCGTTTCACCAAGGACGCATAATAGCCGTCGAGCTTCAGCAACTCCTGATGCGTGCCGGCCTCGGCTATGCGGCCTTCGCGCAATACCAGAATCTTGTCCGCGTGAACCACCGTCGCGAGACGGTGCGCGATCACAAACGTGGTCCGCCCTTTCATCAGCGTCTCCAAGGCATCCTGTACCATGGCTTCCGATTCGGCGTCCAACGACGAAGTCGCCTCGTCGAGCACGATAATCTTCGGATTCTTCACGAGAGCGCGCGCAATGGTGATTCGCTGGCGCTCGCCGGCCGACAACATCGCGCCGCGCTCACCGGCCAACGTGTCGTAACCCGCCGGCAGGTGTTGGATGAACTCATGCGCATGAGCGGCGCGCGCCGCCTCCTCGACCTCCGCCGGTTTGGCACCGAGTCGTCCGTACGCGATGTTGCTGCGTATCGTGTCGTTGAAGAGCAGCGGATCTTGAAGCACCACTCCCATGTTGCTGCGCAACGAACTCTGGCGAAGTTCGCGCAGGTCCTGTCCGTCCAAGGTAATGCGGCCTTCAATCGGATCGTAGAATCGCATCAGCAACGCCATCAGCGTGGTTTTTCCGGAACCGCTCGGACCCACGATCGCCACCGTTTCCCCCGGTTCGGCGACGAAGCTGATGTCCTGAAGCAGAGGTCGCCCGGTCTGCTCGTAATGAAAGCTGACGTTCTCAAACACCACGCGTCCGCTGATCTCTCCCACATCGCGTGCTCCGGGCGCGTCACCTATGTGTTCTTGCACATCGAGAATGGAAAAAATCTCGTCCAACGATGCGGATGCCCGCCGCACGGTTTGAAAGATGCCGCTCAATCCTTGCACGGGGCCAAAGAGCCCGCCCACATAACCGAGCAACGCGACCAACGTGCCCACCGTGGCGGTTCCGTTCACGATAAACCAGGCGCCCAGTCCAATCACCGCCAGTCGCGCCACCGCCACGACCAGATTGCTCGCGGCGCCGAAGCCGCTGTCCAGACCGACGCCGCGGATCACCACGCGATTCGCCGCGTCGACGTCCCCCAGGAATCGCTTCTTCTCCATGTCCTCCATTGAAAAACTCCGGACGATGAGGATGCCGGAAAGCACTTCATTGAAGCGCGAATAAATGCGGGCCCACCGGTCGAGCAAGGTGCGCTCGCGCTGCGTCTGCTCGGGTGCGGCAAAGGCCGCAAGAATCGCCGGCAGCGGCGCGAAGCCGATGACCACCAGCGCCAATCGCCAGTCGAGTTGCAGCATGATGATGACCGAGAGAACCAGGTAGACCACCGCCGGGAGAACGTTGAACAGCAGCTGCGTGACCGCACCGATGAAGCCTTGGATGCCGCGATCCAGTTTGGTGAGAATCGCCCCCACGCCTTCGCTACGCTGAAGACGCAGTGGCATCGCGTGCAGTTTGCCGACCGTCGCTTCGAGCAGCGCGTAATGCAGGCCGATGCGAATGCGCCAGGTAAACCAGTTCGAGAGACTGGAGAGCCCTTCGCGAAAAAGCGCCAGCACCGCGAGAATCGCGATCGGCAGAACCAGCCGTTCCACCTGCCAGCCGCCACCCAGCCCATCGATGATTTGTTTCATGATCAGCGGATCGACGGCATTCGCGCCGGCGATCAGCAGCGTGCACAGACTGATCGCAATGACCGTGCGCCTGAACGGCGCGGCAAACGTCAGCGCCCGGCGCAACCGCCCGACGGGCGGACGCGCCGGGCTCGGTTCTTGAACCACGGCAGCCATGCGGCGAAAGATAACGAAACGAGTCCAATTCGCACGCGGCCGCCGCAGTTTGACCGCATGGGGGATGCGAGGGCGGCTTGGCCGGATCCGTTGAGGGCAACGCCGGCCCAGCTTGGTTTCCCTGTCACCCGCAGGGCGTCAGCAAAGCGTCGGGTTATTTTGAAGACAGCTCCTAGCACTACTCCGTTACGTCTGCGCCGGGGTGACCGAGAGGGAGACCCGACGACCTCGTCGGGTCGTTGGGGAGAGCCAATCAAGCCCGACGAGGTCGTCGGGCCTCCAAGCCGAACCCCCGCCCA
>JANJTQ010000239.1 GCA_024711005.1 Opitutaceae bacterium | reverse complement strand
GCTTTTCCCTCCGGGGGACAATCGCCGTCGCCTTACTTGGATGAACCGTTTCGGCAACATATTCAATGCGATCAACATTTATTCCTCGGGCGAGGAGGTCTTGAACAACAACGACGAAACTCCCGGAGAGCCACCTTACGGCCCGCACGTCTGGCAAGTGGGCTCCGACCGTGTTTGGGTCCAGCAGGAAATGGTCAAGGGAACAGTGGACAAAGGCTCGATCCTCGCTTGGGAAATCCAAGGCGGTTGGGGCTTCAACGGCCTCTGTGACAATAAAGAATGGGTGGCAGACAGCAGCGATGCAGGCGGATACTTTAGATACTGGAAGAAAAGCCCCTCCGAGGCCGCAGTCCTGACCGACGAACAACTGCGCACCCAGCCCTTCTTTACTCGCTTCAACAAGGCGGCCTTGTTCAGCCCGACAATGGGGAGCGAGGCCGCCGATGATATCACCCTAGCCGACCTCCTTGGCGGTGCCATTCCGGCGTTGTCTTTCGCCGCCGGGCGTAACCCGGTGCCGCTTTTCAACGCTACCTCTCGCAACCAAGATCTCATGGATCTGCAGGACGGTTGGCCGTCTGCACGGCCAAACAACCGCTGGTTGCACAGCGATGTTAAGAACATCGCCTATCCGTTCAACCGTGGTGCTTGGGACTTCTTTACCAACGAAGGAAACCTCCGATGAAAAAACCAACGATTCTGCTTCTCGCCGGGCTCGGCTTGTTCGTGTTACCTGCCTGCGGCCAAACTCAACATCCCTCGATGATCTCCTTCCGCGTGGTGGATGATCTCGGCGCACCCGTCACCAAAGGAGAGATTAAGGTATCCACCTTCTCGCACTGGGTGCCCGGTGAGGGCTTCGGCCATGACGAATACGACCAGCGTCGTGTGCCTATCACCCCAGAGGGGAAAGCAAGCTTCGAGGCCCCAAACATCCGCGGCCAACTGGAATACAACGTGTACCCGTCGGGCAAATATTACCCGGTGACCATGCAGAGTTACCGGTTCCGACAAGTTGAAAGCGGTCGGTGGGAGCCGTGGAATCCAGAGGTCACCGTCATCGTGCCCAGAATGATCAACCCTACGGCACTGTATGCTCGCAAGGTCGGGCTAATGCCGAGGTTGAAGATTCCGAATGCGGATAGGGTGGGTTTTGACCTGATGGAATCCGACTGGGTGGCCCCTCACGGAAAAGGAAAACAGGTTGATCTCTTCTTTGAGTATCGCGCCGTCGTTCCGATGGTGGACGAAACCAAAGCCTTTGAGTGCGCACTTGCCGTGACGTTTGCGAACGAGGGTGACGGCATTCTTTCTTATCCGGTGCAGCCCAAAAAACGGCTGTGGGATCTTCCCCGGCAGGCTCCGGCCGACGGCTATGAGCCGAGATGGATTAAAACCTTTGGCCGGTCTAAAGAAGGTGAAGCACTCACGAATTACGAGCGGGAGGATCAAAACTACTTCTTCCGCGTCCGCACCGTGCTCGACCCCAACGGCAAAGTGATCAGCGCGCTCTACGGCAAAATCCATGGAGATATCGTGTTTGACGCGGTGAGACAGGTCCGGTTCGCCTACTACCTGAACCCGACGCCACTCGACCGGAACCTTGAGTTTGATCCCAAGCGCAATCTGTTCCCGCCCCGGCTGGATGGCACCAACATCACCGAGCCGTAAGTACCTCCGGCGTGAATACCAAGCGCAGCGAGGAGAAGGGGCCGTCTTTTTGGCCGTGGTTGTTCGTGTTGCTTTTAAACCTGCTCACGCTCGCCCCCAGCGGCATTGGTCGGCTGCTGTATGACCTTTCCGGGCGCTGGCTGCCCGCCGGCTTGGCGTGGCTCTATTGGCTTGGGCTTCTGGCGCTCATCGGAGTTGGTCTTGGTGTCCGCAAGAAAAGTCTTCGGCGCGTCCTTCTGTCGTCGGCGGTTATCTTGCTGCTTCTGAATCTCGGCGGATGTGTCGCCGTCATGTGGGAACTCGGCTCGCTCACTTGAGCGCGTGCCATTGGGCAAAGCGGTTCGCTCCCAGTCAGCAAAAAGGCAGCAAAAAGGAGGCAGCAAAAAGGGGTCAATGCTTTACCATTGACATTTATGTGAAGGAGGGCGGAGTGAAGCGATGGCAAGAAAACTGCGAATGGAGGAGGAGGGAGGTATTTATCATGTGATAAATCGTGGGAATTATCGGCGATGGGTGTTTGAGGAGGAGGGGACCAAGGTGGCGTTTGAGGGCACGCTTTTCGAGGCATGCGAGCGGAACGGTTGGGTGCTGCATGCATTCTGTATAATGGGGAATCACTATCATTTGGCGTTGGAGACTCCCGGGGTGAATCTCAGCGAGGGGATGCGGTGGCTACAAAGTGTATACGCGAACCGATTCAATCGCTTCCGGACCGAGTCCGGGCATCTGTTTCAGGGACGATTCAAAAGCTTGGGGGTGGAGAGCAGTGAACGACTGGCATGGTTGTGCCATTATATTCATCTTAATCCGGCAAGAGCGGGGATCTGCCCGGTCATGGATCTACCGAATTACCGCTGGACGAGCGTCTGGTATTTAAACCGTCCAGAGCTGCGGCGCGCCTGTATGGACTTCAGCACCAGTTTGGAGGGACTGGACGGCTTGCAGGACAATGAAGCGGGACGGAAAGAGTACGCGGGCTATCTGACCTGGCTCGGCGAAGATGAGCCGATGCAGAAACAAATGGAGTTTGCACGGATGAGTCGAGGGTGGGCTATCGGCAGCAAGGCATTCAAACGAGCATTGGTGGCGGACGAAAAACAGCTGAGGACGCGAGTGAAATTGACGCAGGCTGAAGGACGGGAAATGCGTGAACTGGCGTGGGAGGTGCAGCTTGAGGTCTGTCTCCGGGAGTTGGACAAAACGGCGGAGAGCATCGAAAGCGAAGCCAAGGCGGCGCATTGGAAAGTGGCCATAGCGGCATGGATGAAAAATCGAATGGCCTGCCCGAATGGCTGGCTGGGGCGCAAGCTCAACATGGGTGT
>JANJTQ010000206.1 GCA_024711005.1 Opitutaceae bacterium | reverse complement strand
TGGCACCATGCCCGCATTCGACGCCAAACACATCACTCAGGACGAACTGGACGCAGTCGCCGCGTATCTCGTCGCCCTCAGACGATCCGATTAACACCCAACACACACCCCCATGGAGCACTCCGGAATCACCCAATCTGTCTGGCAGGCCACCGCGGCCCGGCCTGATTTCTCCCCTCTCACGCAGGACACCTCCGCCGATGTCGTCATCGTCGGCGCAGGCATCGCGGGTTTGACCACGGCTTATCTCCTCTGCCGCGAAGGCAAGTCGGTCGCGGTCGTCGACAGCGGTCCGATTCTCTCGGGCGAAACCGAGCGGACCACGGCGCATCTGGCGAATGCGATGGATGACCGCTTTGTCGAACTGGAACGCATGCACGGAGTCGACGGCGCACGGCTTGCAGCCGAGAGCCACGGGGCCGCGATCGATCGGATCGAGCGAATCATTCGTGAAGAGGGCATCGAGTGCGACTTCAAACGCGTCGACGGCTATCTGTTCACCCCGGACCGCGATCCATCCGGCCTGCTTGAGGAGGAGAAAGCGGCGGCGCAACGAGCCGGCTTGTCCGACGTGGAACTCGTCGCAAGCGCGCCTTTGCCCGGCTTCAACACCGGACCGGCACTGCGATTTCCAAACCAGGCGCAGTTTCATCCGCTTCGTTATCTGGCCGCACTGGCCAAGGCGATCACACGAGACGGTGGGAAAATTTACGCGCACACCCACATCGTTGAAACGAAAGGTGGCGATGACGCCCACGTGAGAACCTCATCGGGACGGATGATCACGGCGGACGCCGTGGTGATCGCAACCAACTCGCCGATCAACGACCGGGTGACAATCCACACAAAGCAGACGGCCTATCGCACCTACGTCGTCGCTTTCCGCATCAAGCGCGGTTCGGTGCCGGCGGCGTTGTATTGGGACACGCTCGATCCCTACCACTACGTGCGCCTCACCGAAGGTGAAGATGCGGATCACGATCTCCTGATCGTCGGCGGCGAAGACCATCGCACCGGGCAGGCGGATGACGGTGAAGAACGGTTTAATCGGCTTGAAGAATGGACTCGCGAACGTTTCTCGACGAAGGCCGTGGCGTTTCGTTGGTCCGGCCAGGTACAGGAGCCGGTCGACTGCCTCGGGTTCATCGGTCGAAATCCGCTGGACCGTGAAAACGTCTATGTCGCAACGGGTGACTCCGGACAGGGCATGACCCATGGCACGCTCGCGGGCATCATCATCACGGACCTGATCGCCGGCCGGGAAAATCCCTGGAAGCGGCTCTACGAACCAGCGCGCAGCTCCGGCGTGCGAGACCTCGGCGAGTTCGTAAAGGATGGCGCAAACATGGCGCTTCAATACGCGAAATGGTTGATGCCCGGCGACACCGACAACGAGATGGACGTGCCGCGAGGAAGTGGCGCGGTCATCCGTCAAGGCGCGGGAAAGATCGCGGTGTATTGCGATGAAGAGGGCCATCTTCACGAGTGTTCCGCGGTGTGCCCTCACCTCGGCGGCATCGTCAGCTGGAACGGAACCGAAAAAACCTGGGACTGCCCGGTGCACGGCTCTCGTTTCGATCACTTCGGCAACGTCATCAGCGGTCCGGCAAAGGAGAATCTGGAACCCGTTCACGTCGCGGCGAAGGGCTGATCCCGGTCGATGAATCCACGCGCCCACCCCATCGCGGCTCGTGTGTCTCGGCTATCGGTGTTCACGCTTTCGTTTTACTTCGCTGCGGGCGTGCCGGCCCGCCTCGGAGCGGACGACGAGCCCGTGGTCGAACTGCCGCCCGTCACCGTGATTTCGATGCCGGTGGTCGAGAGGCCCGCCGTCATCACACCAGTGGAGTTCACGGACGAACCTCTGGTTTTTCATACACCCTCCGGGTTATCCGATCGCGCCGCCAACTTCCATGTCGGCGCCAGCGACGCGCGTTCGTTCAATGACACGTTTGCCCTGCGCGGCCTGACGAACACGCCGATTTTCGGGCCGCCCGCAGTGACCGTTTATCTCGATGACCTGCCGCTCGGAAGCAGCTTCATCGTGCCGACGGAACTGGCGGGATTCACGCGCGGGGAGCTGCATCGCGGCCCGGGCCAGAACACGCTGTTTGGCCGTGCCGGCCCGGCCGGCGTAATGAGCTTCATCACGCCGGAACCCTCCAGCCACGCGAGCGGGGAGATTCGCGGATCAATCGGTGAATACGATGCGAGAGCGATCAGCGTTCGGCAACAAAGCGCAGCGGGCGGACACGTGGATGCCTACGTGAGCGCCGCCTACTCCACCCGCGATGGCTACGTGGATAACACACGACTGGGGCGGGACGTGGATTTCAAGGAATCGATTTCCGGGCTCGCACGTATTCGATTTCGTCCTACACAACCGCTCGAACTCACGCTGCTGGTCACGGCGCAACAAGCCGAGGATGGCGCGCAACCCTTCGTTCCGCTGGGAGGCCCCTTCTTCACCGTCACGCGCGAAAGCGAAGGCGAGACAAACTTGGAAGCGGTCAACATTGCTCTCACCGCCGCGATGGCCACGTCGATCGGCCGGGTGAGCACCGTCAACAGTTACAGCGACTGGGACCTGAGTCCCTATTCGAGCGTGCTCGCCTTTGGGCCGCAGGAACTCACCAACGTCGTCGAACAATCCCAGCGCACGTGGAATGAGGAGGTGAAGCTGACGTCCGACGAGGAGGCGGCGATTCGTTGGCGGGTGGGTGCGTTTTTCTCGGCGGGCCGGACCGAAGGCGCGTTTACCCGCCGCTTCGGTCCCCTGACCTTCGAGCAGTCGTCCTTCGAAATCGACAGCCGCGATGTAGCCGGATTCGGCGAAATGACCCTGCCGCTGTCGGAGGGACTTTCGCTCACGGCGGGACTCCGGGTTGAAACCGCGCGTCGTGAAATGGAGCGACGTGAAACCGTGCCGGCGGCGCAGGCGTTTTCGCTTCAAACCAGATCTTCCGCGCTGCTCCCGAAGTTGGGGCTCAACTACTCCCTGGCGCGCCAGACCACGGCGTTCGCAACGATCGGCACCGGTTACAAGCCGGGAGGATTCTCGGCTTTCACCGGCGACCCCGACCTGGCGGAGTTCGGCCCGGAGCGCACCCGGGCCGCGGAGGCCGGCGTGAGTTATGCGAATGCCACGAAAACCACGTCGGCGACGGCACGCGTTTTTTATTACGAGATCACCGGCTATCAAATCGAACGTTCCTTCGCGACCGGCGCGCTCGCGGACGACTATCTGGTGGTTAATGCCGAACGGGCGCGTTCGTTCGGCGGCGAGGTGGAGATTTCACGGACATTTTTCGAATCATTAACCGCGTCCGTGGACCTCGGGATCACGAGTGTGAAACTGCGCAGATTCCGAGATCCCTTCACCGGCGATGACTACGGCGGCAATCGTGCGCCCTACGTTCCCATTTACGACGCGAGCATGCGTCTGGCGTATCGGCACAGGCGCGGCTGGCTGGGAGACATCGAGCTCACCGCGAACGGAAAGACGTTTTACACCGAGGACGAAGACTCCGCGTTTGCGCAAAAAGCCTATGCGCTCTTACGGGCGCGTCTCGGGTATGACACGGGGCGCTACCGGATCATCGTATTCGGTGAAAATCTGACGGATGAGGAATATTATCGGTCCATCTCGCCCGGCACGTTTCACGGAACACCGGGTGCGCCCCGCACCGTGGGCGTCGAAGTCGGCTGCACATGGTGACGACCAACCGCGCGTTCCGCGAGGCAGGGAGGTAGGGTCAGGACCGCCGGGTCCGCCGCCATACCCCTACCGGTTTAAAATCGCCTGACAGGTGACGCGCAAAAGTTGTCGCGCGCGGTAGAGGCGCGTCTCCACCGCCTTGGCGGAGCAGGCCATCGCCTTCGCCGCGTCGGCGTAGCTCATGTCTTCCAACTCGACGCAGACGACGGCCTCTCGAAGCGGCGCGGGCAAGGCCCCCACGGCTTTGCGAACCTCCGCCGCCAACGAAGCGGCGTCCGTCGAGGAGTCCGGCGTCTGGCGGGTGTCCCTCACCGGGTCGTGGCCCGTGTTTTCCATCATCGCGTTCAGGCTGTCCACAGGATGCCTGAATCGCCAGCGCAGGCGGTTGCGAGCCAGATTGCCGGCGATGGTCAGTACCCACGGTTTGAATGCGGCGCCGACCCGATACTTCGCGCGTTGTTGGTAGACGCGCACAAACGTCTCCTGGGCGACATCCTCGACGTCGGTGGAGGGCACACCGAAACGCGCGATGAAGGCTTTTACGGGTCGCTCCCAACGTTGCATGAGAGGCGCGAGGGCCGCGTCGTCGCCCGCTTGCAAGGCCTGCATGCAGGCTTCGTCCGACGGCTCAACCGCCTCAGTGAGCGGCGTGTCCATCGCGGGCGTCAGGTTCATCGGGTTTCAAGTCGGGCGGACCGTCGTGATCGAAGTGGACGATCCGGGGCATGACAGTCGCAAGATAACGCCGGCCCTGTTCACCGCCAATGATTTCTGCAATTTCGCCGACATGGGCTTCAAGGCTGGTGCGACACTCGATATCCAAACGACGGGCGTTTTCTTTGGCTTCGTCCAGGGGAGTTCCCGAAGCCCCTTGGGCAGCCAAACGTTGAAGCTCGGTGCGGCTTGCCACGATGGCGGCGCAATGCGCCTCGCACACTTCGCCATAGGCGGCGTGCAGTTTTTCGATCCGCGCCATCTGTTCGGGCGTGAGTTCAAACTCGTGACGCAACCAGACGAGAGAGTCCCCACTGTGCTCCTCCACCACAGGCGCCTCCGCCCGCATGCAGTAATAGGTCACGCCGGCCGCGAGGGCGGCGAGGCCGAGCACACAGGCGATGGTGGCCCAAACGTATTTCATGGCGTGTAACTGGCCAGGGCCACGCCGACCCGGGCATGCGGGTTGATGCTGACGACGTACTGCTCAACCAGTTGATCGCGGTCGTGTTCGATCTGGTTGTGCGCCACCGAACCGGCGCCGATCACGGCGAGCGCCACACTTGCGACGGCAGCCATGCCCACGCCGAGCAAATGGAAACGAAGCCAGGCCGGCCAGGTTTGGGGTTCGCGACGGAGTGCCTCGATGCGGGCCCACACCTGGGCGCGAAAGTTCGGCGAAGGCGGCGTTTCCACGGTCCAACTCTCGCGGAGCAGGTGACGCAGGGCGGCGTCTTGGGGGTGTTTTTTCATGATGATCTCTTTAGCTGCAATACACCGCAGGCTTCAAAAACCCTCAAATTTTATCCTCCGGAACGGGAGTTTTTATCACTGGACGCAAGGGTTTGCGGGTTACGCGGGGTAAGGATGGAACGACAACCCTGTCCATTAACCGTAAAATCATGAAGACCCTCCTCCCACCCCGCACCGGTCTCGCCGGTATCCTCCTCGCCCTCGCAGCCGTATTTGCAACCGCATCCGCGTCCGTGGCCGCCGAAACAACCGCGGCCGATTCAGCCGCCGCCGTCGCCGCATATCCCCTCACCACCTGCGTCATCTCCGACGACAAACTCGAAGACGGCGACATGGGCCCGCCGATCAACTACATCCACAAGGAAGAAGGTAAGCCGGACCGGCTCGTGCGTTTCTGCTGCAAACATTGCATCAAGAAATTCAAGAAAGACCCGGCCAGGTACCTCAAGGTGATCGACGAGGCCGCCGCCGCGAAAACCAGTGGTTCCGCGCCCGCCGGCGACCCCCACGCCGGCCATAACCACTGATACTCGAATCCAAAAGAAGTCAGAACGGACGGCCTTGTGATCTGTCTGCGCCAGCAACTGCCCCTAATGCAGCACACCTGTGAAAACGGCCGGCCCGGCTCATCATGACCGAGAGCATGACCGCGATCACAGCATCATAACAAAAAATCCAAAACCCAACCCGTCATGAAATCAGTCAAAGTCATCCTCACCACCGGACTGCTGGTCCTTTCCTCGGTCGTCACATTCGCAATTCCCCCGGCGAAGCGCACCGGTCCCGCCCCGGCCCTGCGCAGCGCCGAGGCGTTCTCCGATGTCAAACCCGGCGACAAACTCGCGCTCGTCTGCAAGCAGTGCGACACCGTCACCGTCCAAACCGTCGGTTCGAAAGAAGAAGCGATGGAGCTCTGCAAAGAAGGAGCGGAAATCACCTGCGAATCCTGCAAAAAGGATTTCAAGGTCGTCCGCCACGCCGGCAAGGGTCCTCGCGGAAAAGCCGGCTCCCATACCGAAACCAAAATCGTCAACGACAAGGGCGAAGAGTGCATGTTCGTGACGAAGCTTCCCGAATAATACCGCATAACGCACTTAAGCGCGGCGACGCTCGACGGTCGTCGCGCTTAATGCCGGGCGAACCGCCCCTTTTCTCAACGTGATCCACTCCTCCCGCCGCCTTCTGCGCTTCACCCCGCTGCTTGCCTTAACCGTCCTCGTCGCCGGTTGTACCACACGGCCCATCGCCCAGGAACGCGCGGCCCGTGATCGCGTCGCCGAACTCGCCCGCATCCGTGCCGAGTTGCCCGAACCTACGTTGCATGCGAAGAGCCCGTTGGAGGATTACCTTCGCTACGCCTTGCTTCGTCATCCCCGGATTATCGCCGCTCATGCCGAATGGCGTGCCGCGGTCGAGGACATTACTCCGGCCCGCTCGCTGCCCGATCCGAAACTGATGTTTGAGGCCGACATCGCCGACATGGTGATGAGCCTCATGCCCGGCCTCATGTTCGACATCATGACGCCCGGCAAACGTGCGGCCATGGGGCGCGAGGCCGCCGCCAACGCCGAGGTCGCCTACCAGACCTATCGCGCAACCGTCCTCCAAGTCGCCTCCGACCTGAAAAAAACCTGGGCCGACCTCGCCTATCTCGACACATCGCTCGTGCTGCGCACCGAGACCCTCGCCGTGCTCGAACGCTCGCTCGCCTTCGCCGGCGCCGACTACACGACCGGTCGCGGCATGGGCACGCTCGAAGACCAGATCAACGCCAACACCGAAACCGCGCGCCTTCGCATCGAAGTCGAAAACCTCAACGACCAACGCACCGCTGTCCGCACCCGGCTCAAATCCGCGCTCGGCCTCTCCCGTACCGCCGACGTCCCGCCCTGGCCGTCCGTATTCACCCCGTCGCCCGCACCCGCCGATGACGACACGCTTTGGGAGCAAGTCCTCGCGGCCAATCCCGACCTCGGAAGCATGCGTGCCATGGTGGCGATGGCCGTTTCCGAAGTGGATGTCGCCCGCAAGATCCGGACTCCCGACTTCACCCTCGGCATCGAGGCCGACGTCAAAGCCAACCCGATCATGTGGCGTCCGTCCGCTTCAATGACCCTCCCGATCTGGCGCGACAAAATCAGGGCCACGATCGCAGCCGCCAGAAATCGCCACGAAGCCGCCGCCGCCCGTCTCGGTGCCGAAGAGATCGCCCTCGCCGCCGAACTGGCCGAGATGACTTATATGATCCGCGAGGCCGACCGCATGATCGCGTTCATCGACACCACCGCGTTGCCCGGCATCGAGCAATCCCTCGATTCCGCCCGCGCCGGTTACCAGTCCGGCATGATCAGTCTCTCCACCCTGCCCACTATGGAACTGATGGCCCTTCGTATGCGCCTCGAAAAAGCGGATGCCCAACGCGAACGCGAGCGGGCCCTCGCCGACCTCTCCTTGTTGGTCACCGGCCAGATCCCCGTCGGCGCACCGCTTCCGCCGCCCCACGCCACCGTCGACTCCAACGCCCACTAATTCCTCCGCTTTTCCCGCGCCCTCTTCATGAACTCGTTCACCCGCCCTTCCTCCCGCTTCGGGCTGCTCCGCCTGCTCTTCACCGCCTTCGCCATCGCGGCCGCCGCTCTGCTCGCATCGGAGGTTCGAGCGGCCGAGCAGCTCTACACCTGCGGCATGCATCCGCAGATCATCAAGAAGGCACCGGGCGACTGCCCGATTTGCGGCATGAAGCTGACACCCGTCCGTGCCAATGCCGCCGGCAAAGGCACGGCCGCTTCCTCCGGTGAACGGAAGCTCAAGTATTACAAGTCCACCCTGATTCCCGGCGAGGTCAGGCCCGAGCCCGGCAAGGACTCGATGGGCATGGACATGGTGCCCGTCTACGAGAACGAGGATTCATCCGCCTCCGTGATCCAAATCCATCCCGCCACGGTTCAGCGGATGAATGTCAAAACCGACCTCGTTGCGCGCGGCCCCGTCAACCGACTCATCCGCGCCGTCGGCACCGTCGAGTTTAACGAACGCGGCTTGCGCGACATCACCACAAAATACGAAGGCTGGATTGAAAAGCTTCACGTCAACGCCACATGGACCTCCGTGAAAGCGGGCGATCCTCTCTTCGAAATCTACTCGCCCGACCTCTACAGCGCACAACTCAATTACCTGGTCGCTCTTCGCGCCGAAGGTGCCGAGGGCGGCTCGTTCACGCGCGCCTCGCGCGAACGCCTCGAACTCTTCGATGTCTCGCCGGAGTTTGTCGCCGAGATCACGAAATCCGGAAAAGCCCGCCGCACCTACCTCTATCGCGCACCCTCCGATGGCGTCGTGATCGACAAGATGGGCATCGAAGGCCAGATGATGAAACCCGGCGAACGCGTCTATCGCCTGGCCGACCTCTCCTCGGTTTGGGTTCACGCACAGATCTACGAAAAGGATCTCGCCGCGATCACCCCCGGACAGGACGCCGAGGTGCGTGCCAGCTACGGCAGCGACAAGGTGTATCACGGCACCGTCGCCCAACTGCTCCCGCAGGTCGAAAGCGTGACCCGCGCCGCGACGGCCCGCCTCGTCATCGACAACAAGGATGGCTTCCTGCGCCCGGGCATGTTCACCGAGGTGCGCTTTAAAACCACCCTCGCCGAAGACGCCGTGCTCGTGCCCGACTCCGCCGTGCTGCGTAGTGGGGAACGCAATACCGTTTTTGTCGCGCTCGACGCCGGGTCGTTCGAGCCGCGCGAAGTGAAGCTCGGCGCCCGCACCGACGACCATCGCTACGCCGTGTTGAGCGGTCTGTCCGCGGGCGAGCGCGTGGTGATTTCCGGCCAGTTCATGCTCGATTCCGAAAGTCAGCTGCGCGAAGCGATCCAGAAAATGATGACGATCGCCTCGGCCGGTCAGCCTGCTCCGGCGACCGACACTCCTGCGTCGGGCGGCCCGGCCCCGGCCGCCGCGCCCGCGGCCAAACCGCAGGTGCTTCCCGCAAACGCGATCGCGCTGCTCACCCCGCTCGCCCTGGCCTCAGCCGACGCAGGCGCCGCGCTCGCGGCCGACGACTTCGCCGGCTACACGAAACAATTGCCCGCGTTGCGCGCCGCACTCGCGGCGTTTTTCAACGGTTACGAACACGCCGCCCATGGTCCGCTCGCACCATTCATGGGTGGCCTGGCCGATCCGACCGACCTCGCGGCGGCCCGCCGTGACTTCGAGCCCTTCAGCTCCGCCGTCGCCGATCTCGCGCGGGAGAACCATCTCCAGCACACGGAGAAGTTGTACGTCTACGAATGCACCATGGCGCCCGAAACCGGCAAAGCCCGCTGGCTGCAGCGCGAACACGGTGCAAAGAATCCATTCTACGGTTCGGACATGCTGCGTTGCGGAGACGAGCTCGCCGCACCCCCTGCGCCATCGACACCGACGTCCGGCACGGGTGGCGGAGGAGGCGGTGCCCCGATGACACTTCCTCCCGGACATCCGCCGATCGACAGCTCCACCCTCGCATCCTTCGCCCGCATTCAAACTGCCGCCAACGCAGCCGCGAAGCGCAAGCCGGCGGACAGCGGTTGCGGAAGTTGCGGCATGAGCATGGCCGCGATGGCCGCCGGCGAACCCTGCGAACAAACCAAAAAGTAACGTTGTTCGCCGACCACCGGCCGCGCGTCGCACCGCCTCCTGTAATCCAGCCCACCTTCACCCGCACCTTCGTTCGCCTCCGCCATGCTCAAGGCCATCATCGATTTTTCGCTCAAGAACCGCTTCCTCGTCCTCGCGGGCACGATCGCCTTGATCATCGGCGGCATCTACTCGCTGCGGAACATCCCGCTCGACGCGATTCCCGATCTCTCCGACACGCAGGTCATCATCTACACCGAGTGGCCGGGGCAGGCCCCGCAGATCGTGCAGGACCAGGTCACCTACCCGCTCACGACAAAGATGCTTTCGGTGCCGAGCGCCAAGGTGGTGCGTGGGTATTCGTTTTATGGATATTCCTTCGTCTACGTCATCTTCGACGACGGAACGGATCCCTACTGGGCGCGCAGTCGCGTGCTTGAGTACCTCAACGGCCTCGCCGGCGAGCTTCCGAAGAACGTCACGCCTCGCCTCGGCCCCGATGCGACGGGGGTTGGCTGGGCGTTTATGTATGCGCTCAATTCACCCAATCACGACCTGGCCGAACTGCGCTCCATGCAGGATTGGTTTCTGCGTTACCAACTCACCAGCGTCGAGGGCGTGGCGGAAGTCGCCTCGGTGGGGGGCTACGTGAAGCAGTACCAGATCTCCGTCGATCCGATCCGCCTCCGCGCCTACAACCTCTCGCTCGGCGAAATCGCCATGGCGGTCGAACAAAGCAACAGCGAGGTCGGCGGTCGTTCGATGGAGATGGCCGAGAAGGAATTCATCCTGCGTGTGCGCGGCTACGTTCAGGGCGTTGAGGACCTTCGCAAAATCGCGGTCGGCCGCGGCCCCGGAGGCACCCCGATTCTGCTCGGCGAAGTCGCCGACGTGCAGGTCGGCCCCGACATGCGACGTGGCATCGCCGAACTCAACGGCGAGGGCGAAACCGTCGGCGGCATCGTCGTCGTGCGTTACGGCGTCGATACCCGGGAGGTGATTGCCGGTGTGAAGGCGAAACTCGACGAGGCGATGAAGAGCCTGCCAAAAGGAGTCGAATACACCATCGCCTACGATCGCACGGCGCTCATCGACCGTTCGGTCAAGACCCTCACAAATACGTTGTTTGAGGAAAGCCTGGTCGTCGCCCTCGTGATCATCGCGTTTCTGCTGCATTTCCGCTCGGCGCTGATCCCGATTCTCATCCTGCCGATCGCCATACTGGCCGCCTTCGTGATCATGTATCTTCAGGGCATCAGCCTGAACATCATGTCGCTCGGTGGCATCGCGATCGCGATCGGTGTGCTGGTCGACGGCGTCATCATCCTCGTCGAGAACGCCCACAAACACATGGAGCACGACGCGGATAAAAAGCCGCGCCTGGCGCTCATCCGCGATGCGGCGGTCGAGGTGGGACCCACGATTTTTTATGCGCTGCTCGTGGTGACCGTCGCCTTCCTGCCGGTGTTCGCGCTTCAGGAGCAGGAGGGTCGGTTGTTCAAACCGCTCGCCTTCACGAAAACCTATTCGATGGCCGCCGCCGCGCTGTTGGCCATCACACTGGCGCCCGTGCTGATGGGGGTGTTCATCCGCGGCAAGGCCCGGCCCGAGGAGAAGAACCCCATCAATCGTTTCCTCATCTGGCTCTACCATCCCTGCATCGATTTCGTGATCCGGTTTCGGTGGACGGTCGTCGTGGTGGCCGCCGTCCTCGTCGGCTGGGTGTTCTTTCCGTGGAACGCCTGGGTCGTGCAGCCGTTGCCCGAGGGCGGATTGAAGAACATCGCCGCGAAACTCAACGCGGCGTTCCCCCACCAGAACATCGGCTCCGAGTTCATGCCGCCCCTCTACGAGGGAGACCTGCTCTACATGCCGACGACCTTCCCCGGCCTCTCGCCCACCAAGGCCAAGGAGATCCTCCAGCAGACGGACCAGATCATTAAGTCGTTTGCCGAGGTCCACCATGTCTTCGGCAAGATCGGTCGCGCGGAAACCGCCACCGATCCCGCTCCGATGGACATGATCGAGACCACGATCATGTTGAGACCCGAGAAAGAATGGCCCGCCGTCGATATCCGGGACATGGAGGGTAACGTCATTGCGCACCGCCGCCGGACCGTCGACGAACTGATCACCGCCCTCAACGAGGCGGTGCAGATCCCGGGCCTCACCAACGCGTGGACGATGCCCATCCGGACCCGCATCGACATGCTCGCGACCGGGATCAAGACGCCGGTTGGCATCAAGGTCGGCGGTCCCGATCTGCGCGAACTCGAACGGATCGGCGGACAGATCGAGGCGCTCATCCATCGCGTGCCGGGCGCGGGCAGCGTCTTCGCCGAACGTGTAATGGGCGGCAACTACGTCGAGTTCGACATCGATCGCGATGCCATCGCCCGCTACGGGCTCACCGTCGGCGCGGTGCAGGAAACGCTTCAAGTCGCGCTCGGCGGCATGCCGTTGACTACAACCGTCGAGGGCTTGGAACGCTACGGCGTCATTCTCCGTTACGCCCGCGACTATCGGGACAATCTCGATGCCTTGAGCGAGATATCCATTCCCGTACCGGGGGCCGGAGGAGCCGCCGCCGGCATGGGCGGGACGTCAGCCATGCCGATGACCCAGGTGCCGCTCGACCAACTGGCCAAGATTCGGGTGGTTGCCGCACCGATGGGAGTGAAGAGCGAGGCCGCGGTGCCCAACGCCTGGATCTATGTGGACGTGCAGGGCGTGGACATCGGCACGTTCGTTCGTGACGCCAAGGCGGTCGTCGCCGAAGCGCAGCAGAACGGACAGCTCCAGCTTCCGGCCGGCTACACCATCGTCTGGAGCGGCCAGTTCGAATACATGGAGAAGGCCGAGAAGCGATTGCTCATCATCGTTCCGGTCACGCTGCTGCTTGTCGCCCTGTTGATTTATCTCAGCACCGGATCGTTTCGTAAGACGGCCATCGTTCTGCTCGCCGTGCCCTTCTCGCTCGTGGGCGCGTTCTGGATGATTTACGTGCTCGATTACAACATGAGCGTGGCCTTCTGGGTGGGCTTGATCGCACTGGCCGGTCTCGATGCCGAAACCGGGATGGTCATGTTGCTCTATCTCGACATCGCCTACGAGGACGGCGTCAAACAAGGCCGGATGCGCAACACCGCCGACCTGCGCGATGCGATCTACCACGGCGCCGTGCGTCGGGTGCGTCCGAAAATCATGACCGCCACGACCACCTTCATCGCCTTGGTCCCGATCCTGTGGAGCACCGGCACCGGAGCCGACGTGATGAAGCGCATCGCGGCCCCGATGGTCGGCGGCGTCTTTACCTCCGTGCTGATGGAACTGCTCGTTTATCCGGCGATCTTTTATCTGTGGCGAGCACACGCCCTGCGTGCGAAGCCCGCCGATGATAACACCTCCGCCGAATCCATCTCCCTGACATGAGCGTCCCCTCCCCCACCGATCCCGTTGCCGGGTCTGAAGTCTGCGTCATTTGCGGCAAAGGCACGAGCAACGGGCGGGGATACATGCGACTCTACGAAAATGGTCGACCGGTGGAGTTGTGCTGTCCGATGTGCCTGAAGGTCTACGAAGAACGCGTGGCCCGAAAAAAGGCCGAGGATCAACGCGGTGGAGAACGGGAAATCGGCTGGGACGAGAAGTGGTGAGGACCCTCGTTTCGCTTCACGAAAAATTCCCATGAGGGTTTTTCATTTCCATGGGGTAAGGGAGACAGAGCGATGCGCGTTCGACCTCCGGTCCGACCGAAGATCGCTCGAAAAAACCCAAATAAATCCTGCTATGAAAACCCTCCGCCTCACCGTCCTCTCCCTCATCGCGGCCGCCTCGACCGCCGTCGCCTTCGCCGCACCCAGCGCTCCGTGGAGCGTTCGTCGTGCGGCGAATTCCACCGCGTCGATCACGGCTTCCACTCCCGCCGTCACCGCGCCCGCCGCCAACTCGAAATGCGACAGCATGGTCGTGAAACAGGGCAAGCGCACCAGCACCGTGAAATGCGAGGGCCCGATTACCGAAACCGCCAAGTGCAAAGCCATGTGCGGCTCGTAAGGACTCTCGCACAATCACAAGCCCCGTCCTGAAAAGAGACGGGGCTTTGCTTTGAGGCTCTTCGATACGTATCAGAGTTCGGCTACAGCGCTGGCCCGAATGTGGACCTTCCGGCCCGGATCACCCTCCAAATCAAAGGTGATGTCGCGAAATGTCTCCACCGGGAACTCGACCGAGTGGACCCTCCGCGCGGCGCGGGTCTCTCCTTCGTAAATACAATCCAACGTGACGAACAGGGGCGTCTGCGTGGAATTGCTGAAACGCATCCGTAGTTGATAACGATCCCGGTCGACCACAACGGCCGCGAGTTTGGGCATGCGCAGATTGGACGTGAATGCAAGGTTCGCGCCGATCCGGTTATCCGGGAATGTGCGCTCCGCCCTCAATTGCGGTTCAAAAGCCACCCTCGTGTCGTCGCCGCGCTGGATCGGCGAAATGGTCACACCGGGCGGCACGACCGGCTCCCGCACCGCCGCCGGCCGCGGCCGCAGAACCACGGGTTGCGTCGGCGGATGATGGCAGGCGCTGAGCAAAACGAGGGGCACCAACAGGACAAGGGGTAGGCGATGGTGGGGCATAAGAAAAAAGTGCAAATCCTTGATGAGTAGAAGCGTCACTCCCAAAACGGATGGCCTGTAAAAATTTTACATCATTTTAATAAGGAGTGATTTACCTTATCGCCGATCAGACCCGGGGTGAGACCGGAGGTTCCCGCAGCCCACCCGACCGGCCTCCCCTCACCCACCCGGCGGCAAACCTATTTGTCACTTATTAAGTGACAAACTGGGGTCGACACCGAGTCTGCGACGGGGGGTCGCTTTACGCGTATTCCGTGCCGGCCGCACGGGAAGGAACGCACCGGTGCTTGCGCCCGCCGCCCGCCGGCCTTGTTTCATCCAACCATCGCTTCATGTCGTCCCCCCGGTCGCCGCATACTCCCACGCTCCACCCCGCCCAACTTCGCACGTTGCGTGGACGTCTGCGTTCCGCCATCCGCGACGCCGGACTAACCGATTTCGGCGTCACCACCGGCACCGCCGAACTTCCTTTTTGGGAACTTGAGCCCACCCCGCTCGTCATCGACGCGGCCGAATGGTCCCTCCTCGAAGCCGCGCTTCGTCAGCGCGCCCACTTCGTCAACGCCCTCCTCGTCGACCTCTACAGCGGACAGCAGGCACTCCACCAACACATCCTCCCGCCCGAACTCGTCCTCTCCGATCCCTACTACCGGCGGCCCTGCCTGGGCTTGGAACCCGACCGCGCCAGCCCGGCCACTCTCCTTCGATTCGATCTCGTCAAAACCACCGATGGCTGGCTGTTCGAGGACACTCACGCCAACACCCCCATCGGCCTCAGCTACGCGGTGCAAAATCGCCGCTTCATGACCCAGGAGGCGACCGACCTTTATCGCGCGCTGCCCGACTACCACAGCGTCATCAATTTCCCGCTTCAACTCCTCGATCATCTCCGCGGCCTCGCTCCGGACGACGACCGGGCGCCATCGATCGTCGTCCTCACCGCCGGTCCGCACGATCCGTTTTACTCCGAGCACAGCTTCCTCGCGCGCAAGATGGGCCTGCCACTCGCGCGCGGCGACGATCTCCTCGTACTGGATAATCGCGTCTACTTCAAAACCATCGCCGGTCTCGAACGCGTTGACGTCATCTACCGGCGACTGAACGACTCTTACATCGACCCGGTTGTGTTTTCGACCGATCGCGAAAACGCCGGCATCCCCGGACTCCTCCAGTGCATTCGCACAGGCAATGTCGTTCTCGCCAACGCCATTGGCACCGGCATCGCCGAGAGTCGCGCGTTCAACACCTACGCGTCGCGCCTTGTACGGTTTTACTTGGGAGAAAAGCCGCTCCTTGGCTCGGTGCCCACCTACACCTGCGGCGACACGGACCACCTCGATCACATTCTGGAAAATCTCGGTGATCTCCGAATCCTTCCAACACATGATCCGCGCCATGGACACTGGCGTTCCACCAATGTGACCGCATCCGCGCCACACCCGCTGGCGGGCCCCGACGGACTGGCGAAGATCGTGCTCGAAACACCTCACGCTTTCGTCGCGCAGCCCCGCCTCCAACTCCTGCCCATCAACCCCGGCATGCGCAAATCCCCGCCGGCCCGACTCAGCGCCTTCGTGCTGTGCAATGGGAAGCGGTTCTCCGTGTTTCCCGGGGGGCTCGTTCGCCTCGGCGAGCCCGACCCCGGGGCCTCCCGTGTCGGCCTCACCGCGGACACCGTTGTCCTCATCGACACGCAGGACAGCTCCGGCGAGATCGCCGATCACGAGGAGCCGGCCGCCGGGGTACAAACCCACACGCTCGGCTCCCGCAGTGCCGAAAGCCTGTTCTGGCTCGGACGCTACCTTGAACGCGCCGAGGCCACCGCGCGCATGCTCTCCATCCTCGACGATGTCGCCCTTGAGGAAATCTCGGCGCGCGATCGCCGCCGCTGGCTTCCTCTCTGGCGCGGTTTGCTTGAGGCCACCGGCCATACCGACCACAAAATCACCGCCCGCGCCAATCCCCAGGCGTCGCTGTCCACCGATCTCATGTGGCGCATGTCCCTCGACACCGCCAACTCCAGTTCCATTTATTCATCGGTCAGCTGGGCCGTCGAAAACGCCCGCCAGCTCCGCGACTACGTCAGTCCCGAGGTGTGGGTCACCCTCAGCCGGCTTCTCCATCGTCTCGACGACCTGTTGAAACTCCGCCGCCCCCCCGGACGCCGGCCCGACGTGCTCCCGAGCCGCGAACCTTCGTTGCCGTCACAGGCCGTGCAGGCGGTGATCACCGACGTCAACGCCCTCATCGGCCTGGCGGAACGAACGATGATCCAGGACGCCGGCTGGCATTTCCTGCACATGGGCATGCACCTCGAACGCGCCACCATGACGTGCAGCGCGCTTCGTCATATCCTTGGTTCGCACGAAGCCGCGGCCGTCGCGGCCAAGGAGACTGTTGCCTCAACGATGGTGCCCTATCGCGACAACCCCGAACTCTCCGCCCTCCTGCGCATGCTCGGTTCCCAGGACGCCTACCGGCGCCTCTACCAAATGCGCAGCCAGCCGCGCTTCGTCGCCGAACTCTTCCTGCAACAACCCGACGCGCCCCGAAGCATTTTCCATAATCTCCATCAGATTAAAACCAGCCTCCGCGCCATCCGGAAGGATGTTGGCGAACAAGGGGACGATCCTCCGATACTGGCGGTGGCCGAAACGCTCCACCTCATCGCCTCGGTGCCCTTGACGCGCCACTTCAACGAAGACGCGGTCTTTGACGGCGAGGAAGCCGCCCGGCTTAGCGACACTCTTGCGGACCTGCTCAACCGCCTCTACGCGTTGCACCCGGTGTTGAGCGACCACTACTTCAGCCACCAAGCGCGCATCGCTCCGTCGCTAACGCAGGTCGAGTTGAAGCTATAATGGGCGTAGCGATGCAGTTGCCAGTCGAACGTAGCAGCGAGGTAACGAGGCCGGGTTTTCTTTGGCCACCAGCCAGCCTCGTCACCTCGCAGCTACGTTCGACAGCCCCTCGCCGGTCTCCCCCGGGTGCTGATCAAATAATCCATATCTTTGAGAAACCCCTCCATGCCCGTACTCTAAAAACTGTGCTATTCTCTTTGGTCAAAACCCACCGTCTTCTTCCCATGAAAAAAATCCCCGTCTCGCTCCAACTCTGGTCGCTGCGCGATCTCTTCAAAACCGATTTCGCCGGCACCGTCGCCGAAGTCGCCAAAATTGGATACACCGGCGTCGAAACCGCCGGCTACGGAAACCTCGATGCCGTGGGCGCCGCCAAGGCGATCGCCGATGCCGGGCTCAATGTCTCCGGCATGCACGTCGGCATCGACGCCCTCCGCAACACGCCCAACCAGGTCATCGCCGACGCGCTTCGTTTCGGCACGACCAACGTGATCTGCCCTTCGTTCCCCAAGGATCTGCTCACCACCGTCGGCGGCTGCCAGGCCCTCGGCGAGGAACTCGACGCCATCGGAGCCCGCTTCCGCGCTCACGGCATCCAGTTCCACTACCACAATCACGATTACGAGCTGAGAGTCGTCGAAGGCCGCCGCGCGTTCGATTGGATCCTCGACGCCGCCGCGCCTCGCAACCTGCTGTGCCAGGCCGACGTGTTCTGGGTTCACACCGGCGGGAAAAATCCCGGCGAATTCATTCGCGAGCAAGGCCGGCGCATCAAGCTGGTCCACCTCAAGGACGACAAGGAAATCGGCGGTGGCCCCGTCGACTTCACCGAGGTCTTCGCCGCCGTCGAAAGCATCGGCGCGGTCGAGTGGTACGTGGTCGAGGTCGAAAAGTATAACTTCGCCCCGATGGAATCCGTCCGACGCTCCTTCGAACAGCTCAAGACCTGGGGCAAAGCCTGAGTCAGGCTCCCATCCTTATCGCAAAGGCGCGAAGACGCTAAGTTCGCAAAGGCGTCCGGTTCCGAATCCTTGCGTCCCTGGTGCCTTCGCGTCTTTGCGTTAAAACCCCGCCTCCCGTCACCCTTCACCACCTACCATGCCCAAGAAAAAAGACTCCTTTAACATCGCCATGATCGGCGCCGGCGCGATCGGTCACGACCACATCGCCTCCTTCAAACAACACCCGGCGGCCAAGGTCGTCGCCCTCGCCGAAGTCTCGCCGGAACGCGGTCGCGAGGCCGCCGACAAATTCGGCATTCCCGAACTCGTCACCGACTACAAAAAATTCCTCAAGCGCTCCGACATCGACGTCTTCTCGATCGCGCTGCCCAACTACCTGCACGCCTCCGTCGCGCTCGCCGCCCTCAAGGCCGGCAAACACGTCATGCTCGACAAACCCATGGCGACCAACGCGGTCGATGCCGCCAAGCTCGTCGTCGAGGCGAAAAAGCAAAAAGTCGTTCTGATGGTCGGCCAAAACCAGCGCTTCATTCCCGAGGTGCAGACCGCGAAGCAGCTCGTCACCAAGGGCGTGCTCGGCGATGTCTACCACGCGAAGACCGGCTGGTGCCGCCGGGCCGGCATTCCCCGCATTGGCTCCTGGTTCACCCAGAAACAATTCGCCGGCGGTGGCGGCACCTACGACATCGGCGTGCACGCGCTCGACCGCTGCCTCTATCTCATGGGCGAATTCGACGCCGTCGCCGTCAGCGGCCAGACGTATTCCCAGTTCGGCCCGCGTGGCCAAGGCTCCGGAAGCTGGGGCAAGAGCGAGATCGACCCCAAGGCCAAGTTCGACGTGGACGATCTCTCCATCGCGCTGATCAAGCTCAAGAGCGGCCGCACCGTGTTGCTCGAAGCCTCGTGGGCCGCGCATCAGCCCGACCCCGACAACAACGGCACTCAGCTCTTCGGAACCGAAGCCGGCCTCAAGTTCCCTCCGCTTCAGCTCTTCCGCAACGGCGTGCATGGCTACAGCACCGAACTGGTGAAACACCTCCCGGGCCTGGTCGACGGCAACCGCATGAAACACTTCGTCGACGTGCTCCTCGGCAAGGCCGCCCCTCACGTAAAGCCCGCCGAGTCGCTCGCGATCCAGAAGATCCTCGACGCGATCTACGTCTCCTCCAAGACCGGCAAGGAAGTTCGTATCAAGTAACCGAATACCGACGGCGAACGCGGACGTCCCGTCCCGCCACGTCTCCGCAAAGCCCCGGGCCGCAAACCGGGGCTTTTTCGCGTCGGAGCGACGCCCATGCGTCGCCCCGGCCAACGCCTCGCCTCACGCCTCCGCCTCGCCGTCGAGGCGTTGAGGACGGCCCGGCAGGAGCGCCTCCACGTTGCGGCGGATCGATTCGAGATTCTCCCGCACCAAGGCGCCCATCGACTCGCAACCCAGGTAGGCGTCTCGCCCGTAGTGTTCCGCCAGCGCGACGCGCAACTCGTGGACGTTCTCCACCGTTGAAAGCGTATCGGCCGACATCGCGTCCAACAATTGCGCCAGTCGCTCCTCGATAATCGCCGCGCGCTGAAGAATGAGCACCTGCTCCTCGCGTTGATACTGGTGCGCGGTCTCGATGCGCAGGTGTTTCATGCAAAACAGCGCCAGCGGCTGGTTGTCCTTGAAGAACTGCGGACGGTAAAGATTCATGCGCCCTTCGTAGCTTTGCTGGTCGAAATCCATCGAACGGATACGCACTTGCGCGCCTTCGAAGTCGGGCGTCAGCACCACGACAAAATTATAACTGCGCATGTCGCCAAGCAGGCGCACAAAGCAACGCTCGTTGAACTTCACCAGTTCCTTCGCGAGGCGGATGGGACTGATCTCGGGGCTGCCCAGCCAGCGGCCGATGAACTCGTTGCCGGGAATGCCCGCGATGTGCTCCTCCACGAGGGTGTTCCCGCACGTGAGGTAGTTGAGCCGGTTGGGGGACAGCAGGTGCTCGAGTTCGAGCCCGTAGATGCGCGAGGCGTCGCCGCGCTTGATGTAGAAATAGTCGGGGTTGTCGTTATACGCATTCACAATGCGGATACGAAACGGCGTCGAGTTGCCGAAGGCGCAGAAGTCGATGCGGTCGATATACAGGTGCTTCATCACCGACAGGTCGCCGTCGACGCGGATAAGCGCATACACCCGCTTCAAATCCTCCTGCAGCGACTCCATTTCAATGGAGTCGTAGAACACGCTTTCCCACAGCGTCGCGCGACCCTTGTGGTCGTTGAGCGGCACGGAGTCGATGAAGTGCCGCAACCGGTCATACGTCACCGGCAGCTCACGTTCGCGCCGATAGCGACGCAGGTAGGTGCGCAAGCCCGCGCTGATCGGAAAGCTCGGTTTTTTTTGCTGCGGACGCACGGGATGGTGCGGCGTTTCTTTCATATCACCACGCACCGTGCGTGCTGAACCCGCCCAAGGCAATGACGGAGGCAAAGGACGGACACTCCGGCGCCGCCTCTTGCAAAAATCCGTGAAACCGGACGCCGATCCTGATTCTCCTCGTCTCAAACCCGGGTGCGGCTAAGTTGCACAACCATGTTGTTGTTCGCCGTCACCGGGCTCGAAAAATTGCAGGCCGTTCCGCTCAAGATCTGGATCAACCTGATCATGGGCCTGCTCATCGTCATCGCGGCCATCATCTTCCTCCGCAAAGCCGCCGAGATGAACAAGGTTCTCCTGGGCGTGATCATTTTCGTCGTGGTCACCAGCGTGGGCTTCAATTGGGTTTACGCGCGGAACGAGCCCAAGTTCATGTCGCCATTCATCGACCGGATCGCCGACTTCTTCCCCTCGGGCGGCCCCGACGCCCGCAAAGAAAAAAAAGGCATTCCGGATAGCTGAGCCGCCCGGCGCCCTCCCTGTTTCAATCGGAAACCGGCTCCCCCGCCTTCGCGGACTGCGACGTCCGCAAAGGCGATTTTCAGGTCCGTTCAGCCATGAGGCGCGCTTGTCCTGAGAATGAATTCAACTCGCCGAAATTGGGATTGGTCTTTGGACCAGCATCCTCCAGAAGTTTTCCTTTCACACCATGCCCAAGACGCACTCCGACATCGGACTCATCGGCCTCGCCGTGATGGGTCAGAATCTCGCCCTCAACATAGCCGATCACGGCTTCCAGATCTCGGTTTACAACCGCACGGTCGAGAAGACCGAAAAGTTCGTCGCTGAAAACCCGAACACCCCCGGCGGTCTGGTCGGCTCGAAGACCCTTGAGGAATTCGTTCAGTCCCTCGCCAAGCCCCGCAAGGCCATCATCCTCGTCCAGGCCGGCAAGGCCACCGACGCCGTGATCGACGGCCTCGCAGCCCTCTTCGAGAAGGACGACATCATCATCGACGGCGGCAACGCCCTCTGGACCGACACCATCCGCCGCGAAAAAGCCCTCAAGGAAAAGGGGCTCCGCTTCATCGGTTCCGGCGTGTCCGGCGGTGAAGAAGGCGCGCGTTTCGGCCCGTCCCTCATGCCCGGTGGCGACAAGGCCGCCTTCAAGGAGCTCGAGCCGATCTGGAAGGCCATCGCCGCCAAGGTCGACAAGAAGACCGGCAAGCCCCTCATGGGCGCCAAGCCCGGCAAACCCGTCAAGGGCGGCGTTCCCTGCACCACCTACATCGGTGAAAATGGCGCCGGCCACTACGTGAAGATGGTTCACAACGGCATCGAGTACGGCGATATGCAGATGATCTGCGAGGCCTACTCCCTCATGCAGGGCCTACTCGGCCTCAAGCCCGCCGAGATGAGCGAGATTTTCGCCAAGTGGAACAAGGGCGCCCTCGACAGCTTCCTCGTCGAAATCACCGCCGACATCCTCAAGCAGAAGGACCCGGTCACGAAGAAGCCTTTCGTCGACGTCGTCCTCGATACCGCCGGCCAGAAAGGCACGGGCAAATGGACCTCCGTCAACGCCCTCGACATGGGTGTGCCCGCCCCGACCATCGCCGAGTCCGTCTTCGCCCGCTGTCTCTCCGCCATCAAGGACGAGCGCGTCGCCGCCTCCAAGGTCCTCAAGGGCCCGAAGGTGAAGAAAGTTTCCCCCGCCAAGAAGAAGGAGCTCATCCAGGCCATCCACGACGCCCTCTACTGCTCGAAGATCTGCTCGTACGCGCAGGGCTTCCAGCTCATGCGCACCGCGCAGGCCGAATACGGCTGGAAACTCAACTTCGGCCAGATCGCCCAGATCTTCCGCGGCGGCTGCATCATCCGCGCTGCCTTCCTGCAAAAGATCACCGAGGCCTACGCCCGCAACCCGAAGCTCGCGAACCTCCTCCTCGACCAATACTTCAACAAAACGATCCAGAAGGCCCAGGCCAACTGGCGAAAGGTGATCAGCCTCGCGGTCGAGAGCGGCATCAGCGTGCCGACCTTCGCCTCGGCGCTCAGCTACTATGACGCCTACCGTTCGGCCCGCCTGCCGGCCAACCTGCTCCAGGCCCAGCGCGACTACTTCGGCGCCCACACCTACGAGCGCACCGACAAGCCCCGCGGCAAGTTCTTCCACATCGACTGGCCCGAGGCCAACCGCCCGCAGTTGGACATGTAATCGGCTGTAATCATCAGGAAATTAAAATCCAAGCCGCAGGAACCTCCATGGTTTCTGCGGCTTTTTTGTGTTCGTTTTCAACTGTCCGCCGCCGCGCTCTGAGTTCACGTTGCCGTAAGCCCGCCTAAATCATCGTCCCCTTGACCACGCAACTCCGCCCCCTCCTTCGTTTCGCCAACACGCTGCTTGGCCTTCTGGGCGTGCTCTTTGCCGTCTCCTGGCTGCCGGCCGCCCCCGATTCGTTCCAACTCGGCATCTTGCAACCCGTCGCCGAACGCGCCGCCGACTTCAAGTCCGCCGGTATCTCCGTCGTCGTGCTTTCCGTTTCATGGGATCGCTTTCAACCCACCCCGACGTCCCTTGATCATGATTACGTCAAACAACTTCGCGCCGAACTCGGCGTCTACCGCGCCGCAGGTCTGCGTGTCAACCTCGGTCCCGGGGTCCAATACCCTCCCGACTGGCTTCGCGACACCCCCGGTGCCCGCTATCAAAACCAATACGGGGACGCCTTCATCGAAGGCGCCCCCGGCATGAATATCGTCAACTTCGTATTCAATTCTTCGTTACGCGAACGCCAGGTCGATTACCTCGCCGCCCTCTTCGATCAGCTCGGCACCGACTGGGCCGCCGTCCGCCTCGGCGGCGGTTGGTATGGCGAACTCAACTACCCGCCCGCCTCCTATTCCCGAAAGACCAATTGCTACTGGGCTTTCGATCCCATCGCCCAAGGCGTGAAATACGGACTCCCCAAGGACGTGAAACCGTGTCCGGTCCCCGGATGGAAACCGGGCGACCCCTCACCCGACCACACGTCCGCCCGCCTTTTCATTAACTGGTATCTCGACAGTCTTAAAAACTACCACGATTGGCAGATCGCCACCGTTCGCCGCTTCTACTCGGGACCGCTGCTGATGATGTATCCGTCCTGGGGCATCCGTCCCGGCCAGCTCGACGCCGCCATCGCCGGCAATTTGGCCGGCACCACTCCGCCCGAGAAAAACGGTGAGATTCAACGTGGCTTCGACTTCGCGCGCTTCATCGGCGGCATCCGCGATCCCCACGTCTGGGTCCACTGCACGTGGCTCGATTCCAATCCGGCCTGGAGCGACGAAACGAGCCGCGATCCCGCCCGATGGAGTCCGCCGAAGTTCCTCGCTTCCCTCGCCCGCCGACACAATCCGCCCCTCACCGTCTCGGCCGAAAACACCGGGGGTGGCGGCCCCTCCGCACTCGCCCTCTCGGCCCGCCGCGCCCGCGAACTGGATATACGAACGCTGCTCTGGGCTTTCGGTCCGGACCTTTTCGACGGTAAGTCCCCCGAACTCATCGATCTTCATTCCGCGTTTTTCCCATGAAACTTCCCCCGCTCCTTTTCCTGGCGTTGCTTTCATCACTCCTGTCATACGCGGAGCCCGCAACTTCCGTTCTGACCAACGGAAATTTCGAAGCCAATGCCGAGGGATGGTCGCTTCCCGATGGCGCCACTATCCAAGAGGAGGATGGAAACCACTTCCTTCGACTTCAGTTTACCAAGCTGGATCACCTGGTCGCCGCGCCACAAACAATCACGCCCGACCCGTCCCATGAAGCATATGCCTTCAGCGTGCGCGCCCGTTACTCCGACATCAAACCGGGCATACAACAGTGGCACGACGGCCGCATCATCCTCGATTTCAAAGACGCAAAGGGAAACCGCCTCGCCAGCCCGTCACCGCCCTACTTCAAGAAAACCTCCAAGGGATGGATCGGAAAAACCATCGAGTTCACCGTTCCCGTCGGCGCCGTGCGTCTCGAAATCATGCCCGCGCTTTTCAATGTGAAAGGCGGCACGCTCGACCTCGATGAATTGAAACTCATCCCCATCCCCGCCGCACCCGTCATCGCCCGCCAGAAAGCCCTCGCCGTCGAACGAGCCGCGGACACCGCCCGTCGGGCCGCTCTCGTCAAACCGGCAATCCCCGCCCCGCCCGCCGACAAGATGCCGCCAACTCTTCGCGTAGTCGGAAATCAAATACAGACTTCCGACGACGCCACCGTCTGGCTCCAGGGTCTTTCCATCCCAAGTCTCGAATGGGTGTCGAACGGCGAAAACATTCTCCGCTCCGCCAAGGTCGCCCTCACCGACTGGAAGGCCAACTGCATCCGCCTGCCCGTGCGCGAGCACTTCTGGATCGGCCGTGGCCCGTATCAACGGGACGGCGGCGCGGGTTATCGTCAATTGATCGAGGACGTCGCCAATCTGTGCGCCACTCACGGCGCCTACCTGGTGATTGACCTCCACCGCTTCCGCGCACCCGAGGAAAAAGACGTCGCGTTCTGGAAAGACGCCGCCACCCGCTTCAAGAACCACCCGGCCGTCCTCTTCGAGTTGTTCAATGAACCCCACGACATTTCGTGGGAGGTCTGGCAAAACGGCGGACTCGCGCCCGACGAGAAAAGCGACGCCACGGTCGTCGCCGAGAACTACGAAGGCCTTCGCGGTTTCAAAACCACCGGCATGCAACGTCTGCTCGACACCGTTCGCGAGGCGGGTGCCAAAAACATCGTCATCGTGGGCGGCCTCGACTGGGGCTACGACCTCTCCGGCATCCTCGCCGGCCACGGCCTGAATGACCGCGGCGGAAACGGCATCGTTTACTCCAGCCACGTGTATCCATGGAAGCGCGACTGGCAGGGCAAGTTTCTCGCGCTCGTCGACAAATACCCGCTCTTCATCGGCGAACTGGGCGGAGAAGAAACGCCCATGCCGTTTCTCCGTCTCGACCAGCACGAGGATCCCCACACCTGGGCGCCGGACATGCTCGGCCTCATTCAAAAACATAAGCTTCACTGGACCGGCTGGTGTTTCCACCACAAGGCCACGCCGCGCATCATCCTCGATTGGAATTACACGCCGACCCCGTTCTGGGGCCGGTACGTCAAAGACGCCCTCGCCGGAAAACAATTCCCCCTCACCCGCCTGCGCTGAGCCGTTGAAATTCAATCGAACATTTCCGTATTCCCGTAGCAGCCGAGCACGGGGACTGAGACGCCGCCGCAGGAGCGCGCCCCCTGCGATGACGGCGAATATCTTGAATGCGTCCCATCGCATCCTTATCGCCTTCCTTCCTATGATGCCCAGAACCCGCCTGCCCCGCCTGCTCTGCGCCGCCGCGCTGATGTTGGTGTCGATCGCCCGAGCCGACGACGCCTTTTTCCTGAAGGAGGGCGATCGCGTCGTCTTCTACGGGGACAGCATCACCGACCAGCGGCAGTACACCACGTTCACCGAAACGTTCGTGGTCACGCGCTTCCCCAAAATGAACGTGGAGTTCATCCACTCCGGCTGGAGCGGCGACCGAGTCGGCGGTGGCGGCGGCGGAAACATCGCCACACGTCTTGAGCGCGACGTGTTCGCCTACAAACCGACCGTGATGACCGTCATGCTCGGCATGAACGACGGCAGCTATCGCCCGTTCGACGAAACCATCTTCACCACCTATAAAACCGGCCTCGCATCCATCGTGCGCGAGACCGAGGCGAAGCTCCCCGGGATTCGCATGACGCTGATTCAACCGTCGCCGTTCGACGATGTGACGCGCGAGCCAAAGTTCCCCGGCGGATACAACAGCGTGCTCGTTCGCTACGGCGAAGCCGTCCAGGAAATCGCCAGGAGCACCAATCAGCACGTCGCCGATCTGAACGCGCCCGTGGTCGCGATGCTCGAAAAGGCCAAGGCCACCAACGCCGAACTCGCCGCCAAGATCATCAATGATCGCGTCCATCCCGGCCCCGCCGGCCACCTCATCATGGCCGGTGCGTTGCTCCGCGCGTGGAACGCCCCTGCCTTGGTCAGCGGCGTCGAAATCGATGCCAAAACCCAACGCGTATCGCGCGCCATCAACACCGAGGTGACCAACCTGAAGATCGCCTCCGGATCCCTTGAGTGGACGCAACTCGACCACGCCCTGCCCATGCCGATCGACATGTCCAACGCCGAAATCGCGCTCGCGGTGAAATCATCCGACTGGATCGAATCGCTCAACCGCCAGCCCCTCCGCGTCACCGGCCTTCCCGCCGCGGCCTACGAGTTGTCGATCGATGGCCGCACGCTCGGCGTGTTCCCCGTCTCCGAACTTGTGACCGGCCTCAATCTCGCGGTGCTCGCCACCCCGATGGCCGCCCAGGCGGCCGAGGTCCACAAACTCACCATCAACCGCGCCAATCTCCACAACACACGGTGGCGCTCGTTCCAGGTTCCCTACGCAAACACCTCGGCTAATCTAAAGCCGCACCTCGAGGGCGTCATGACCGCGCTGGAAACCGCCACGCGCGAAGCCGCCGCCATGCAGCGCGCGGCCGCTCGCCCGACTCCGCACCAATTCAAACTGGTCGCCGTCACCGCGGATGACCTCGCCCTCGCCGGCGAGGCAATCACCGTCATCCCCGACAGCTTCGGCGCAAACCTCGCGCTCAACAAATCGTGGACGTCCAGCGCGCCCAACACCTATGGCTGGGACAGCGGTCTCACGGACGGATCGTGGACCGGCGGACGCACCACCACCTACGCGACGGACGATCAGACTACGTTTCCGAAGACCGTCACCATCGACCTCGGTGAGCCTAGGAAGATCGGTCGCATCGTCATCGGCGTTCCGGGCTTCGGTTCGACCAAGACCGTGCAAGTCGCGATCAGCTCCGATGGCTCTGATTTCAAAACGATCGGTCGCCATGGATTCCTGATTAGAAAAGAGGAGAAACGCCTCTTCACCTTCGCACCGACGACCGCCCGCCAGGTCCGCCTCACCTACCTGGATCACCACGCCGAGTCGGCCGGTTACGCGCCCTTCTTCGCCTTCACGTCCGACGTGCAGGTATTCGCCCCCGCGGCCCGGTAGCAGGTGTCGAATACCGACACACTCGGGATGACCGGCCAATAATATCCATTCTTTTCCCTGTTATGTGCAGCATTGCGGGGTGGATCGCCGGGCGAACATCGGTAGTCTTCAAATCTTCCCCGCCCCGGGTTCTCTATTTTATCCATTCCCCAACACCGATCGATACAAGTGTGGTGTGACTGGATAACCGACGAGTCCGTCGGACGCGGCGCTTCGCCATGCTCAAAACCGTCCTCTCCGTCCTGCTGATCCTCGCATCCGCGCACCTCTCGTTCGCGTCGGCCGACTTCGCCACATTCGATCGCCGCGCCAAGGCCGGTGAACCACTCAACATTGTCTTCCTCGGCGGCAGCTTGACTTGGGGTGCCCAGGCAACCGATCCGCAACAAACTTCCTACCGTGCACTCGTATCCCGCCGCCTGGAGGACCGCTATCCGATCGCGCGTTTCCGTTTCTGGGATGCAGCCATCGGCGGCACCGGCTCGCAGCTCGCCGCGTTTCGATTGGACCGCGACGTGCTCGCCCGCAAACCCGACCTCGTCTTCCTCGATTTCACGGTCAACGACGATCCCCACGCGACACCCCACCCCGACCGCCTCGCCGCCTACGAATCGTTGGTGCGTCGGTTGATCACCGCCCGGGTGCCGGTTGTACAGGCCATCTTCGCGGTCAAAAAAGACGTCTTACCCAACGCACCGGAGCGTCCGCTCGACCTCGCGCACAAAGCCATCGCCCGCGCCTACGGCCTGCCCACCGGCGATGCGGTCGCACTGATGCGCACCAAGGTCGCCTCGGGCGAGGCCGATCCCGAGGTTCTCTGGCCTTTGGCATCCGACACCACTCACCCCGGAGACGAAGGCTACGCGCTCTACGCCGAGGCCGTGTGGACGGCGTTCACCGAAGCCGTATCCGCCGGTCGCGTTTGCCGCACGCCCGCAACGATGCTCCACGCCCATACCTACATGACCGTGAACCGCGCGCGCATTTCGACGCTGGGCAAACTGCCGCGCGGATGGCACGTGGGACTCCCGCACCGCAATGCCGTCGCGTTTGATTTTGTGATGTCGCGCTGGGCCGACGACATGACCCTCGCCACCGGCCCGGAAGCCGCGTCGCTGCGCCTCAAGATCCGCGGAGGCAACGTGCTTCTCTTCGGCGAAGGCACGCCGATCTCCGGTCGCTACGAGGTGCGCATCGATGGCGGAGAACCGAGGACCTACGATCCCGGTGCCCCCGCCAAGAACGGCAACTTCCGCCACGTTCAAATGATCGCACAGGGCCTGTCGACGGATCGCGAACATCTGATTGTGATCACACCCCTGCTGTCCGAAAAACAAGAGCTGCGCATTGAAAGCATCTGCGTCGCAGGCGCACCGGCGACGGTCGTACTCGCAAGGGAAAATCCCCAATGAAACGAACTCCATTCCTCCTTCTCGCCCTGATCACGTTGGTCGGCAGGCTCGCCAGCCCCCGGACCGAAGCCGCCGAAACCGGAGCAGACGTGGTCGGCGTCTTCTCCCGCGCCGCGCGTGGCGAACCGCTGCGGTACGTCGCCATCGGCGGCTCGATCACGCAGGCGAGCGGACCCGGCTGGGTCGGCGACTGGCTGCGCGAACAGTTCCCCGAAAGCGAGGTTACCGTCGTCAACTCGGGCATGAGCGGGACCGGCAGTTCGCTGGGGATCTTTCGCGCCGAGCGTGACATCATTTCGCACGAGCCCGACCTCGTCGCGATCGAGTATTGCGTCAACGACGGCGGCCTCACCGACGAGCAGACGATCCGCTACATGGAAACCCTGGTGGTGCGGCTGAAGTCGCTGCCTCACCCGCCGGCCATCATCATCGTCGAGGCCGCCGCTCGCACCGGCGTCAACCTTGAACGCCATCGCCGCGTCGCCCGCCACTACAACCTGATCGAGGTCGACATGCAGGCCGCGGTGAATGCACGGCTTGCCGAGCGCGGCGAAAATTGGAACGCGCTCTTCGCCGACGACGTTCACCCCAACCGAGCCGGCCACGCCTTCTACGCCGAGACCATGCGCGCAATGCTGCGCCCCTTCGTGGAACGCGCCCGCGCCGACACCCCGACCATTGCGACGGCCTCCGCTTCCCTGCCCGCACCGCTCAGCTCCAAGCCGCTGTTGCTCGACGCACGCATGGCGCCGTTGCATGGCCACGTCACACCAGGCTGGAAGACACAGCCCCTGCCGCCGGTCTGGTGGAGCCGGTTCTTCCAAGGCGCGCTGACCGCCGAGGAACCCGGAACGACGCTACGCATCCCGGTGCGAGGAACGACCATCGGCCTGCTCCACACCATGGGCAAGGACCAGGGATCCTTCTTCGTCAACGTGGACGGAGAAACTCCCCGTCATATCTTTGTGAATACGCGTGATGGTTTTTCCTCCGCCAACGTCGGCGTTGACCTGCCCGCCCGCGAACACGTGCTGACCGTGGTTCTGCCGGCGAAGAGCGAGGCCGACCCGCGCCGCAACGGCCCGGTGACGCTCGGTTACGTGCTGCTGGCGGGCGAGACGCACGCAACCCGCGAGCCGAGTTCCCAAGGGAAATTCACCGCAGGGGTGATGCGCGATTTGAACTTCGTCGCCGTGCCCGCGAATGCCTGGAGCTGGGCGGGCCCCTTTGCCACGCCAGCCCTCGACGGACGCGCTCCCTCCGATGCGCGCGTCGACACTTTTTCCAAGTTCATGCCCGAGCCCGGCGATGCGAATTTTGACCTCGGCCGCTTCGCGTGGAAACCGATCGCCGCGCCGGACGATCTCGTGGATTTCCGCGCGCTGACCGGCAACGAGGCACCCGCATTCGCCTACGCCCGGGCGCAGATCGACGGGGGTACCGGCGGCGAGGCGCTCGTTTCCATCACCGTCGATTACTACTGCCAGCTGTGGCTCAACGGCGAACGCATCCTGGTATTCGACGGCCCGCATTCCCGCCCGCATTTCCTGTCGGTGCAACTAAAGCCCGGCGTAAACCACCTGTTCATCAAAGCCGGCGCCGGCAGTGCCGGCCACAGCTTCCAACTCAGCGTGGCGCGCCTTTGACCAATGGGTGCACGGACGAGCCCTTCAACCGGTCTCCCGGTTCCTGCGACCAAAATTGGGCTGGCGGTCGCAAGCGACTGCTTCACGTCCGCCCAATTTGGTTTAATCGATCGAAATAAACCAATTTGGTTTAATTCCATATTTTAAACCATTTCAGTTTAATTTGAGATTTGTAAAGGACAGAACTCATGGGCATGAATCGCCCGATGAGATACCTGGTCCTTATAGGCGACATTGTTTCCTCCAAGCGCATTCAAGGCCGCGCCCGTTTCCAAGAGGGTCTCAAAAAAAACTTGGCGGTCCTTTCCCGAGACAACGAGTCCATCGCGTCTCCCTATACCCTGACGCTCGGGGACGAGTTTCAGGCGGTTTATCGATGCGCCGACGGCCTGTTCGCCGACCTCTGTCGCATTCGATCGGTCTGCTTACCCTCGCATGTGCGGCTCTCACTCGCAGTGGGAGGCATCACCACTGCGTTAAATCTCGATCAAGCCTTGGGCATGGACGGCCCGGCGTTTCACGCCGCCCGCGCCGGCATCGACACGCTCAAGAACACCGGTGGCGACTTCGCCCTGGCCGGATTGCCATCCGGTGACGACACGCTTCGCGCCGCATTGATCGACCTGCTTTGCGGCAACTTACATACGTGGAAAGCGAATCGCTGGAGCATCCTCAGCGGAATACTAGCCGGCAAAACCATCGCTGAACTCGCCCGCGAAAACGCCATCACCGAGATCGCCGTGTATAAGAACATTCGTCACGCCCGCCTCGACGCGTTGGTCGTGGTCCTGAAAAACATGGAAGCTGTCCTCAATCGCCAGCTCACCAAGAAGAACTGATCCACGCCATGCACCCCACGATATCCCTCGTCCTAAGCCTCAGCCTACTCATCCGCTTCGCGCTTCTGCCAGAGGCCCGTCCCATCAGTCCCGGCAAGGCAGTCCTTTTCTCCTTGGTTCAAGGTGGCCTGCTGCAGGTCTTCGGTTCCACTTCACCCTCGTTCCTCAGTGCGGCCGCCTACGCCGGTCTTGTGCTGTCGATTCTCGTTATCATGGAGATTCGGCCGGCTCGGGAAGCC
>JANJTQ010000192.1 GCA_024711005.1 Opitutaceae bacterium | reverse complement strand
GGCCTTTTTTCTGATTGTTCTTCCGCTCTCAGCCGCTCCGAATCGGTCCTTCATTCTCCCCCCTCTGCCGTGCCGTCCACCACTCTCCGTCTCGCCACCCGTAAAAGCCCGCTTGCTCTTGCGCAGTCGGAGCAGGTTGCCGCGCACCTTCGCGCCACGCTCGGCGTTGAAGTCGAGCTCTTCAAAATCGTCACCACCGGCGACCAGCGCACCGAGTGGTCGCTGGAGAAGCAGGGGGGGAAGGGCCTCTTCACGAAGGAGCTCGAAGAGGCACTGTTGCGCGGCGACGCCGATCTGGCCGTCCACAGCTGCAAAGACCTTCCCGGTGAACTTCCGCCCGGTCTCACCGTCGCCGGTTACCTCCCGCGCGAAGATCCGCGAGACATGCTCGTCCTGCGTGAAGGCGTTGAATCTCCGCGGCTGATCGCGACCAGCAGCCCGCGTCGTCGGCTTCAGCTCGCGATGCTTTTTCCCGATGCCGAGTTCACCGAGATCCGTGGCAACGTGGACACCCGCCTTCGGAAAATCGCCCAGGATAATGTCGCCGACGCCACCGTGCTCGCCACGGCGGGACTGCGTCGTCTTGGGATCAGCGGCTGGCCGGGGGCTGATTTTCACGCGCTGGATTTCTCGCACATGGTCCCCGCCGTCGGCCAGGCCGCCATCGCCTTGGAGACTCGCACCGCGGACGCGGCCCGCTTCGCTGCCGTGCTCGACCCACTCACCGCACGCCGGGTTACGCTTGAACGCGCGTTTCAAGCCGCGCTCAACGGAGGTTGCCAGACGGCCTTCGCCGCGCACGTCACTGCGGACACCCTTTGGTTCTATCACCACGAAATCGGCCTGCGCAGCCTCCCGTTAAGCGACGCTGAAATCGACGCACCGGTCGAAACCGCCCGCACGATCCTCAAGCACTTCGGCTTTCAGATTTAGGCTAGTCGGCCGTATCGGATTATCTTTCGGATGGGTCACAGAGCCGAGCCGGAGCGCGGACACAGAGGTCACAGAGGAAAGGCCGTCAGGATTCCATGGGTGCTGATTGACTCTATGCACTCTGTGTCGGAGCTCTGTGTTCTCTGTGACGAAAACTCAGCGGAACGGGCGCACAAGCTTGTGAGCCCGATAGGCAGAGAGGTTGGTAGTGCCGGTATCGTAGGTTTTCCGTCGGCGGCAGTTATCCGAAAAAATCGGATAACTGATCCTGCATCCGGCATTTCATACCGCCCGCAGATCACAGACCTGCAGGTCAAGAGGGAGCGTGTCTATGCAGTCGAACCTCCCGAATTCAGGTAGCAGTCGAGGTAACGAGGGTTCTTCAGCCACCGTCCAGCCAGCGTCGGTACCTCGACTGCTACGTTCGACTGCATCTCTACACCTAAAAGGGAGCTGTCGATGCGAGGGGGGCGTGATTCATTTGTTGTCCAAGAATGCGGAGAGCATGCGGCGAAACGCCAACGCGGTGGGCTGGCGGTTGCCACGCATCGCTTCGCCGGAGGCGGCTTCGTAGCCGAAGTTGGGGCGCGGACGCAGACGTATGAACGGCGGAAGACCGTAGCGCAGGGCAATCGCGTTCGCCCAAAGCCGGGCGGTGCGGCCGTTGCCGTTGGCGAAAGGATGGATGCGCACCCATTCGGCGTGCGCCCAAGCGCAGGCCTCGATGACGGCGGAGAGTTGATCCGGGGTGAGTGTGGCACCCGGGGCGAGGTGGCCGTCGAGATGTTTGAGGATTTGCGCCAGCGTCGAGGCGAAGCGCTTGGTTTCGGCGGCGACCTCGGCGGCGGGAACGCCGGGGTAAGAGCCGACGAGAACCTCGATGTCCGAGAGCGAAGCGGCACCGCGGAAGCGACCGATCATCGATGCGTCGGGATGCGTCAGCCCGGCCATCATCTCGCGGTGCCACGTTTGGGCGTCGGCAAGCCCGGGGATCTGGCGCAAGCGGGCTTGGTCGCGGATGTCGGTGAGAATCCGGATCAGATTCTGGCGAAGCCGGCGGCTGTCGGCATCCCAATCAGGCATCGAGGAGTTGCCGAAGTTTTTGGGTGACCGGACCGACGGAGGAAGCGAGGCGGCCCTCCATCGGATCTTCGTCTTTGCCGTGGGCGGCTTCGGCGTCGGCGAATGCGGCGATGGCTTGGGTGCAATCGGGGTCGGACGCTTGGTAGGCTTTTACGCGGTTGAGGATGGATTGAAGTTCATCCTCGGTTTGGAGCGCGTGACGGGTGACATATTCGGCGACGGCCTCGTTGACCAACTTGTTCTTGGGGCGGTGCTGGAGTTCGCTGATGAGGTCCAAGCCGGCTTGCACATCCTCGTGGAGGCGAAAGGTGGAGGCTTTTTTCATGAGATTAACGTGGGCAAAGACGAGGTGGTGTCAAATCGCTGTTTTGGTGGCAAACCACAGGGCACCGAGCGCCTGCGAGCAGGCTAGGTGAATGCTCAACCTTGGACGTTTATCCGGGCCTCGGAGGGACAAGGTGAAGGAAGTGGCCCACCTGCGCCGCGCGATCCAATACGCGGTCGACGCCCTCTGGCCCGCGAAGAAAAAAGCCAGCGCCCCGATCCGCATGGAGTTTCAAACTCTCCCCGGACCGCGCGTTGAGTTGAGCGTCAGGGATGCAGCATTGTACTCGATCCCGAGCCGACCGCCGAAAGGCGGCCGGCTTTTTTGTCACTGTTCCCAACGGCCCGTCGGCGGCAGTTATTCGAAACTTTCGAATAACTGAATTTTCCAGCAATTCGCTATCCTCGAATACCTTCTTGAGGTGGCGTTGATGGTGTGCGTCTCCACGTTGTAGAGGGCTCGGCCGGACTCCATTGCTTGGCCGACACCTGCCTGCCGCCCTCGGATCGAACTATTAAGTAAGACTTAATAGTTGCGGCCTCGATAATGGATCGCGCCCAACGGCAGGGGGGGGCGCGGCTACCCTTACTTTCCGGCGAAGGCCAAAATATCGGGGGTGGCGTCGGCCGCGACGTGCGGGATGCCGTCGTGGTCGAGGTCCCGCCGCACTTGATCGAAAGCGCGCAGATGCGAAGCCTCGCCAACGCGGGGACCTTGCAGGACAAAGAGCAACTCAGCCGGGGCCGTGCCGTAGGCGTTCAGGCGTCTGACGACATTGCGCCAGTCATCGGCATGCCGAAGGATATCGGTCGAGTTTTTGCGGTCCAAATGCAGCGCCTTGATGGCTTGGAGCGGGGGAGCGTCCGCCGACACCCGCTTCACGAAGGGAAAGCGCACGTGGTAGTCGTCGTTGCCAACCTTGTCGTCCACGATGAAGCGGCGCAGCACGTCGGCCTCGCGAAGGACGGCCTCGAGCCGGCGGCACATCACCTTCTCCTGATACTCTGGCGCGTTGGCAAAGCGGCGCTCGACGTAGGCGCCGAACACCTCGTCGAGGGTGGCGGCCGGATCGTCACTCAGGATGACGCGGATCTCACTGTAATATAGGATCGACTCGCGCGGGCGAACGAGGGTCTTGAACACCTCGCGCTGCCGCTGACGTTCGCAG
>JANJTQ010000189.1 GCA_024711005.1 Opitutaceae bacterium | reverse complement strand
AAGGCCTGCGGGGCCTTCTCGACGTGCGCGGTCGGCGCATCGGCTGGGATCTCGCCGGGGGTGATGCGGATGGCCTTGGGCGGGCAGACGAATTCGCAGAGCTGGCAGGAAACGCATTTTTCGCGGCCGTTCGGATCCTTCACGAGCGTGGGGACGCCGCGGTAGTTTTTGGAAATCTCCGGGCGCTGCTCGGGATATTGGAGCGTGACGGTGGGCTTGAAGAAATGGCGAAGGGTGATCTTCAGCCCGGCAATGATCTGCGGGATGTAGGTGCGCTCGGCGAAGGAGAGCGGTTTGCGTTCGACTTGGATGACGGCCATGAGGATGACGATTTACGATTTCGGATTTACGATTTTAGGCCGGGAAAATCAGGACTGGATGAGGGCGATGCCGAGCGTGTAGGCAACCAGGTTGGCGATCGCGAGCGGGAGGAGTTTCTTCCAGCCGATGTTCATCACCTGGTCGTAGCGGAAGCGCGGGAGCGTCCAGCGCACCCACATGAAGAAGAAGATCGAGAAGATGATTTTCAGGAGGAAAATCACGATGCCGAGGGCGCCCATGAGCAGCGGTTGGTCGGCGATGTGAAGCCAGCCGGCGAGGTCGGCGAGCGGCACGCCGGGGAGCGGATTCCAGCCTCCGAAGAAGAGCAGAATAAACACGGCCGAGCCGATGATCATGTGGCAGTATTCGGCGACGAAGAAGAGCGACCACTTGAAGGCGCCGTATTCGGTGTGGAAACCGCCGACGAGATCGGACTCCGACTCGGGCATGTCGAACGGCTGACGGTTGGTCTCGGCGAACAGCGCGACGAGGAAGATGAAAGCGGAGAGCGGGAAATAGAACACGTACCAGACGCTGTCCCAGGCGAAGCCGGAGCCGGACTGAAGCGTGACGACATCGAAGAGGCTCAGCGTGCCTTTGCCGCCGGGGGCGTTGATCCAGAGGAACACGGGCAGCACGGAGAGCGTCATCGAAAGCTCATAAGAGATGAGCTGGGCCGAGGCGCGCACGCCGCCGAGAAACGGGTATTTCGAGTTGGACGCCCAACCGGCAAGGATGACCGCGTAGACACCCAGCGAGGAAACGGCGAAGACGGCGAGGAGGCCGATGTCGACGTTCGCGAGGATGAGCGGAACGAGGGCGCGCGTGCCGTCGGCGAGTTCGGTGAAGTAAGCGCCGAAGGGAACGAAGGCGACGGTCGTAAGCGCGGGGATCATCGCGAGGATGGGCGCGGCGACGAAATAGAACTTCTTAACATGTCCCGGAATCGGGTCCTCTTTGAAGACGAACTTGCCGCCGTCGGCCGCGAGCTGGAAGAGACCGAGTTTCTGAAAGACCCAGATGCCGGGGATCCAGGCGAGGATCGGTGCGATCGTGCGGTTGGGGCCGGGACGACCCTGGATCCACGCGGAGACCTTGCGCTCGGCCATCGAACAGGCGGCGGCGAGCGGGAACAACACGAGGATCACGGCCAGACCTTGGACGGTGAGGCGTATCCAGAGCGGGAGGTCGAAGTAGAAATCGAACATGTCGGAATCGGAAAGTCGGAGATCGGAATGGATTTAACCGCGAAGGACGCGAAGAGCCACGAAGACAGAGGCCGTTAGGACGGAATTGCGGAAAGGGATTGTTCTTCGCGTTTTTTCGCGCACTTCACGGTTATTAGTTCTGAACAGCCACAGCGGCCGGTTTGTAGTGGAGCGTTTCGCCTTCGACGAAGGGCAACGCCTTCCACGGAGTCGCATCAAGGAGGAGACCGGTCTCGGGGATGCTCTTGTAGAGCACGGCGGAGAGCGCGGGCGTCTCGGCGGCGATCACCGGCCAAAGCGCGCCGAGTTCGGACGCGGGTGCCGCGGCTCCGGCGGCGGCAATGAGCTTGGAGAGAACCACCAGATCGTTGTGCGCGCCGGCGTGTCCGGGGACGGCTTGGGCGAACTTCTGGATGCGGAACTGTTGGTTCACGAACGTGCCGGCTTTTTCGAAGACGGTGAGCGTCGGGAGAACCACGTTGGCCGCGAGGCTCGTAAGGTTGCCGTGGGTGCCGAGGTAAATGATGGAAATCTTGGCGAGTTGGTCGGCGGAGAGACCGGCGGCGCTCAGGTCTTCACCGATGGAGATGACGGTCTTGACCTTGCCGGCATCGATGTCGGCCGCGAGCGACGTGAGCTGCGCGGAGGGCAGCGCCGAAATGAGCCCGGTGACGAGCGCGCCGCGGACGTTGGGATTGCGGTCGGCGGAGATGAGGAGCTTGTCGCCCTCCCCCACCCGACTGACGAGGGAAACAGAAGCGTTGAGCGCGGCGGCAAGCTTCTTGGTGAGGAACTGCTCCTCGACCGAGCTGCGTCCGGAACCGACGATGGCGATGCCTTGGTAGGGCGCACCGTCCCGATGAGCGGGGCCCGAAGACGGCTCGGCGTGAACGCCTCGCCCTGCCTTCAGGACGTCGATCGCCTTGGCGACGAGGGCATCGAGACTCTCAACGGCGTGGAGGCGGTCGGGGGCGCCCACCTGTTTGTAGAGGATGCGGCCGGAGTCGGGCATCCAAGTGTCGTTAACCTCGTCGTTACGACGGGGCGTGAGGCGATAAATCACACCTTCGCGGGACCAGGCGACGGAGTTCACGCCAACCGACGATTCGGTGTCGATGGTGTTCGTCTGCTTGAGGAACCACACGCGCATCTTGAAGCGGAAGTCCGTCGAGGTGAGCGCGCCGACCGGGCAGATGTCGACCGTGTTGAGCGAATAGTTGTGATCGAGCTTGCGATCGGGATGGCAGGTGAGCGTCGAGTAGCTGCCGCGATCCACGAAGCCGAGAACGTCCTCCTTGGCGACGTCGCGGGAAAAACGGATGCAGCGCGAGCACAGGACGCAACGCTCGTCGTCGAGGGTGACGCGCGGTCCGAGTTGGGTGCGTTTGGGTTTGACGTTCTTCTGCTCGATGAAACGCGAATAGCCGCGGCCGTAGCCGGTGGCCTGCTCCTGGAGTTTGCATTCGCCGGCCTGGTCGCAGATCGGGCAATCGAGCGGGTGATTGATGAGGAGGAACTCCATCACGCCCTCGCGGGCGTCCTTCACCATCTGCGACGTGGTTTTCACGTGGAGGCCCGGGGATACATTGGTGCCGCAACCGATCTGGGGGCGCGGGATCCAGTTGATCTTCTGCTTACCCGTGGCCGGGTCCATGACCGGGGCCTTGGTGGCGGGATCGACGGCGGGCATGCCCATCTCGATCAGGCACATGCGGCAATTGCCGACGATGGCCAGCTTCGGGTGGTAGCAATAGTGGGGCACGTCAACATTCACGAGGCGGGCGGCTTCGATGACGTTGGTGCCTTTGGGCACGGCGATCTCCTTGCCGTCGATGTTGACGGTGACGAGGTCGGGTTGGGCGGGCTGGGTCATTGCGAAAAGAGGAAAAGGAGGTTTAGCCCACGGAACACGCGGAATACACGGAAGAACCGGAGCAGCTGGTTTTAAAATTCAGTGTATTCTGTGTGTTCCGTGGGCTAAAAATTCGGTTCAAACGAGGACGGTTGCGTCGGCGGGTTTCGGCTGCTTCTTGGCTTCGGAGTAGCCGTCGAACTCGTCCTTGAACTTCAGGTAGAAGCTCTGGGTCGGCCAGGAGCAGGCTTCGCCGAAGGCGCAGATGGTGCGGCCGGGGATCTGGTCGGCGACGCTCTTGAGCAGTGCGCCGTCTTCCGGACGGGCATCACCGTGGACCATGCGGGAGGAGATTTTCTTCATCCAGAGCGACCCCTCGCGGCAGGGCGTGCACTGGCCGCAGGATTCGTGGGAGTAGAACGCGTTGATGTTGGCGAGGGCCTCGACCATGTTGACGGAGTCGTCCATGACGATCACGCCGCCGGAGCCGCCCATCGAACCGATCATGGCGAGCGAATCGAAGTCCATCGGGACATCCTCGACGCCCCAATCGTAGTCGACCATCTCGGCACCGACCTTGCGCTTGCCTTTGAAGCGTTCGCCGAAGCGCAGGACCTTCGCCGAAGAGCCGCCCGGGATGACGGCCTTGAAGGTGCGCCCGGGAAGCGGGCCGCCGCAAACGTCGTTAAGCAACTGGCCCATCGTGATGGTGCCCGCGGGGAACTCGTAGTAACCGGGGCGCTGAACGTGGCCGGAAACGCAGAAGATGCGGGTGCCAGTGTTGCCGGGCGTGCCGATCTTCGAGTAGGCCTCGCCACCGTGCTCCGCGATGTACTTCACGTGGCAGAGCGTCTCGACGTTGTTCACGATCGTCGGGCACTGATAAAGACCGAGGACGGCCGGGAAATACGGGGGCTTGATGCGCGGGTTGGCGCGTTTGCCTTCGAGCGATTCGATGAGACCGGTTTCCTCGCCGCAGATG
>JANJTQ010000161.1 GCA_024711005.1 Opitutaceae bacterium | reverse complement strand
GCATAGCCCGCGATGCCCAAAGCGACACCGATCGCCAACCATTTCAAGCAGACTTTGGCCGGCTTGCCCAGGCCGGCCGAGACGCCCGCGACGATCACTCCCAAGCCAATCATCGCCGGCGACAACAGCATGATCGTCATGCCGGGTTCGCCCGAGGCCGCCTCGCACGAGTCCGAGGCGAACGCCACCGCAACAAGGCCAGCCATGCCGATGCCGACCACGGCGGACAAGAGCGCGCAAACAACGACGATGGAAAGGACCCAACGGATCAGCGGCGTCAACGCGGGCCTCCAAGAGGAGTGATTCGGTTCACAGCGCGATCAGTATAAGCGGGAACACTTCCGCGTGCGAAGGAATCTGTTGCCTTGCGGACCCCAGCGGGAAGCAGGTCGGGCGGCCCCAATGACCTAGGGATAGCGGTGGTGCGCTACGATCTTCCACCGCCCCAGGCAGTCTTCCAAGCTCGTGACGCTCAGGTTGTGAACCACCATCGGCCACCCGCTTTCGCCGATTCGGTGGCTGACGACTCCCGTGTGGTCAAGGCCGTTGTCGAGCTTCCAATAGACGATGTCGCCGGGTTGCCAGTGGTTGCGGTCGGCTTCGCTGAGTTGGGTGGTCAGGGTTTGGCCGTGCCTCTCAAAAAAGCGCCGTTGGTTGGGGCAGCGCCGGTGATCAATGTTCCGGTCTGCACTCCCCTCCACGCGCGGATACGTTGATCCGTGGGCGCGAATGTCCTCGTGCATCAGTTGTTGCAGGTCGAACCCAGCGTGGCGTAGTGCGCGGATGACGACGTCGGTGCACACGCCCTGATTTCGAGGGAGGTCGCCCATGGGGTAGTCCAACCGGAAATACCCGGTCGTGTAGGCGGCTCGCTCTTCGACTTGGACCATGGCCCCTTCCACGATCGTCTTCGCCATCTCGCTGGGGAAGTCGAGATAACTTGGGGCGGGCTCTGTCGGCTCGGCGGCGACCGTGGTTTCCGGTGGCTCCTTGGGGTTGGCGCGCGGCTCGGATGGAGCGCAACCGCATAGAGCCACAAGGGCACACGCACTGATCGCCAATGCAAGCGAAGCTCGCACCACTCGCTCATTGTAGCAGAGGCGATGCCCTCTCCTGGCTGCGCGCGACCCATGCATCTGCGCTGCGCAGGTAACATCCGGATGCAACTTGAGACCAGTGAAAGCAAGATCACCTTTGGAGTGGATACGACCAAATCTGGCCGCGATTCTTTCGTTCGCCGCCTACATCACTATTGGACCGTTGCTCTGTCATCTCCTCCTATCACCCTTAGGCTTCTCGCCGACAGATGACGGATTCACTCTAGCGTACAGTAGGCGCCTGATGGGACTGCAAACCCCGCACCTTGACTTCATATCGATTCGCCCTGTGGCCTCGCCGATGCTTCACGTGATCGACTTGCTCATCAGCAAAGACCATGTGTTTCTGGTGTCTCGCGGCTTGGTGTGGATGCAAGTAGCGGTTGTGACCTGGCTTTGGTCCAAAGCTGCTTTTCAATACGTGCCCTCAATCGGAGAGGCAGAGCGGCTCCTTGTGTCTCTCATAGCATTCCATTGTTCTCTTTCCGTCTTCCTAATCTCTCCGTGGCACACGATTGACGGACTCTTCTTTGCCTCGCTTGGAGTACACTTCCTCCTCAGATGTCCGCGTAGTCCTAGCTGGATTGGATTTGGCATTCTCGGAGTTTCGATCCTCTGCAAGGCAGAGCTTCCTGTTCGCTCCAATCCTCATGGTTCTCACTCTGAAGGAATATCGGAATTGGAGCAACATGGTATCTATGATTGTTCCCGTAGCACTCTATGCGCTTGCCGTAGCTGTTGCTGGTGGCTTTTCAGACCTCATGCTCCAAATTTCGTCACATATTGATGTGGCTGAGATCGCGTTGAAGCCTATCCTGAATCGTGAATGTGCTGTCGGACTTGCCTTTTCAACCCTTCCTGCAGTCGCTTGGCGGTTCAAGCATCGACTTGGCTCGATCACTCCTGCTCTTGTGCGATTCTTGATATTCTCAATCATGCCGTCCGTTGTTTACATTTATTGTTTAGTGGCGGAGAAATATCTATTTATATATTCAAATTTTCTCTTCGGTCTTCTGTGTGGCGCAATCATCTTCATGTTGATTTCGCGATTCGTTTCAACTTCATCATTGTGGACGTTATCGACAGCGTCTGCCTTCTTAGCATGGTCATCTTCGTTGTCGATAGGCAGCAACTGGCCGATATTGGCAAGTGGTATGATGCTCTTGTGTCTCTATGCCTACGGTATGGAGAATCAGCCCGACCGAGCCCATGGTGTTGATGTACGCTCCTCCCATATTAGAGTTCTTTGCATGGGAGTTCTCAGCGTGATCGGGTTAGGAGCATATGTGGCACTCAGGAAGAAGGTTGTCTACCAGGATCTTTCCGAGCCTTACTTAGTGATGCACCTCGATGGAATTCTCCCCGGTGGTAACGGAATTCGAACGAATAAGGAAACAGCGGCATTTCTGAGTGAGTTGCGTGATCTTGCGCGCGAATCTACAATGCAGGGCCGAACGTATGCAGTAGTTCCTGATTGCGCTGGTTGGTGGGTCGCGTCTGATCAACCGAACTTACTCCCCATCGATTGGCCGCAAGATACAGAGTTGCATCGTCAGGAGCTATTGGCCAGAGTCATTCTGTCCATGGACGAATTGCGCAGTAGCAATGATGTGTTGGTTCAAAAGGGAAGAGCACGGTCATTGGTCACAGATCTTGCGCCTAAGCAAACTCCTCGAATTGTTGATTACGTGCGAAGCAAATATACGAAGATTCATGAGGGCCAGTTCTTTGAAGTATATCGGTGAGCTGGGCCGCGCCACTTTGATTGGCTTGACGCTCGTTGTCTCGACCATCAGACCTGCGCGCGTACCGATGCCCGACTTGCCACCCGCTACCGTCTTGGCGACATGGACGCAACTCGCTCAGGCTTCGGCGTGGTCGCCGAGAGACTCTCAGGGCGAGGCCGTGTTTAGGGGAAGGATTTGGATCCTTGGGGGTTGGACGGCGCGGAATCAGCCCATCCTGCAAGACGTTTGGAGTTCGCCCGACGGAGTCGAGTGGCGTCTCGAGTGCGAGCAAGCGCCCTGGAGTCATGGCGACCTGGCCATGGTGGCGGCTTTCCGTGATCGGCTCTGGGTGATGGGCGGTTGGGGCGGCGAAGGGGCTGGTGATGCAACCAACGAGACTTGGTCCTCCGGCGACGGGGGGCACTGGGTTTCTGAGGGCAATGCCCCTTGGGCACCGCGCGCTGCCGCCGCCGTTGCCATTCATCGGGATCGCCTGTGGCTGTTTGGAGGAACGTCGCACCCAAAGGTGCCGGGCAGCAACTTCGCCGACATCTGGTCCACGGTTGACGGTCGCACGTGGGAGAGGGAACTTGAAGAGGCCCCCTGGGGGGCGAGGTCCTACCTTCAAGCAGCCGTCCTCAACGACCGAATCTACGTCATGGGAGGCGGTTCCTACTTGCCGTTCTATCACGCTGAGAACGACGTCTGGAGCTCATCGGACGGGCGGGAATGGCGGCGAGAAACAAAGAACGCCCCCTGGTTGGCTCGCATCTGGTTTTCCGCGGTTTCGTACGGCGACTACCTTTGGGTCGTGGGTGGATGGTCAAACCACCCGTACCGGAACCACAACGACGTATGGAGGTCGCAGGACGGCCGTCACTGGGAAAGAGTGGGGCACATCGGCCCCTTGTGGTCGCCTCGTCATGAGCACTCCGTCGTGGTACACCAGAGTTCCTTGTTCGTCTTGGGCGGCTATGGCTCGCCCATGCGGAATGACGTCTGGAAGCTCGGCGAGGTCGTGGGTCCCCCGTAGGTCTTCGCCGTCTCCCCGTCAAAGATACCAGCCTAGATTCGGGTACTCCGGAAGGGCGACTTGCAACGCCTTGGATCAGAACCCACAATATCGCCAGGTCTAACGCCCGATGCCGAAAGCGGGCACGAAACGAACTTTCGGACTGGAGCGAATAACGTGGTAACTCGACAACGAATCATCTGGATCGCCTTTGCGGCACTCGCAGCCGCAGGGGTGCAAGCACAACACATGGGCGGGCGAGTGTTCGACTATCGATCGGAGTCCTCCCTCTTCAGCGACGTCTCGGAATGGGGCGACGTCATGATGGACACGGCGACCGATCTCACGGTCAAGCCCTACCTCTATGTGGCAGGCTCCCTCGGAGTCACCTGGGATATCGGCGGCTGGGGCAGCTCGTCGGACGAAGCCCACTGCCTGGTGACGTTCTATCACAACGAGACGCTCTCGTTCGACTTCAGCAACTTCGGCGACTTGCAGAAGGTCTCGGGCTCGTCGACGGGCAGCCAATCCATCCCGCTGGAGATGAAGCTGCAATTCAGCAACAACTTCACGGGTACCCCGCTGCATACGCTGGGCTATGTTCCCGCCGGCGACCTGAATTCGATGATGAGTTCGGCCTCTCCGCTGTTCCCGGCGGGCTACACGGACGGTCAACTTGCGCTGAACGTGTGGCACCGGATCACGTTGAGCCCCGGCAACGAGCCCGGCATGTACCACAACCCAGGCCAGCTCTTCATCGTCCGCACGTGAACGTCTTGTAAACCGACACTCGCTCACTGGACAGGGCGCCTTCGGGCGCCCTTTGTCCTTTTGGTTGAGGTCTGGTTAGAGTTGGGCTGGTGTTCGGCTTAGGTTGGGCTAAGGGTTGGGCTGGAGTTCGGCTGGCGCGGCCAAACCGAACTGCACCGAACCCCACCGAACAAACCCGAACCCCCGCCTAACTCGTAAAGAACCCGGCCATATCCGTCTCCGGGAAGTCCTCTTCGCCTGCGGCGCGGCAAAGGCCGCGCAATTCGCCCCGGTGGTAGGTGCCGTGGTTGATCACGTGCCGCGCGATGGCGTGAACGGGCATGGCCCGCGCTTCGCCGGTCGTGCGTTTGTAGGCGATCACCCGCTCCACGTCGCCCTCCAAGGAA
>JANJTQ010000156.1 GCA_024711005.1 Opitutaceae bacterium | reverse complement strand
CCCTCCGGGTATTACTTGGTCATTCACCACCGAAATCTGCTCGCCATCTTACCCCGCTACTCCGCCTTCAATTTAATTGTTACGGCTAAGCTCCGGCCTCCTTTTTTTCGCTATCGGATCTGCATTTCAATGCCTCGGGGTGCCCCCGAGGACCTTCGCTTTGAAGCCGGCTCAGGGTTCGAGCCGGATGTTTTGGTAGAGGTGGGTGCCGAGGAGGGACGGTTCCCATCCTTTGACGTCCGGGTGAATGAGGTAGGTGCGCGTTCCGAAAAAAATCGGCGCGATCACGGCGTCCTCCAGGAGGAGGGCTTCGGCCTGTTGCAGGAGTTCGAAACGCCGGGCTGTATCCTGTTCGCGGGCGGCGCGGGCGACGAGGGCATCATACTCGGAGTTGGCCCAACCGGAGTCATTGTTACCGCTGGTCGAAACGAAGAGGTCGGTGAAGGTGGACGGGTCGTTGTAGTCGCCGATCCAGCGGGAACGGGAGGCGCCGTAGTTGAGGCTGTTTTGGTTGTCCAAGTAGACCCGCTGCTCGAGTTGGCTGAGCGCCACGTCGACCCCGAGTTCGCGGCGCCACATCTGTTGGAGCGCTTCGAAGACGGACGAGTTGATGGGATCCGCATTCATCTGGATCTCGACTGGCGGGAGGTTTTTTCCACCGGGAAAACCCGCCTCGGCGAGCAGACGGCGGGCGGCATCGAAGTCGGACGGAATGGTGGCGGTCGAGGTGTAGCCGCCGGTGTTCGGCGGTACGAGCGAGTGGGCGGGCACGCGGCTGCCTCGCAGCACCGTGCGCGTGATCGCCTCGCGATCGATGGCGCGGGCGAGGGCCTGGCGCACCCGTTTGTCGGTGAAGGGCGCGCGGGTGGTGTTGAAGCGGAGGAAGAAGGTTTCGAGAAACGGATCCACGCGCAGCCGCTCGGGAGCGTCGCGACGCCAGGCGTCGAGGCGGTCGGGCAACACGTCGTAAGTGATGTGGACCTGGCCGGCGCGGAAGGCGCGTTCGTCGGAGCCGATATCGGAGATCGGGAAAAAGATCACGCGTTCGAGCTGGTTGTCCGCCGCGCCGTGGTAGCGGGGGTTTTTCTTCACGACGATGCGCTGGTCGGGGCTCCACTCTTCGAGCGTGAAGGGGCCGTTGACCACGAGGTTTCCGGGGCGGGTCCAGCCCGTGCCGCGGGTGTGGACATCGCCGTGTTTGCGGAGGGACGCTTCATGGACGGGGCTCCACGACGGCGCGGCGACGAGCGAAAGCAGATAGGGCGTCGGTTGGGCCAGGGTGAGTTCGAGGGTGTGCGCATCGAGGGCCTTGGCGCCGACTTGGGTGAAGTCGGAGAGCTTGCCGGCGGCGTAATCCTCGGCGCCGCGCAACGGGGCGAGCATGTAGGCGTATTCGGCGGCCAATTTTGGCGAGAGCGCGCGTTCGATGGAGAACACGAAGTCCTGCGCGGTCACGGGATCGCCATTGGACCAGACGGCATCGCGACGCAGGTGAAACGTGTAGACGAGTCCGTCGGACGAGATATCCCAACGCTCCGCAACGCCGGGGGCGGGTTGCGCGGTGGCGTCGTCCAGCACCGTGAGACCCTCGAAGAGCGCGATCACGATGTTATAGTCTGTAAAGGCCGTGATAATGTGCGGATCGAGGTCGCGCGGCTCGGCGCCATTTCCGAGCAGAAGGGTTTTGGTGCGGCGGGCGGCTTCGACAGGTGTTTCGCGTTTCAGGCAGCCGGAAAGGCACGCGACTATGACCGCGAGCACGAAAAAGATACGGATCGACATGGCGTGCGAAAGCGAAGCGGCCTGGCTCATTCGGCGCAAGCGCCCGAAACTCGGGAAAGCCTGCCCGCGCGGGTCCGGACATTTCCCGAGGAGGCGTGGTCGCCCGCAATTTCGTTGCCAGTGAGAGCGCGCGGGGGTTTCCACGTTGGCATGCAATGGTATTACTCGATCAACGGGCAGCGCCTCGGACCGGTTCCTCACGAAGAATTGGAACGGCTGATTCAGTCGGGCACGGTCACCGGTTCCGCGTTGGTCTGGCGCCAAGGCATGGATGCCTGGAAGTCGCTCGAAGACGTGCGGACGCGTGATCCGGCGATGTTTTCCCTGCCCCCTCCGCCCTTGCCCGGGGAGGCTGCCGATGCCGAGGTGGCCGACGAGACTCCATCGACCTACCGGCGGCCGATGCGCCTTGAGTTGGACGAGAAAAAACCGGTGGCTCCCGAGGTGATGCTTTATGCGGATTTCGGACGTCGGACGGCGGCGTTCTTCATCGATTTGATCCTCTGGTTCGTCATCTGGCAGCTTCTGGCGAACCTGATGGGCGCCTGGTTTTTCCCGGAGGTGGTGAAAATCACCGAGGCGATTACCGCGGGCGGTGGCGCGATGTCTTACAAGCCCTCGCCGGAAGAGATGACGGTCCTGTTGAAATTCACCGGCTACGTGATGCTACTGGGCGTCGCCTGGGCCATCGTCTTCGATTTGATTTTTTTGCTCCGATTTTCCGCCACGCCGGGCAAATTGCTCTTTGGGCTTCGTTTGGTGCGGGCCAACAACAAGCCGCTCGGTTTCGGGCGTATCGTGATGCGGTGTCTGGCCAAGGGACTGTCCGGTTTCCCGACGTTGGGCATCGGGTTTCTGATCGCCGCCTTCGACGACCAAAAGCGCGGACTGCATGACTTGCTGTGCAACACGCGGGTCGTGCTGAAGCGAAAAGAGTGAGGCGTGACGGCTGAGCCCCTGTTCGCCGGACGCCGGCGAGACGGGGCCGACGGAAATTGACGGAAGATTTTTCTAATAACCTGCGCCTTGGCGCGTCATCCCGGATAAGACCCATCCATGAACCCGGAGGCCGCCTATGAAAACGCAGAGGATTTTGTCCCGTCCGCCGTCGCGGCGCATCAGTCGTCGCTGGTGCGTTACACCACCCGTCTGCTCGGCGGCGATGCCGACCGTGCGCGCGATGTCGTGCAGGATACGTTCGTCAAACTCATGGCGCAGCCGCGTGAGGCGGTGGACGGGCACCTCGCCGAATGGTTGTTCACGGTCTGCCGGCATCGTGCGCTCGATGTGCTGCGGAAGGAGGGGCGCATGAAACGCTTTGCCGAAGGCGAGGTCGAGCGCGTGACCGCCGCCGAACCGCGGCCCGGACGTGCGCTGGAAGCCTCCGAAACGCACGCGGCGCTGTTGCGCCTCATCGGTTGTCTGCCGCCGAACCAGCAGGAAGTCATCCGCCTGAAATTTCAGAACGGATTTAGTTATAAAGAAATCAGCCGCATCACCGAGCACTCGGTCTCGAATGTCGGCGTCCTCATCCACACCGCGGTGCAGCGACTGCGCGCCGAGTTCGCCGCCCAGCAACCCTGAGGAGACCCGACCATGAATATTTCCAACGACTTTCACGAAAAAATCTCTCCCGCCGACCCTCGCCTCACTGCTTACGCTTTTGGCGAACTGGAAGGCGACGAACTCGCCCGCGTCGAAGCGGCGGTCGACGCCGACCCGGCATTGCAGGCCGCCGTGGGGGAGCTGCGCGCGTTTAGCGGTACACTCACCGCCGCGCTCACCGATGAACAGGCGGACAGCAAGGTGGACGGCGACCTCCGGGCACCGTCTCCGACGGATGTTCCCGCACCTGTCGCCCCGGAGAAAAAGCGTCGCGGTTTGGTGATTCCGTTTCCGCTGCACTACTTCGCGACCGCCATCGCCGCCTGTTTTGCGGTGGTGGTGTGGATGCGGTATGAAAACGCGCCCGTATCGTCTCATGAAAAGAAGATGGTCGAAGAGGTCTTGCCAAAGCAGGCGCCCGACGAACTCGAACACCGCTTACGAGTAGCCAGAAAGGCCGCGGCAACTCCGGTTTCGTCGCCTGTTTCGGAATCGCGGATCTATTCCACGGCCGACCACAATCTGCAGACGGCTACGATGCCTGATTTGCCATCAGTCGGAGCCAGCTCTCTTACCGGCACGGGCTTCGGTAAGCAATTCAGTGATGCCGATGTTTCGGGGGGAATCGGTGCAGGCTATACGCGACCTTTGATGCCCAGCGGCCTTGGCGCGGCTCCATCGCGCTCATTTGAGTCGAAGAGGTCATCGGTCGCCGACGAGGTCCGATCGAGACGGGCGAACCGCTATGATGGCTTCATTAGCTCGGCTCCTGTGGACGAATCCTACGCGCACTCCGGCGACAACGCCTACCGCACCGTCGCGGCCGAGCCGCTCTCGACGTTCTCCATCGACGTGGACACGGCGAGCTACGCGAACGTTCGCCGCTTTCTCTCCAGTGGTCGCCTGCCTCCGCGCGACGCGGTGCGTGTCGAGGAACTGATCAACTATTTCCCGTATCGCTACGCGCCGCCGAAAACCACCGGTGCCAAGGACGCCGCGCCGTTCGCCGCGAAGCTTGAAGTCGCCTCCGCGCCTTGGGCGCCTGAGCACCGGCTTGTGCGCATCGGGCTCAAGGGCCGTGAGTTCACGACGGCAACGCGGCCACCCGCCAACCTGGTGTTCCTCCTGGATGTGTCCGGCTCGATGAACCCCGCCAACAAGCTCCCGCTCGTGAAGGAATCGTTGCGCCTGCTCGTCGAGCGACTGCGGCCCGACGACCGGGTCGCCATCGTTACCTACGCCGGCAACTCCGGCCTGGCGCTGCCGTCCACCCCGGCCTCGCGGAAGCGCGAAATTCTCGCCGTGCTCGACAACCTCGACGCGTCCGGTTCGACCAACGGCGCGATGGGCATTCACCTCGCCTACGACATCGCCAAGGCCAACTTCGTGGGCGACGGCGGCATCAACCGCGTGATCCTTTGCACCGACGGCGATTTCAACGTGGGCGTGACCGACCGCGGAGAACTGGTGCGGCTGATCGAGGAGAAGGCCCGCAGTCGGGTGTTCCTGAGCGTGTTCGGCTTCGGCATGGGCAACCTCAAGGACAACACGCTCGAGTCGCTCGCCGACAAGGGCAACGGCGCCTACGGCTACATCGATACGCGTCGCGAGGCCGAAAAAGTGTTCGTCGAGCAGGTCGAGGGTACGCTTGCGACCATCGCCAAGGACGTCAAAGTCCAGGTCGAATTCAATCCCGCCCGCGTCACGGCGTATCGACTGATTGGTTACGAGAACCGTCTGCTCAAAAAAGAGGACTTCAACAACGACACGGTTGACGCCGGAGACATTGGCGCGGGACACACCGTGACCGCGTTCTACGAAATCATCCCGGTGGGCGTGGACGCTGACGGGGCGGCGGTCCGGCCAACGGTGGATCCGCTGAAATACCAGAGCGTGCCACGCCCGGCGGACGAGACGAAGACCGTCCCGCCTTCGGGTGCGGCGTCGGGCGAGTTGCTGACGGTGAAGATCCGTTACAAGGCCCCTGAGGGTGATGTGAGCCGCAAGCAGGAGTTTCCGCTCATCGACACGGGGGCCGGCTTTGCGAAGGCGGACGGCGAGTTCCAGTTTGCCGCCGCGGTGGCGGCGTGGGGCATGTTGTTACGCGATTCGCCGCACAAGGGCTCGGTCACGTTCGAGCAGGTGATCGGCTGGGCGGAGAATGGCTTGGGCGATGACGCCGGCGGCCATCGTGCGGAGTTCATTCAACTGGTGCGACGCTCGGAGCAGCTATCGAAATAGAAGCTCGAAGACTCGAAAGGTCGGAGCCTGTTTTCAGGCAATTCCGGATGTGGGAGCGAGCTCGCTCGCGATGTTTCGACCCTCGCGAGCAAGCTCGCTCCCACATCCGGCTTTACGGCGCGGTAACGGGCAGGAGCGCCTGCGAGCAGGCCGCCTACGTCGGAAGGGAATCCTTGCAATCAGGCCCCTACCTCAGCAGCGGTGCCAGCGTTTTCCAGACGGTCTCGGCGACGAGCTTGTGGCCTTCGATGTTGGGGTGAAAACCGTCGGCGAGGTTCATCTCGGGAATGCCGCCGACGCCTTCCAAGAGGAAAGGGATGAGCGTTGCGTTGTTCGTTTTTGCCAACTCCGGGAAAATCGCGGCGAACTCCCGTGTGTAATCTCCGCCCATGTTCACCGGCATTACCATGCCGGCGAGAACGAGTTTCACGGCCGGGTTTTTCGCGCGCACCTTGTCGATGATGGTTTGGAGATTTTTCGCGGCGACCGAAGCGGGGAGTCCGCGCAAGCCATCGTTGCCGCCGAGTTCGAGCACGAACACATCGATCGGGGTGCGTAGAACCCAGTCGATGCGCCGCACGCCGCCCGCGGTGGTTTCCCCGCTGTGGCCGGCGTTGATCACGCGATAGGGCAGGTTTGCCTCGTTGATTTTCTTTTGGATCAGGCCGGGAAAGGCCTCGGTGCTGGCGTCGTCCAATCCGTAACCGGCGGTGAGGCTGTCACCGAAAAACATAATCGTCTTGCGCGGGGCGGGGTTGTCGGCGGCGTGTAGGATGCCGAGGGAGAACAAGAAAAGGAGGGAACAGAGGAGCTTCATCATTTGCCTAAGTCGGGATGCGCGTTTTCGTTCGCGCTTTCGCATGAGTGACCACGCCATCCTGAAAGTCGAGAAACTGACCCAAATTTATCCCACGGCCGCCGGTCCGATCACGGTGTTGCAAGACGTGAGCTTCACCCTCGGCGCTGGCGAGAGTCTTGCGATCGTCGGGCCTTCGGGCAGCGGCAAAACGACGTTGCTCGGCCTGTGCGCCGGACTCGATCGTCCTTCAAGCGGCGAGGTGGCGCTGGCGGGTTTGTCCATCGGCGGCCTCAGTGAGGATGGACGCGCGCGCGTGCGCAACGAGCAGGTCGGGTTTGTGTTTCAGAACTTCCAACTTATCCCGACGCTGACAGCGCTGGAAAACGTGCTGGTTCCGCTGGAGCTGCGCGGTGTGGGCGGACGCGAATCGGAGGCACGGGCGTTGTTGGAGCGGGTGGGCTTGGGCGCGCGCACCGGGCACTATCCGATTCAGCTGTCGGGCGGCGAGCAGCAACGTGTGGCGCTGGCGCGGGCGTTCATCAATGCGCCGAAGATCTTGTTCTGCGACGAACCGACCGGGAACCTCGACGGGACGACGTCGCATGCGATGATCGATTTGATCTTCGGGTTGAACCGCGAACAAGGCACGACCTTGGTGCTGGTGACGCATGACCTGGAACTGGCGAAGCGCTGCGGACGCGTGATCAAGCTGCGCGATGGTCGGATGGTGGAGTGAAGGCGTAGGTTTCGGATTTTTTACCCACTAAACACACGAAATAACACGAAAGAAATACCATGTCGGAAATCATCCATGCTGAAGAGTCGTATAAAATCATCGGTGCTTGCTTTGAAGTATATAAGGAAAAGGGCTGCGGATTCCTGGAGGCCGTATTCCAGGAATGCATGGAGTTGGAGCTGGGCATTCAGGCCATTCCTTTCGATACGCAGAAGGTCATCCCGCTTACTTATAAGGGACGGCCAATGGTGCAGACCTATAAGGCCGATTTGGTCTGTTTTAATAAGGTCTTGGTGGAAATAAAGGCGGTCTCCGACCTTACCGATGAGCATCGGGCTCAAGTGATCAACTATCTCAATGCGACCGGACTTCGGCTCGGGTTGCTGGTCAACTTCGGCCATCATCCGAAGCTGCAGTGGGAGCGGATTGTGGTCTGATTTTTCGTGTCATTTCGTGTGTTTCGTGGGCACCTCATGAATTTCATTTTTAAAATGGCCTGGCGGGATTCGCGTACGTCACGGCGGCGGCTCGTGTTGTTTTCGCTGTCGATCGTGTTGGGCGTGGCCGCGCTCGTGGCGATCGGGTCGTTCAGCGCCAATCTGCGACGGGCGATCGACGGTCAGTCCAAAGGTCTCCTCGGCGCGGATCTTGAAGTCGCCTCGCGCTCGGCGATCGGACCGGAGGCGCGGGCGTTTATCCAGGGGATCGGCGGCGAGCAGGCCCGCGGCATCACGTTCGCATCGATGGCCGCATTTCCGTCGGCAGACAATCGGACGCGGCTCGTGACCGTTCGCGCGCTGGAGGGCGGGTATCCGTTTTATGGCGACGTGAAGACGGAGCCGGCCGGGGCTTTCGAACGTCTGCCGAACGGCGATGTCGTGGTGGTGGAAGAAACCTTGCTGCGGCAGTTCGGACTGAAGGCGGGGGATCCGCTGAAGCTGGGCGACAAAGTGTTTACCATCGCCGGCGGGTTGACGCAGTTGCCGGGCGACTCGCTGGCGGTGGCGACTCTGTCGCCGCGGGTCGTCGTGGCGATGAAGGCGTTGGAGGGGACGAATCTGCTTGGGCCGGGCTCGCTCGCACGCCACCGCTTCTATTTCAAGTTCGCCCCGGACTTCGATGTGAAGCGTTTCGTGGAGGACAACCGCGAGCGTCTGCGGAAGCTGCGGCTGAGCGTCGACACGGTGGAAGAACGCCGGCGCGAGTTGGGGCAATCGCTGCAAAATGTGCAGGGCTTTCTGAGCTTGGTGGGCTTTGTCGCGCTGGTGCTCGGCGCCATCGGCGTCGCGAGCGCGATTCATGTGTATGTGCGGCAGAAGATCACGACGGTCGCGGTGCTTCGCTGTCTCGGGGCGAGCGCGTGGCAGAGCTTCGGCGTGTATCTGGTGCAAGGGCTGGCGCTTGGCGTGATCGGCGCGCTTGTCGGAACGCTGATGGGCGTGGGCGTGCAACTCGCGCTGCCTCCGCTGGTGAAGGGACTGTTGCCGTTCGACATTGAATTTTTCGTGTCGTGGTCGGCGATGGCGCGCGGGTTGGTTGCCGGCGTGGTGGTTGGCGTATTGTTCACGTTGTTGCCGTTGCTGGCGGTGCGGCGGGTATCGCCGTTGGTGGCGATCCGTTCGGCGTTTGCCGACCGGGCGGGACAAGGCGATCCACTGCGTTGGGTCGTGTATGCGGCGATTCTCGCCGCGGTGACCGGCTTCGCGATCTGGCAGACGCAACGTCTGTCGTGGGGCTTGGGTTTCACGGCGGCGTTGTTGGTGAGTTTCGGCGTGCTGGCGATATCCGCGCGTGCGGTGACCTGGGCGGCGCGACGCTTTTTGCCGCGGGGCCTTCCGTATGTATGGCGGCAAGGCGTCGCCAATCTTCACCGACCGAACAATCGCACGGTGCTATTGCTGCTTTCGTTGGGCTTGGGGGCGTTCCTGTTGCTCACGCTATCGCTGGCCCGCGAGACGTTGCTCAGTCAAATCCGCGACTCGGGCGAGGGCGCGCGGCCCAACCTGTTGTTCTTCGATATTCAGGATGACCAGATCGAGCCGTTGAGCGCGGTGTTGGAACGGCAAGGCGTGCCGGTGCAGGCGAGCGCGCCCATCGTGACGATGCGGCTGCTGAGCTTGAAGGGACGATCCGTTGATGAGCTGTTGTTCGACGATCAAGTGCAGATACCGACATGGACGTTGCGGCGGGAGTATCGGTCGACCTTTCGCGGCTCGCTGACGAATACCGAGACGGTGATCGCCGGAAGCTTTACGGGACGGGCGACCGAGCGTGATGTGGTCGTGCCGATCTCGATGGAAGAAGGCTTGGCGACCGACATGCAGGTCGGACTGGGTGACGAGGTGGAATTTGACGTGCAAGGCGTGCCCGTCATGACGCGTATCACCAGCCTGCGTCGTGTGGACTGGAAGCGGTTGTCGCCGAACTTTTTTGTGGTGTTTCCCGAAGGCGTGTTGGAGGCGGCGCCGAAATTTTACCTTTTGGCCGCGCGTGCGGAAGGGGCGGCGCAGTCGGCGGACGTGCAGCAGGCGGTGGTGGCGGAGTTCCCGAATGTGTCGGCGCTCGATCTGGCGTTGGTGATGCGGACGCTCGACGGGATTTTTTCCAAGGTTCAGTTCGTGGTGCAGTTCATGTCGCTCTTCACGGTGGCGACGGGCGTGCTGGTGCTGGCGGGAGCGGTGCTGACCGGGCGGTTTCAGCGCATTCGGGAAACCGTGTTGTTGCGCACACTGGGCGCGTCGGGGCGGCAGTTGACGCAGATCCAGCTGGTTGAATACGCGGTGCTGGGCGCGCTCGGGGCGTTGGTGGGCGGAGGGTTGGCCTACGGGGCGAATGCGGCGCTGGCGGTGTTTGTGTTCAAGGCACCCGTGATCATGCCGGTGCTGCCGTTCATTGGCGCGGTGAGCGTGGTGGTGCTGTTGACTGTTGCGACCGGATTGCTGTCGGGTCGGGGCATCACCCGGCATCCGCCTTTGGAAGTGTTGCGGCAGGAGACGTGAGGGCGGCTACCCGCATCCGGAAACCGGACCATACCGCGTGCACAAGTGTGTTCCGGTCGGAACACACTTGTGCACGCGATAACCTAAGTAGCGGAGGGGGCAAGGCCGGGTGCGTTGCGTGCACAACCCTGTTCCGGTCGGAATATAGTTGTGCATCGAGAAGGGAAGACGTGGGCAGGGTGCTTTCGCCCTTGCCAGCGGGTGGGGTGATCGGGTGACTGGTCGATCATCTTATGGCCAACCGTAATGTCGTCACTTTTCACTACACACTGCGCGATCCGCAGGGGCGCCTGCTGGATACGTCTTCGGGCGGCCAGGCAATCAGCTATCTCGAAGGCGCGGGACAGATTATCGACGGTCTCGACGAGGCGCTGCGCGGCGTGGCCGCGGGGGTGAAGCAAACCGTGCAGGTCCCGGCCGCCAAGGCCTACGGCGAGCATGATGAAACGCAGGTTCAACGCGTGCTCAAGGCGCTTTTGCCGGTCGAAGGCGAACTGAAGCCCGGCGATCAATTCCGCGCGGGCGAGGACCCATTTGCGCCGATCGTGCGCGTCGTTTCGGTCGAAGGCGACGAAGTGTTGCTCGACGCAAATCATCCGCTGGCGGGCCTCGACCTGACGTTCGACGTCGAGGTTGTTTCCGTACGTGAAGCCACCGAGGAAGAGCTCAGCCATGGACACGCCCATCAAGGAGAAGGCGACGGCGGTTGCGGCAGTCACGACTGTGGCTGCAAGGGCTGAGCTTTTTGACCACAACTGGAGCGCCGGCGTGTTGTCCGCGGCTGAGCATCTTGTGTCCATTTTGTGCCATCTTGTGGTTAAATCCTCTCTTTTACTCGCATGAACATTCTCGGAATCGACATCGGTGGCTCGGCCCTGAAGGGCGCGCCGGTGAATACCAAAACCGGCAAGCTCCTCGCCAAGCGCCATCGGATTTCCACTCCCGACGCGCTGTCGCCGAAAGCCATGGCGGCGGCGATCAAAGAGCTGGCCGCTCACTTTGAGTGGAAGGGACCGATCGGCATCGGATTTCCGGGCGTGGTTCACGACAACGTGATCCGCACGTCGGCCAACCTGCACAAGGACTTCATCGACTTGGATGCGGGTAAACTCTTCGGCAAAGTCACCGGCATGCCGGTGAGCCTCGTCAACGACGCGGACGCGGCGGGCGCGGCCGAGGTGGCGTTTGGCGCCGGCAAAGGCCGCAAGGGCGCCGTCCTGCTGCTGACCTTTGGAACGGGGGTGGGCAGCGCGCTGTTCCTCGACGGAAAGCTGTATCCAAATAGCGAATTCGGACACCTGAAGATGAAGGGCAGATCGGCCGAGCATTTCGTCTCGGCCGCCGCCAAGGAGCGCAAAGATCTCTCTTACAAAAAATGGGGCCACTTGGTGAGCGATTATCTGAACCAGCTCGAAGAGGTGCTCTGGCCCGATCTGATCATCGTGGGCGGCGGCATCAGTGCGGATCACAAGAAGTGGTTCAAACACCTGAAGCTGCGCACGCTGATCATGCCGGCCGCCTTCCTTAACGAGGCGGGCATCGTGGGCGCCGCCCTCTCGGCGGCGAAGTAAAAGTCTCGGTATGCCCGGTGCGTCGAACAAGGAGGGCGGACATTCCCGTCCGGCCGTTTTCCCTTCGACCGACGGACAGGAATGTCCGTCTTCCTCTCGATGCGCGCCCCGCTGTTGATCGTCGGACAAGGGCTCGCGGGCACGTTGCTCGGGCACGCATGCGAACAGGCGGGGATTAATTTTGACATCGCGGACGCCGGGCATGCCGGCGCCGCGTCACGCGTGGGCGCGGGGATCATCAACCCGATCACCGGTCAGCGCATCGTGAAGAGCTGGGGGATCGACGAACTTCGATTGCCTGCGCGGGAATCGTATCGCGAGTTGGAATCCGTGCTGCGCGTGCCGCTGGTGCGGGAAATGCGCGTGCGCCGGTTGTTCCGCAACGATGACGAACGGCGGGTGTTTGCCGAAAAGGCGGACCGCGGAGATCTGGCGCCTTACGCGGGTGCGGCCGATGCGGAGGGGTTTTGGATCGAAGGTGCGTTGCGTGTGGATACGGCGGCCTTGATCGCGACGGCGCGCGGGCGCTGGTTGGCGATGGGGCGGCTGCACGAAGGTCGTATCGATTTTTCGGATGCGTTGGCGCGCCACGACCGCGTGGTCGCCTGCACGGGCGCGGACGACGACGTTGGACGGGCGTGGGCGGGTGTGTCGTGTGTGCGGGCCACGGGTGAGATTCTTTGCGTGGCGGTGGACCGGTTGGATCCGGAGGTGATTTTAAACCGCGGGCATTGGGTGTTGCCGACCACGCCCGGCGAGGCGCGCGTCGGGGCAACCTATGTGCGCGGAGAATCGGATGTGATCGCGGCGCGCGCCGAACTGGAACGAAGCGCGCGCGACCTGTTGGGCGGACGGGCGTTTTCCGTGAGTGCGCAGGAGTCCGGCGTGCGGGTGACCACCGCGGACCGGCGTCCCTTGGCGGGGATTGATCCGCGCGAGCCCCGACTCGGGGTGATCAACGGGCTGGGGTCAAAAGGCGCGTTGCTCGGGCCATGGCTGGCTCGGCAATGGGTCGCACATCTGACGACGGACGCGGCGTTCGATCCGACGGTGGCGCCGGGTCGGTTTGGGCCGTAGGTAAAAAAGAACCACGGGCCAATCGCCCGTGGTTTTTTTGGAATTGCGGGCGGGACGCCCATGCCACTTTCAGATCAGCCGCGGCGGATTTCGGAACCTTGGAAGCGGATCTGGATGCGATAGACCTTTTTGACGCGGCATTTGATGACGCCGGTGGTGAGGTCGACGCGTTCCGGCAGTTCGATGCGGTGCAAGTCCACGGCCGCGTGGAAGCCGCGTTCCGAGAAGATATCGATGAGCATCGCCAGGGACAGCGGATCGCCGAGCAGGGGCTCTTCGGTGTTGACGAGGGCAACGCCGGAGATGGCGTGGCGGATCACGATGGGGATGATCTTCTTGTCGATGAAGTCGACGACCCGGGCGAAGAGCTCGGCGTGTTCGACCGCATAGGCGTCCAGGCGCTTCACCATCTCCTGGCGGGCGTGGACGATGATCTCGCTGGCGACCGGGATCACCCGGAGGATGTCGTGCGTGCGCGAGTCGAGCTCGAGGGTGCTCTGGTATTGGAGCTCCTTGAGAATGTTCTGCTCGACCTCGTGGATGTCGCCCTGGGCGTTGATGAAATGGTAGTGGAAGATCTCCTTCAGTGATTGGAGGGCCTCCCACGTCTGCTCTTTGAAAACGCGATAACGACGCTGGGCGAGGGCGGTGTCGTAGTCGGTGGCGCGTTCTTCGAGGAGTTCGCCAACGCCGGTGCGGCGGACCTCGGCATTGTGCAGCTGGATCTCGCGGCCGCGCTTGAGCTGGCGCTCGACGGAGGTTTTTTCGTCCACGAAGAGCACCATGATATGGATGGTGGTCTGGCGGAAATGGATGCCGAGCGGCGTATTATAAAATTCGCTACGCAGGGCCTGGACGCGTTCGACGAGCAGCTTGAGGCATTCGACCTGCACCTTGGTTCGGGGAAAGCCGTCGAGGATGACGCCATCGCGATACTGCGGTTCAAGGAGGCGGCCGAGCAGCAGGCCGATTACCTCTCGATCGCCGACCATGCCGCCGGCGTCCTTGATGCGTTTGGCCTCCGGGCTGTCGAGCAGGGCGCTGACGACGATCGGTTCGCAGGTCAGTCCGCGGGCCTTCAGAATGAAGTCGGTGTTGGTGCCTTTGCCGGAACCGGGGGCGCCGCCCAAGAGAATGATTTCCTTGGGAAAACGCAGGTGCTCGCGACCGACCTCCATTTGGAGCGCCTGCCAGGCCGAGTTGAAGATCAGCTGTGCATCCTTGATTTCAAGGTCGTGGGCCAGACTTGTGCCAGCGGAGGGGACGAACGCGGGCGCAATTTTTTCGCGGGAGGGGATATCCATAGATAAGTGAGGCCTCGTTTAGAAGCATTCGCGCGCGTAGTTCGACACTAGAAATCACCTCTCGAAAAGAAATGGCGGAGAGTCCGGGTGGGCGACGTCATGCGTTTTACCGCCCGCGAGGGTAAATGGGGCCTGCATCTTGCACGGTCGCCGCCCACCGCGGCCGCAGGCAGGATAAATTTTCCGGACAAGGGGCTGATTTTAAGCGCGTTACGATGTCCGTGAGTCAATTGGCATGCAATGGGCGTTAAGACCTCAGGATCTCCGTCTATCACCGCAACCCTCAATCCCCCATCATCATGTTAAGCTGGTCTGTTGTATTTCTGATCATCGCACTCATTGCCGCCGCACTCGGGTTTGGCGGCATCGCCGGCACCGCCGTGGGCATCGCAAAGATCCTGTTCTTCGTGTTCATCGTGCTCTTCATCGTGTCCTTGTTGTTCGGTCGAAGGCCGAAGGTATGAGGCGGACCCCGCGACGAAAACTACCTCATCCCTTGTGCTTTTTCATTCGCATCATAATCCCCTGATCACCCGTCAAGGCGACCATCACGCGGAGAGCCATGCCGGTTTGTTTATGTGGGGGATGACCTTCCTGCTGCTCTCTTTCGTTTCGGCAATTTTTACTTATGGCGGAACCGCCGGGGCGTCGGGTGGTCTTTTTGGACGGCTGGCTACCGTCGGCTTTCTAGTGATTGCGCTGGTGATTTTTTTCATCCGCCGCATTCACCGGAGCCATCGGTAGACGTCCACGTGTGTGTGCCTATTAAATTCCCGGAGGTGCGACTTCCGGGGTTGTTAGTTGAAGCTGGACCTGGCGGGGTCGCCCTCAAAGCGATCCCGCCTTGGCTTTCAAGTCGGGAGCACCCGGCGCCGCCCGGCCAATCGAATCTTGCGAAAGCGGGGAACCGGTCCGCTTATTTCGACCACTTTGAACACGTTGAGCTCCTCTGTCTTGTCATGCGCGTCCTGATCGTTGACGACGAACCCGCCATCCGAAAAACCACCGGGCTTGCCGTCGAAGCCATGGGGCATGAATCCGTCGGAGCATCCAACGGGTTGCGTGCGTTCAAGGAACTCGAAACGGAGCCCTTCGACGCCTGTTTTCTCGATTTGAAGCTGGGGAACGACGACGGCCTCGCTGTCTTGGAAAAGCTCCTCAAGATCCAGCCTGCGCTCCCGGTCGTGATGTTCACGGCCTACGCCAACATCAGCACCGCGGTGGAAGCGATGCGCCGCGGGGCCTTTGATTTCATCCCGAAGCCGTTTACGCCCGAGCAGGTTCGCCAGGTACTGGATAAAGTCGCGCGCAATCGCCGGCTCGAAAAACGGGTCGAACAGCTCGAATCTCAGCTGGTTGAAGAGTCACCTCCGATCGATCTTACGTCCGAAGAGTCCGCGATGCAGCGCACGCTCGCGATCGCGTTCAAGGCGGCGGAGACCTCCGCGAGCATCCTGATCCTCGGGCCCAGCGGCACGGGCAAAAGCGTCTTGGCTCGCGAGGTGCACAAGCGTGGTGCGCAGAAGGACTGCGCCTTTGTCACCGTGAATTGTCCAAGCCTTTCCAAGGAGCTTTTGGAGAGCGAACTCTTCGGTCACGTGAAAGGCTCCTTTACCGGTGCGGTCACCGACACGGTGGGCAAAGTCGCCGCGGCGGACGGCGGCACGCTCTTCCTCGATGAAATTGGCGAGATGCCGCTGGAGGTTCAGCCGAAGCTCCTGCGACTCCTGCAGGAGCGCGAGTACGAGCGCGTGGGCGAAGCGCGCGTGCGCAAGGCCCATGTTCGCGTCATCGCGGCGAGTAATCGAAACCTTGCGGACGAGGTGAAGGCCGGACGCTTCCGCGAAGACCTCTTTTATCGGCTCAACGTCATCACGCTCACGCTTTCGGGTCTGCGCGATCGTCCGGCGGATTTCTCCCGCATCGCGAACGGCTGCCTGGATTTCTTTGCGCGTCGCATCGGTAAAAAAATCAACGGTTTCGCGCCCGAGGTGGCCGAGGCGTTTGCCCGCTACACGTGGCCGGGCAACCTGCGTGAACTGCGCAACGTGATCGAACGCGCGGTCATTCTTGCGACGGGTGAGGTCATCACGCTCGAGGATCTGCCCGAGGAATTTTCCGAGCCCGCCGATTCCCGGGTCGCCGTGGGTGCCCGGGTGACCCTGGACGAGCTGGAGGCGGAACACATTCGCCGCGTCATCGGATTCTCCAAGACGCTCGACGATGCCGCCCGCGTCCTCGGCATCGACCCCGCCACGCTTTATCGCAAGCGCCAGAAGCTCGGTCTGCTCTAGCGCGTTCGTCATGCTGCGCACCCGTCTCTATCTCGGCCTGCTCCCGCTGTTGCTGTTGTTCATCGCGGTGTCGGCCGTGGCCACGCTGCTCTACCGCAACCTGGCCACCTCTCTCGAAAACGATCTCGCCGCGAATTACCGCGCGATGATCGGCGGCTATGAGATGCGTGATGCCGCCACGAATATGGCGGGCGCGCTCACGACGGCGAGGCGCGGTGAACCGGAGCCGGCCCGCCGGGCCTACGCCAGCCATCGCGCCAGGTATCAGAGACATTTTATGGAGCAGTCGCTCGCCTCGCCCGGCGAGGCGAGGACCCGGTGGTTGGAGCAGCTCGACGACGGCTTTCTGCGCTTCGACAAACTTGCGAAGGAATCGCTGGAACACGGCGGCGATGCCTCGCTCGAGGTGCTGCGTCAAACGGAAAGCCTGCTCTTCGGCATGCTCTCCACGCTGGAGGAGCTGACGCAGTCCGACTACGCCGAGGTGCAGGCCGCGGCGGCGCGCGCCGGGCGTCTGGCTCGCGCGAGCATTAATTTCCTCGTTGGCGCCATGGTGGGTGCGATTCTGCTCTCGCTGTTTCTGTCGTACCGCCTCGCTCGCTCGCTGTTGCGTCCCATTCAGGTGCTCAATGATTCGGCCGCGGCATTCGGCGAGGGCCGATTCGATCGCGATGTGCCGGTGACCACCCGGGACGAACTCGGCGAACTCGCCCGCACCTTCAACGCGATGGCGGCCAAGTTGCGCGACTACCGCGACGCGATGACCGAGCGGGTGACCCATGCGCGGCGCACCATGGAAGCCACGCTCACCTCGACACCGGATCCGCTGTTTGTGGTGAACGCCGATGGACGGCATGAAGTGCGCAACCCGGCCGCCGAGAGGATCGCCGCGTTGCCCGAGTTCGCCGATGGCCTGCCCTCCGCGTTGCAGGAACCGCTGCGGCGGGTGCTTGCGAGCGGGGCGCATTATCTGCCCACCGATTACGACCATGTGGTCACGATCCACGTCGACGGTGGCGAGCGCCATTACTTGCCGCGTATTCTTGCAATCGGCGATTCGCTCACGGGTTTCGGCGGAGCGGCGGTGATTTTGCAGGATGTAACCAAATTTCGGTTACTGGACGACGTGAAGGGCAACCTCGTGTCCACGGTGAGCCACGAACTCAAGACGCCGCTCACCAGTCTGTTGATGGCGGTGCACATCCTAATCGAGGAGAGCTTTGGTCCGATCAACGAGAAGCAGCGCTCGCTGCTTGGAACCGCGCGGGAAAACGCCGAACGTCTGCTGCGCATTCTCAACGACCTGCTCGATCTGAGCCGCCTTGCGGGAGGCGCCTCGTCGCTGAAGCGCCAGCCAGTGCCGGTCGCCGCGCTGCTCAACGACACCGCGGAGGAGATGAAGGCGATCACCGCGGCGGCCGGTCAGGTGATCGAAGTGGGCGTCGATCCCGGATTGACCGAAGTCAACGTCGACGCCGATCGCCTCCGTCACGTCTTCATCAATCTGCTCACGAACGCCTCCAAGTATTCGGGCGACGGGACGACCATTGAGCTCTATGCAGAACCGGCGCCCGACGGGTTCGTGCGTTTTGGCGTACGCGATCACGGCCCGGGTATTCCGGCCGAGAGTATTCCGCATGTTTTCGATCGGTTTTACCGAGTGGCCGATCAAAGAAAAAAAGGCGCCGGTCTGGGACTCGCCATCGCGCGTGAAATCGTTGTCGCCCACGGCGGCTCCATCGCGTGCACCAGCACGGTGGGCGAGGGCAGCGACTTTCATTTCCTGATACCGGCGCGTTGACTCCTCACCGACCGGATGGGCGGGTCCGTCCATAAGCAGGAGGTGTTTTTCTCGGCTATGGCGCTAATATTGAAAAACTAGCATCGATCGACGAACTGATGAGTTGAGATGTGGTCGGTGAGAAGGGTCAGCAAAACCAATTCCTTAACCCACCCACATCCCCATGATCACTAGAAAAACCGCCATCGAAACGCCTGAACAAGTCGTCGAACATCTTCGTTCCCTGATTGCCGAGGCCGAAAGAACGCTGGGCACCAATATCGGCGAAGGCGCCGAGGATAAGCTGAGTTCACTTCGCGAACGCCTCGTGGACATGAAGGAGAAAGTGGAGGATGGCTTGGGCGTCGCCCGGGAGAAAATCGTCATTGGTGCGAAGCAAACCGACACGGCCATTCGCGCGCATCCGTATGAATCCTTGGCGATCGCCCTCGGCGTGGGCGTGTTGCTCGGCGCGCTTCTGCGTCGCAACAACTGACCCGCTCGCAACAAGTCCGCGATCCCCTCGCACGCAGCGGGCGTCTTTGCGCAGATCCGGTTTTATACCGTGACGGCGCGCAACGGACGCCCCTCGGGATCGGCGGAGCAAAGCTGCTTTTTATTTCCAGCCCCGAACAACCATGGACGACCGGTCTCCTCCCGCTCCCGGCTTTATTAATTCGCTCGCCGGGCTCGGGGACAACCTCCTCGAACTTCTGCATGAACGCATTGAACTGATTTCGCTCGAACTCCAGGAGGAGAAATACCGTCTGATCCGGCTGATCATCTGGATCAGCGCGGCGGTGTTTGCCGGAGTCATGACGATGTTAGGGGCCACGTTCACGATTGTTTATCTGTTCTGGGAAGAGGCGAGGATCGCGGTGCTGGCGGGATTCACGGCCTTTTATGGAGTGGTGCTGATGTGGGTGATCGTGATGTTGCGCCGCACCTTCACGCATCCCAAACCATTTGATGCCACGATCGAAACACTTAAGGAGGACCGGGAATGTATCCGCAATCAGCCCTAGATCTTCTTTCGCGGCGCAAGCTCGACCTGTTGAGCCAAATCAACGCGCGGCGCGACGAGTGCGCGGAGCAGGTGGAGCAGGTCCTGCAACCGGTTTTATGGGTGGAGCGAGCCTACGCGAAATGGCGGGCGATTTCTCCGATTCTTAAAATGGCGATCGTTCCGCTGGGGCTCTTCATTCTGAGGCGCAAAGCCCCGCCGAAAACCCAAGGTGTGGTCAGCGGTCTTTTTCGTTGGGCGCCGGTGGCGCTGAATCTCTTCCGGTCGATGCGCTGACGCGCCGACTGTTTATCTGCTATTCGTTCCCAATATCTGTCACCCCATCAGTCATGAGCAAAATCATCGGCATCATTCTTATTTTGGTCGGCGGCTTCCTTATCTACAAAGGCGCCATGCGCAAAGACTCCCTGGCGGGAGGCTTGGCCGAGACGAGCAGTGAAGTCGCCAACAAGATCGACGGTGGTTCGCGGGTCCCCAACCACTATTATTACCTGATCGGTGGCGGCATTCTTGTAGCGGTCGGCATCGGAGCGACCGCGGGCGGAAAACGGTAGTTCTACTTTGTTAAACTCATGGTCTTTTTGTGGGCCGCGAGCTTGCTCGCGCTCCATGCGCGCCCGCAAGGGGGGCTGCCTACGCCGAGACGCCGGCCGTAGAACTAGTGCTTCTTGAAAATCACCTGGGGCGCGGTGTCCATCTGGCCGCGGGTGACGCCGAGTTGGTTGAGCAGTTTCAACTCTTTCCAAAGATCGGCTCCGCTGACTTCGTTTCGCAGGAGCTTCTGATAATGCGTGATCGTGCGCCCGACTTCGGCGGCGCCTTCGTTGACGAATTCCACGCGGAAATTCCGGGCTCCGAGATCACGAAAGCGCTGGAAATACTCCGCCCCGGTCTGTGCGCGATTATTGTAAACCGTGTTGCGGCAGCCGGCGTCGGCCTTGAGCGGGAGCTCCGCGCCCGTGCGGTCGCGCAGCGCGACGGAGTGCTTTTCGCAGGGGCGTCCGCAGTCGTGGTAATCCTTGCCCTTCGAGAGAAACGCGCAGAACACGCAGTGCTCCATGTGAAACATCGGCATGTGCTGATGGATCGTGAGATCGAACCATTCTCCGGGCGCACCTTGCAGCAGCGATTCAAGCTGGCCGACATTGAGATCGTAACTGGCGGTGACGCGTTCCAGTCCGTAGTGGGAAATCAAATACTCGGCGGTGAGCGGGTTGGCGACGTTCAGCGAGAAGTCTCCGCGTTTGCGGTCGTCTTTGAAGAAACGCAGGTGCTCGTGGTTGCGCACGAGATAGCCGTCGGCCTCGGATGACCGCACCTGTTTGAGGATCCATTCCTCGCCCGGTTTGAAAATGCGCGGAGGGGCGACCCAGATGGCGGGCGCGGGCGCCGGAATGCCCAATGCACAATGACCAATGATCAATGGCGGATTTTGATTCTGCTGCCAGGCTCGGAAGCGTTGGACGGCGTCGCGGTAGTGCTTGGGGTTTTCGAATTCGCAGTAGATGTCGGCGAAGCCGCCGGCGGAAAGCGTGGCGTCGAGTTGCTCCAGGCTGCGGACGACAATGACGAGGGCGGGAGCGGTGGGCGGCTCGGAGGTGGGAGCGAGCTTGCTTGCGATTTTTCGATCCATCGCGAGCAAGCTCGCTCCCACGTCGGAATTTCCAGCTTCGGATTTCGGAGTGAGCGTCCAGCGTTTCGGCTGTCCGCGCAGGCGATCCAGTTCGGCGGAGGCCTCGCGACGCAGGCGGTTCAGCTCGCTCATGGGCAACATGACCGCGCCGTCGAGGTGAGACGTTAGCACGCCGAGTTTAAACGGGGTTCCGCCGAGTCGACCGAGTTGTTCTTCCAGGCGCTGTTGGGTGAGAGGCTGGTTTTGCGCGACGGCGAGCGCGACTTGAGAATCCAGCTTCACCACGTGGCCCTCGCGGTCGTTGAGGATCAGGGTGAGAGGCGTGCCGGCATGCCCGTGGATTTCGATGTCGACGGGACGGGTGAAGCGGATTTTTTCGCCCTCGAAGGTGGTTCGCAGTTCACGGTCGAGGGCCGGGTCGTTGTTTTTCCAGAGCAGGTTGCCCGGTTTGATGCGGCGGAAGTTGATGTCGCCATGTCCGAAACGCAGGACGGTATCGGCCGGCTGACCATCGCGCGCGCGTTGCGGTTCGACCTGATAGACGCGTCCGCCTTCCTCTCCGGCGGCGTGGTTGCCGGCGTCAAAGACCACCCCATCTCCGGGCTTGAGCGCCGACTCAAGACGCACGGCGACATGGTCGTCGCCGACCCGGGTGACCTTGCCGAGGAGTACTCCGCGTTTGGTGCCAAAGCGACCGTGTGCGAGCTCCTGGTTTTGAATGCCCTTGAACCAGCCGGTGTAGAGGCCGCGGGAGAACGTCATCGCGAGTTCGTAGCGGGCGCGGACGGGATCGAAGGGGTAACCTATTGGGTTACTCTTGGCTTCTTCGGCGAAGATTTTGTCGAGCGCCTGCCGATACACGCGCGTGATGCTGGCGACGTATTCGGGGGACTTGAGACGTCCTTCGATTTTGAGCGAGGCGACGCCGGCCTTCACGAGTTCGGGGAGAACGTCCAGGCCTGCGAGATCTTGCGGGCTGAGCAGGTATTTGCGGTCGCCGAGCGGGACCTGTTGTCCATCGGAGACAAGGTCGTAAGGCAGACGGCAGGCCTGGGCGCATTCGCCGCGATTGGCGGAGCGTCCGCCGAGAGATTCGCTGGTGAGGCATTGGCCCGAGTAGGCGACGCACAGGGCGCCGTGAACGAACACTTCGAGGGGAAGCGGCGGTGTGCCGGACGCGCGTTGGGCGTCCTGAATGGCCTCGATTTCCTTGATGGAGTTTTCGCGGGCGAGGACGACGAGTTCGGCGCCGAGTTCGCGGGCAAACTCCACGCCGGCTTCGCCGGTCACGGTCATCTGGGTGGATCCGTGAATGGGAAAGTCGGGGGAGATTTTTCGAATAAGCCGGCAGACGCCGATGTCCTGGACGATCGCGGCGTCGACCCCGGCGGCGATGATGGTGCGCAGGTAGTCCTCGGCATCGGGTAGTTCGTGCGTGAATACAAGGACGTTGAAGGTGACGTAGCCGCGGACTCCGCGTTTGTGGAGAAACTCCATGAGCGCGGGCAGGTCGGCTTGCGTGAAGTTTTTGGCGCGCATGCGGGCGTTGAAACGCTCAAGGCCGAAGTAAACCGCGTCGGCGCCGTTCTCGACGGCGGCGCGCACGCATTCCCAGTCCCCGGCGGGCGCGAGCAACTCCGGTCGCGCGAGCGGAGGGCGCGATGCGATCGGGTTGGAGGCGGGAGTGGTTTGGGCGGTCTGAACGTCGGACATGGAAGGCGTGGCCGGGAACCATGCGCGGCCCTGTCCCCGGGGCAACCCCGCAAGTTTGTCACTTAATAAGTGACAAACCA
>JANJTQ010000097.1 GCA_024711005.1 Opitutaceae bacterium | reverse complement strand
CATCGAAGCCCTGCAGGACGAGATCATCCAAAGCATGATCGACCGCGTCCTGATCGTGAAGGAGTTCAAGAAAGACGACCGCCGGAAGGTGCCCGAGAGCTACATCAACAACGCCATCGCCGAGGAACAAATCCGCCGCTTCGACGGAGACCGGTCCAAGTTCCTCGCCTACCTCCGCAACAGCGGACTCACCTATCGCGACTACCGCAAAAAGGTCGAGGACGACATGATCTACGACTACATGCGCAGCCAGCAGCGCAAGAACCAGAACATCGTCAGCCCCGCCCGCGTCGAAGCCTTTTACAACGAAAACAAGGAACGCTTTTTCCAGGACGACCAGGTCCACATGCGTCTGCTCTCGCTCACCCGTCAGACCGACGAGACCGATGAACAACTTCTCGCCCGCGCCAACGCGGTGCTGGATCGTTTCAAGGCCGGCGAAAAATTCGAGGACCTCGCCCGTGAGCTCAGCCAGGATGCCAAGCGCTCCAAAGGCGGCGACTGGGGATGGCAGCCCCGCTCCGATTTGAAACCCGAATTCAGCAAGCCGCTCTTCGTGTTGGAAAAAGGCCAGGCCACCGCGCCGATCGTCGCCCCCGAAGCCGCTTACATTCTCTACGTTGAAGACCGCAAATTCGCCGGCGTGCAACCGCTCGCCGACGTCCGCGATCAGATCGAGCGCATCCTCGTCAACCAGATGGCCCAGGCCGCCGAGGAACGCTGGCTCGAGCGTCTGCGTCGCAACGCCTACGTGAAAATCTACTGAGCCAAGCGCTCGGTTTCCGACAGTTAGCCCAGCCGGCCCCGACAGGGCCGGCTTTTTTGGCGCCCATCGGTCCCGCCGCATCGCATCCCAACGCGCGCCGGCACGCAGGCGGCCTCCCGCGTCGCCCGATCTTCGTTTCATTTCGCCCAAACGCTCGTTTGACCAAAGCCCTCGCACATCCTCATTTTATTTGCATGACGACACTGGAAGCACTCGAAGCCCTGAGCTACATCGTCACCGTCATCGGTCTGCCGTTCGCGATCTGGGTGTTTCTCAAGGAGCAAAAAAAAGAACGCCTCAATGACGACGAGGAACTCTATCTCCAGCTTTCCGATGAATACTCGAAATTTCTCCGCCTCGTTCTCGACAACGCCGACCTGCGTTTGATGACCCAGGCGGAGCCCTCCACTCCCTATAACCCCGAACAAATCGAGCGACGCGACGTGCTCTTCGAAATCCTCATCTCGATTTTCGAACGCGCCTACATCCTCGTCTACGAGGACGAGATGAGCCGCCAGACCGCGCGCCTCTGGCAAACATGGGCGGACTACATGCGCTACTGGTGTCGCCGAAGCGATTTTCGCGGCCTCCTCCCCACTCTGCTCGAAGGCGAGGATCCCGACTTCCGACGTCACATCACCGCGATCGCCGAGGAGGAAGCCCGCTCGCTTAAAAAAGCCCCCACCCGCTCCGCGTGACCACCTCCACCAACCGCCTCCAAACGCTCGCCTCGGGTGACCGTCCGCAAGAACGCCTTCAACGCCACGGTGCTGGCGCCCTCAGCGACAGCGAACTCCTCGCCATGCTCCTCCGCAGCGGGACCAAGGGCCACGACGTGCTCACCCTGTCCAACCGTCTCATCGGTGAAGCCGGTTCCCTCGCCGGCCTGATCCAGTGGCGCGAAACCGATTTCAAAAAACTCAAGGGCATCGGCCGAATCAAAGCGCTTCAACTCATCACCGTGATGGAAGTCGCCCGTCGCGTCCTTGCCCATGCCGGCAATCACGCGCCCCCGCTCATCGACAGTGCGGACAAAGCCGCCGACTTCCTCCGCGCGCACGCCCACGGTCTGCTCGTGGAAAAATTCTGGGTGCTTTGCCTCAACCGGAAAAACCGTCTGATCAAATGCACCGAGATCACCTCCGGCACGGCCAACAGCACACTGGCTCATCCGCGCGAAGTATTTCGTGAGGCGATCAAGGAATCCGCCTCGGCGGTACTCTGCGCGCACAATCATCCTTCGGGTGATCCGACGCCTAGTTCCGCCGATATCAAAATGACGCGCCAACTCCGCGACGCCAGCCAGACGGTCGATATCCCCCTCGTGGATCACGTCGTCCTCGGCCAGTCCCTCGCCGATCCAAGCGGCCTCGGCTACTACAGTTTCCGCGAAGCGGGGCTTATTTAATAGAAAACCATCACCGACTTCACCATGCCGTCATCACCAACATCCCCCGCAAAATCAGATCAGTTGAAAATGTTCATCGCCACGCTGCTCGGGCTTTCAGTGGCGCTGATACGTTTCACGCCGGAAAACTCGCTGATCTGGGACGTCTCCGACGCCCAAGGAGGAATTGCCCTGATGTTCGCGTTAGGAGTCGCCGCTTTTGTCTTTCTGATCGCCACGCCGGTGGCTTATGGAGCAATTCAGAAAAAGGGTCTTTTGCGTGTGGTGTGGATCGTCGTCTTGGGAGGGATATGCGCCTATCAATTTCTCCACGCTATCGAAATCAGGGACACGGCAAATACACTGAGATTGGCTGCAAGCCTGAATACAGATCCCGCTCGCCTGAGCGCCATCGGCGCGGCCTCAAGGTCGTATCACGGGCTTGAATACAATATCGACAACCGGTTGGCATCAAACCCAACTACCCCGGCACCGCTCCTCATCACCTTGTATCATAAGGGTCGGCACGGCACCAAGATCTGTCTGGCCTGAAACCGATCCACGCCCGCCCATATTCTGGCGGCGCTCGCCGCCGAAGAAGACAAGGGGATCAACGCCAGCCTGAAAATGAATCCGGCATTCCGCGGAAAGTAAACGTACCCGGAGCTTGCTTCGGGGCGCTTGCTCGCGCCCACGTCGGAATCGCCTGCACGCAGGCTACATTCAATGCCCCGGAACTTGCCCCGGAAATGATTACTCCGGGAACGAGGCGCCCGGTGACCAGTGCCCCTTGATCGCGATCGTCCGCGGAAAATCGGGCTGCCCGAGTTGGTTCGACCGCAACAACGACGCCAGCAAATCCACCGCCGCCCGTCCCACCTCGCCCGTGTGCGGATCGATCCCCGACATGCCTTTCTCCCCACGCTGCACGAGGTTGATCAACCGCACGTCGCCCGGCACCCGCACTCCGTCAGCCACCAAAATATTCCGCACCGAGTCCCCCGCCACGAGGATCACCTCGGGCCGATGCCGCCGGAACCAGGCCAATACTTCCTCCGCGTCATACTGCTCCTCCTTCATCATCAGCAACGGCACGCGGTGGGCCGCCGGGATCCCATGTTGCTTAAGCAAAAACCGCGACGCCCACGCATGGTTCGTCGCCCGGCTTACCCGTTGCGTCACCACGCAGCCGATCCGGCGCAAACCCGCCGTCGCCACCCGTTGCAACGCATGATCGATGTCATACGTGTAGTCCGACGCCACTTGATGCAGGTTCTCCCGCGTCGTGTTGAACCCGATCAACACCGTCGCGAAGTGTCGCCAATCCAACGCCGGATACTCCACCTCGGCCCGATCCGATCCCGGAAAAAACAACACGCCATGAATTCCCCGCGACACAAGAATCTGCGTCAGACGCGCATCCGGCATCGGATCCTTGCCCATATAAAATTCGTCCATGCCAAACCCCTGCGTCGCCGCGTGCTGTTGAATCGCATCGTACAACACCGGATAAAACGTATCGGTCCGCCGACGCTGCGTCATCGTTTGCCCAAAGCGACTCACCAACGCGATCCGCTCCTGCCGCGTCCGTCGGCGATCCCGCAATTGCGTCATCAATGCCGCCACCAGCGGGTTCGGCCGATACCCAAGCGACTCCGCCGCCTCGCGAATCTTCACCCGCGTCTCCTCCGGCAAACTCGGATGATTGCGCAACGCCAGCGACACCGTCGACCGACCGTAACCGGTGCGATCCGCAATGTCCTGCAAGGTGGTTCCAACTTGTTTTTTTGCGGCCATGGGCAACGGGGTTTCTGAAAACGGCGCGTAGCCAACGACGTTCATTCAACGGGTGCAACGGTGATCGCATTGCGCCGTTGCCTTCCTCATCGTGTTACTCCTCCGCCATGGCCGCCCCGATCCTTCGCGCGCTGCGCCGCGCCCTCCTTCTGCCCCTCGTTTTCACCTGCGCGCTCCACGCCGCCCCCGGGTCCTCACCCTCATCCGCATCCGCCTTCGCGGCGCCGCTCGACGCGCTGAACCCCGCCGATCCCGCCGTCGCCGATATCCTTGAGCGGGCCCGCGATCTCACCCGCAAGCCGCTCCTCAAGCGAGCCCGTTCGATCGCCGACATGGGCGAGCACGCCTCCCACCGCAGCGCCGACACCCGTTCCAAAGCCGACTCCGTCCGCGCACGCCTGGGACCCGAAAACGCCGAACGCTTCGCCCTCGCCTCCGGGGACATGGGCGCCTCTCGCCTCGCCCTCGACGAACTTCCGCTCCTCGCCGCCGCGTGGCGACTCACCGGCGATACGGTTTTCCGCGACCACCTCGATCGTCAGCTGCGCGAGGTTGTCACCTGGCGTCCTTTTCAACGCCCCGGCTGGTCGCTTCCCCACCGCAAGGATCCGCTTCCGCCCGAGGGCGATGGCGTTTGGCTCGCCACCGGCACCCTCATTCAGGCGCTCGCCCTCACCCTCGACATCCTCCCCCCGGACTCGCTTCCGCCCGACCTTGTCGCCGCCGTCCGCACCCGCCTCGGCGAAGAGGTGAATCTCACCCTCCACGACTGGCGCGCCGGAATTCCCTGGTACGTCAACGGCGACAAAGCCAACTCCAACCAGTGGGTCGTGCCCGCCAGCGGACTTGTCATCGGCGCCACCGTCCTCGGACGCGACCGGTTCGCCGACGCCTGGCAACTCGGCGTCGACAGCCTGCGCAAGAGCCTCGCCCTCGCCGGCTCCGACGGCTCGCTCAACGAGGGCTATACTTACGGCAGGTCATGGACCAGTTTCTCCCTGCTTCTCACCGCCCGTATCACCGAAACCCACGGGGATCCCGCCTTCGCCAACGAACCTTTCTTCCAAAATTTCGCCTCCTGGCTCGCCCTCTCGTTCCAACCCGGCGGCAACCCCGTCAATGCCTTCGACGGCTTCGACGCCCAACGCGGCTCCGTCCGCCTCGCCCTCACCGATCTCACCCGCGCGGCCGCCCTCTCCGGCAACGCCTCGCTAGTCCGCCTCGTAAAAACCGAGGCCGACGGGCTCCGCGGCGATTTCTTCGGGCTCCTCGCCCACGGAATTCTTAACCGTACACCCGACGCGCCGCCGCTCCCGACCGCCGGCAATTTTCAACGTTCCCGGCTCTTCGCCTGGCGCGGCTCCTGGGCGCCTGACGCATCCGGAATCTGGATACGCGGCGGAGACGCCGATGACTTCCACGACCACCATGATCGCGGCCACGTCAACTTCATCGTCCGCGGAACCCCCGTTCTCATCGAAGCCGGCACCCCCGGCTATTCGCACCCTCGCAAACGCACCGACTACGATTCCGCCCGCGGCCACAACACCCTCGTCCTCGACGGCAACGCGTTCCCCCTCAAAGCCCCCGCCGAAATCGAGGTCCACCGCCACGACAGCCAGGGCGGCTCGGCCACCGTCGACCTCCGCCAGGCATACCCCGCGCTCAGCAAGGCGATCCGCACCGTCTCGTGGACAACCACCTCCCTCACCACCCGTGACGAAATCTCCGCCAAGGAAAAGCCCGTCAGCCCGGCGTGGCGCTGGCATCTGGCGAGTGCGGCACCACCAACGATCACTCAAATCGCACCCGATCACTGGCGCGTCCACGTACCCGCCGGCAACATCACCTTCCATCCGTGGGTTGGCCCGTGGACCGACCCCGACCAGCCCAAACCCACCGCCCCCGACGAACTCGCCACGCTCTCCGTCGACTTCGAAATCCGGGCCAACCACCCCATCACGGTCGAAGCCTCCTCGCAGACCGACCACACCCTTAAATTCCGCCGCCCGGAAAACCCGCACACCGTCCTCGTCGTCTCGACTCCCGCCCCGGTTTCCACCCTCGCGGTCGACACCACCCTGCAGGTCGCGCCGCCTCCGCCCGCCTCGCCGCTCGTCTTGCTGCAAATCGCCGCCGCCAACCCAGCCGTCGCCGACGCCCGACAACAGCTCATCAACCGCGCCCGCGCCGAGCTTGCCCACGGGATCCTTCGCCGCCCGACCTCGCTCGATCAGCTCACCGGTCATCGCATCAAGCCCAGCACCAGCGCCGCCCGCATGACCGACCCCGTTCTCCGTGAACGTTTCTCCCTGGCGTCCTTCGATTCCAACGCCGGATCAAATCTCGCCGCCGGCCTTCCGCTTGTCGCCGCCGCCGGAGTCCTTACCGGCGAGCCCGCCTTCCACGACCACGTCCGCGCACAACTCGCCGAGCTCACCACCTGGCGACCGTTGCAACGTCCCGGCTGGTCGCTCGCCGCCAATCCACGCGAGCTCCCGCCCGAAGGCGACGGCCCGTGGCTCGCCACCGGCTGGATCATCCGCGCCATCGCCGACACGCTTGAATTCTGCCCGCCCGGCGTGATCGACGAAAATCTCCGCGAACAACTCGACGCCTTGCTCGACTCCGAAATCGGCCGCATCGCCGCCGACTGGCGCAACGAAACACCATGGTACGTTCAACGGGGCCTGGCGAACAGCAACCAATGGGTCGTCCCCGCCGAGGGCCTCGTGCGTGCCTGCCTTCTGCGCGGCATCGACCGCCATCGCGCCGACTACGAGCTCGGCATCGCCGCCCTCCTGCGTTCGCTCGACGCCCAGGGTTCCGCCGGCGAATTCACCGAGGGCCTCACCTACGCGAGCATCACCGTCAAAGGCCTCATTTCCGCCGCGCGCGCCTCCGCCCGGGCCGGAGACAACCGCCTCGAGTCCCATCCGTTTTTGCGCCACACCGGCACGTGGTTCGCCCACCATATCCAGCCGGGCGGTTTTCTCGTCAACGCCTTCGACACATTGAACGGCGCCCGCGGACAGCTCTCGATCTTCGGCAATGTTTTCGCCGAACTCGCCGTCGGCACCGGCAATCCCCACGCACTCTGGGCGCTCCGTCATCACAATCTCTCCGGCAACACGCTCGATTACCTCCTTGCCACCGCTCTCCCCAAGGAGGCCGCCGAGGCGCCGCCCCTCTTCGCATTCTACCCCGTCGGCACCCGCACGGTCTGGCGTTCCTCCTGGTCGTCGGACGCATCCGGAGTTTGGATACGCGGCGGCGGTGCCTCCGATTTCCACGACCACGCCGACCGCGGGCACGTCAACGCCATCATCGCCGGACGTCCCGTCCTCGTCGAGGCCGGTACTCCTCCATACGGAACCCCCGAAGCCGCCCGCCTCTACACCGGACTCGCCGGACACAACGTGCTCCAAGTCGGACTCTCCTCGAACGGATCCTCCGCCAATCGGCGCCGCGTCGCGCCCATCGAGGTCCACCGCCTCGATGCCGCAGGCGGCCATGTCACCGTCGACGCGACCTCCTGCCACCCCGAGGCATCGTTATGGCGCCGCGAGATCACCTGGGATGCCGACCACGTTCGCATCCACGACAAGGTCGTTCTTCACAAGCCCGACGTGATTCTTTTCCGCTGGCACCTGGCCGAGCCCGCCGACGCCTCTCGTGATCTGCAGCCCGCACGCAGCCGCATCGGCGACATCGAGATCACGCACACCGCCGACCAATCGCTTGAAACGGCCGTCGAAACGATGCCCGACGCCACGTTGCGCGCCCGCACGCTCGGCACGCACGCCTGCCTGGTCGTTCGCACCGCGGAACCCGTGCAACGTCTGGAAACGACGACCATCGTCCGCCTCGCCGCCCATCGCGAGCAATGACCCCGGCCCACGCGTCTCGACCAAGCTCCAGACAGTTTACTGAACGGGTGCAATAACGGCCCCGTTGCGACGTCTCCCAATGAAGGCGCACGGTGCGAACGCAATCCCGCCGCCCATGTTTTCCTCCTTGCTCCCGGCTCCGGCCTCCTCTTCGTCCACTGAAAATTACGCCGGTCGCCACGTGCTTCTTCGTTCGTCCTGGCAGACCGTCAACATTGGTGACATCGGCCATTCGCCCGGCGTCATCGCGCTGCTCGAACGTCATCTTCCCGGCGTTCGCATCACGCTCTGGCCCGACCAACTCGACCGCGGAGTCCGCCAAATGCTGCTGCGCCGATTCCCCGCTCTCGAGATCGCCGACGGCACCATCGGCATCGATGGTCTGCCCACCACTCCCGCGCTCGCCACCGCGTTTCGGAAAGTCGACATGCTCGTCCACGGCTCCGGCCCGTACGTCGTGGCGCTTCCTCACATCGAGGCCTGGAGTCATCTCACCGGCGGCAAGCCCTACGGCATTTACGGCGTCACCATCGATCCACTTGGACCGATCATGTCCGGCGCCGATCTCCCCGACGAAGGCGACACGCTTGCGAATCAGCGCAAACAGATCGAGGGTCTGCCCCACGACCACCTTCCCGCACGTCTCCGTCGCGTCCTTGAAAAAGCCGCGTTTGTTTTCTGCCGCGACACCCTCTCGCTCGACTACCTGCGGGCCCAATCGCTCTCCGGCCCCGTCCTCGATTTCGGCCCCGACGGCGCTTTCGGCATCGACCTGTTCGACGACTCCCGCGCCGGGCAATTTTTGCAACGAAACGGCCTTACCTCCGACGGCTTCATCTGCGTGATCCCCCGCCTGCGCTTTACGCCCTATCACCTCACCCATGACGTTCCCGCCACCGCCCGCGACCTTGCCCGTGCGGCCATCAGCGAACGGCACCGGGAACACGACCTCGGTCTGCTCCGCGAGATGATCGTCCGCTGGGTTCGCGAAACCGGTCTGAAGGTCCTCGTCTGTCCCGAGATGACCTATCAGGTGGAGGTCGGCCGCGAACTCTGCGGCGACCATCTCCCGCCAGACGTTCGCAATAATGTCGTCTGGCGGCCCGATTACTGGCTCCCCGACGAGGCGTGCTCCACGTATGCCCGCGCCCTCGCCGTCGTCAGCATGGACAACCACTCGCCGATCTTCGCCCTCGCTGTCGGCACACCCACCCTTTTCATCCGTCAGCCCACCGACACGACCAAGGGCCAGATGTGGCCCGACGTCGGACTCGGCGACTGGTTTTTCGAAGTGCACAACGCAACGGGCGACGCCCTGGCACAACGGCTCTTCGCGATTCACCAAGACCCGTCCGCAGCCCGCGCCCGCGTCGCCGCCATCATGCGATTCGTATGCGACCGCCAGCGTCAGACCTTTGCACCTTTCTCCGATCTTCTCACCCCCAGCCAAAATCATTGAACGGGTGCAGCAGCACCCCCATTGCCCTGCCGACGTTCGACTGTTCCATCGATATCAACCCCTTCCACCCACCATGAATCCACCCACCATCCCTCTCTTCCTCCGCGCCTCCGCCTTCGGTCTGGTTTTGCTCTCCGCAATCGTCACTTCGCACGCCGCGCTGCCGGCGTATGACGGTTTTGAATACACCCCGGGCGACTCGCTCACCTCCAGCAACGATGCCGACGGCAACGGCGGCACCGGCTGGACCAACCGCTGGACCGGCAGCGGCATCGCCACCGTCACCACCTCCTCCACCGGAATCAGCTTCACGGATGCCAACGGCGCCACCTACGGCGGCGGCAACGCGCTCACGTTCTCCGGCGGCAGCACTCAAAACGCCGCCTCCCGCACCTTCCTCGCCACCAACGACACCGGCGGCGCCGACGTGTACTTCAGCTACATCGTCAACATCACCAACGGCACCACCTCCGGAACGATTCCTTCGGGTTCGTTCATGAGCGTCGGCGTCCTCGACAACTCGTTCAGCGTTTCCGTGGACAACTTCGCCATCATCGGCGGAAGCAAACTCGGCGCCCGCACCAACAACATCACCTCCTCGATCAACACCAACCTCCAGTATGACACCACCTACCTCGTGGTCTCCCGACTGCACGGCTGGGACGGTGACTCCTATACCGAAACGACCGTCTGGCTGAACCCGACGCAGGGCGACTTCGCCAATACGAGCGTGTCGGCAACGGCCACCAGCGCCACCGGAGGTTCCGACGGATTCCGCGGCATCACCTTCCGCACCAATTCGCTCAATGGTGACGTTTACGCCTACGACGATCTTCGCGTCGGCACCGATTGGAACTCCGTGGTCGCCGCCGTGCCCGAACCCTCCACCTCCGCGGCGCTCGCCGGTCTCGGTGCCTTGTGCGCCGGCTTCATCACCCGTCGCTTCCGCCGCCGCGCCTAACCGCATCCGTCATGCGTCCATCCCGACTTCTTACCGCCGTGTTCGCCTTGTTGTCCGTCGCAACGGCGAAGGCCGACATCGTGGCCGAAGACTCCTTTGCGCGTTACGCCGAAGGCTCCGCACCCACCGGTTTCAATTACGGCACCGGCTGGCTGCGCAGCTGGGTCGTCGGGTCGGACACGTCGGCAATCGTCCGCGGCGGCACCCCGAGCCCGCGACTCGCGATCGGCGGCCCGAGCACCGTCCGCGCCCTCATGCGACGGCTCGCGCAACCGGTGGGCACCGATGGTCGCGCGGTGTTCTTTCGCAGCGATTTTTCGTTTGAGGCCAATGCCGCGGATTTCCGCCGGCTTTTCGGCGGTTGGTATTTCGCCGATGCCAAAGGTTATCGCGCGGACCTCGCGGCCGCCGTCATCGGGTTGGGCGGTCAGGCCGCGGCCCGCTTCGGCGAGGAAACCATCACGATCGAAAGTCCGCTCGCGCCGGCCGAACGCCACACGGTGATCGCACGCCTCGATGGCTGGGATGCAGCCCGCAAGGTTTTTACCGAAATCAGCGTCTGGCTCGATCCCGACAAGACCCTGCCTGTCACCGACCAGCCCCGTCCGGTTTCCGTCCGGTCCCCCGATGGCATCGGGCCCATTGAAGTTCTCTACTTCCGGGTCCACAATCTCGGAGAGGCCCGCATTCATCTCCACGAGGTTCGCTTCGCCTCGGATTGGGAAGACCTCCTCAAAGACTAGCCTCCACTTTTTCGCCCCATGCCCCGCCCCATCCCAACTCAACGAGCCGGTTTCACCCTCGTCGAGCTGCTCACCGTCATCGGAATCGTCGGCATTCTGGCCGCCATTATCATACCCGTGGTGGGCAAGGTGCGCGAAACCGCCCGCTCATCGGGCTGCCTGGCCAATCTCCGGTCGCTCGCCACCGCGCACTCTCTCTATCGCACCGAATTCAGAGGCGAATCGCCTCCCGGCACCGCGAACTCGGACCACCCCTACAGCGAGGGCCACAACGTATTCGGAATTCAAGTACTCCGACGCTTTTACCGCGAGGGACCGAACTACATTTTCAGCGCTCCTCCCGTCAAATTCCTCATCGACACGACTGAGCTCTGCCCGGCGGCCGAGAGCACCGGCACCCGGAGCAACCAGACCGACCCCGAGCGCGGTCCCGACTACGGCATGCTCGCCCGGACCGTCAGGTACGACACCTTCTATCAGATTCCCTCACGCACGCCCCTCTTCTGGGACGGCTGGAATGCCGTGTGGAATTCCACCCGCCGCATGCCCCCGCGTCACGGCGGACGCAATGGGATCAACGCCGCCTTCCTCGACGGACATGTCGAATACCTCGACGCGTCCGACCCGCGTCTCTTCGTCGGTTGGTGGGCCTCCGCCACCACCTTGGCCGCCCCCAACCAGAACCTCCTCGGCCAAGGCGGCACGCTGTTGTCCTCCACGCCCACCCGCTGAGCCCGGACGCGCATGTCAGGCCCCGCCCGCGTCTCCGCCGAAGATCGCATCCCTCTCCCGCAAAAGGCCGCCTTCAGCCTTGGTTACGGCGTGGACTACCTCGCCGCCGGAGTGACCACCGGCATCCTCTGGATGCCGTTTTTCAACATCGGTCTCGGCATCAGTCCGTTCGTGCTCGGAGTCATTCTGATGATCCTTCGCGGCTGGGATGCCATCACCGACCCGGTGATGGGAAACATCTCCGACAACATGCGCACGCGCTGGGGCCGGCGTCGTCCTTTCATCGCGATCGGAGCGATCCTCACCGCCGTCAGCTACCTGCTGCTCTGGCGAATCCCCGACAATCTCGGTCCGCAAGGTCAGTTCATTGCACTCACGCTCGTCGGCTTGATTTTCTTCACCTGCTTCACCGTCTGGTCGGTGCCGTTCTACAGCCTGCAAATGGAGCTCACCCCGAGCTACGACGAACGCACCCGCCTCGCCGCCTGGGTTTCAATGGCGGGAAAAGTGTTCTACCTCGGCGGCGGCTGGATCCTCGCCATCGTCGCCGGTCCTTGGTTCGTCGACGCCGCCACCGGCAAGCCCGATATCATTCACGGCATGCGAACCACCAGTTGGTTCATGGCCGGCATCATTCTCGTGCTTGGCATTCTCCCGGCATTCTTCGTCCACGAACGTTACTACGCCAGGACGACTTCGCACCAGGCCCGGGCTCCCTTCTGGAGCAGTCTCAGGGAATCCTTCCGCTGCCGCCCGCTCTGGAACCTCATTGGCATTTCCTTTTTCCTCATCCTCGGCGGCGCCATCAACAACACGCTCGGCCAGTATGTTGGCATTTACTTCGTCAACGAAGGCCGGCTTGCCGACGCCGCGATCATCAACGGTTGGAAATCCACCCTGGTAATGATCGTCGGGGTGATTGGCATACCGTTCTGGACCTGGCTCAGCGAACGCCTCGATAAAAAAATCATCGTCGGCCTCATGCTCGGCGGCAGCGTCGGCGGTCATCTCCTTAACCTCGTTTGTCTCCGACCCGACATGCCTTACCTCATGCTCGTCCCCGCCGTGTTCGAAACCGGCGCGATCGGCGCGGTCTGGCTCTTCCTCCCGTCGATGAAAGCAGATGTCGCCGACCACGACGAACTCACCACCGGGCTCCGTCGGGAAGGCTCGCTCAACGCCTTTTATTCCTGGTTCGCCAAAGCCGGCATCACCGCCGGCGCAGGACTCGGCGGCCTCGTGGTACAGCTCACCGGCTTCGATGTCGCGCTCGGCACCATCCAACCTCCCGAAATTCTGGAGCGCATGCGATCGCTCTACATCGGCCTGCCCCTGCTGTTTTGGAGCGGTACGTTGATCTTCATCTGGCGCTACCCGCTGAACCGCGGACGCCTGGCGGACATCCGCGGTCTGCTCGAAGCCCGGCGCGGCAAAGTCTGATTCGAACGCGGCGACTCACCCGCGTCTATTTTTCGAGGCACAAAAAAACCTCCCTGGCCCAGGGAGGTCAAAAACTGGTGGTGGAAGCCGGAGTCGAACCAGCGAACGCGTGAGCGGGAGGATTTACAGTCCCCATCCTTTGGCCACTTGGATATTCCACCAAACAGAACGGACAAAAAGGCGCTTACCGGAGGTGAATTCAAGTCCCAATTTGCCAAATTTCAGTTTCGCCGGACAACTTGCTTAAGACTTTGTCCGCGACAGTCTAACCCGCTACCCAACCCGTCATCCCTTCTTCATGGATCCCGCTCTCTCAGATGCCGTCGGCACCAGCCTTCATACCCACCTCCTTACGGTGGGCGGCTTCGTGCTGGCCGTCTTTGCGATCGCCCGCCTCGTCAGTGAAAAACGCCCGCCGAGCAACACCGTCGCGTGGCTGCTGATGATCATCCTCATCCCGTACGTCGGGGTTCCCCTCTTTCTCCTGGTCGGCGGACGCAAGATCAAGCGCCTGGCCAAAAACAAACGCCCGGTCATGCCCCGGGTGCCCGGCGTGCCCGCGGTGCCCTCGTCCATCGCCCACCTGCCCACCGCGCACACCCTCGCCTCCACCGGCGCGGGCGAACCTTCGGGCGGCAACACCGTGCGCCTGATCACGACCGGAGAACAGGCCTACGCCGAACTCGAAACGCTCATCAACGAGGCGAAGCACTCGATCCACATCGCGGCCTTTATCCTCGGACGCGACGACACCGGGCGGCGTTTCGTGCATCTGCTCGCCAAACGCGCCCGCGAGGGTGTGAAGGTGCGTCTGCAACTCGACGGGCTTGGCTGCCTCTTCTCCAGCCGCCGCTTCGTCGATCCGATCCGCAAAGCCGGCGGCGAAGTCGTGCGCTTCATGCCGGTCATCCCGCTCTCAACCCGCCGCTCGGCCAATCTCCGCAACCACCGAAAAATCGCGGTGTTTGACCAACACACCGCCATCGTCGGCGGCCACAACATCGCCCGTGAATACATGGGGCCCACGTTCTTGAAAAGACGCTGGGCCGATTTCGGCGCGGTCATCAAAGGGCCCGCCGCCGCCTTGCTCAACGAGGTGTTCCTCGCCGACTGGGCCTTCGCCAGCCGCCAGTCCGTCGACACCCTCCACAAGGAAATCGATCCGACCGCGGTGCGCGCCGAGGGCGAAAGTGCCGTGCAGGTCGTCGCCAGCGGTCCGGACGTCGCCGGCGATGCGCGTTACGAGGGGATTCTCTCCCGGATTCACGAGGCCGGGCCGAGGATCTGGATCGTCACGGCTGATTTGATGCGCGACGGGGTGCGGTGGGGCGCGCTCAGCGGCGAGGCGG
>JANJTQ010000078.1 GCA_024711005.1 Opitutaceae bacterium | reverse complement strand
CCAGCGGGCGTTGGCGACGTCGGGACCGTGCTGCAGATCCGCCCTCGCCGTCGTGCGTTGGTCCGGCCCCGTGTATTTCTGAAGTTGGCCGATCGCAATATTGAGCGCCATGAGCGCGTTTTGCCGGGCTTGGGCAACTTGCTGATTATTGGCGGCCACCTGGGTTTCGACCCGGGTCAAAGAGGCCAACGACACGAGCAGCAGAACGAGAAACGCCAGCAGCGTGATCGTAATCAGCAACGCGAACCCCGAATTGCGATGGGACTGGAAGGGGCGGCTCATGGACAGGAAGGAACGAACGATCCTAAGGCAGCAGTTTCGCGCGTTGGGCGAACTGGATGTCGTAGAGTGACTCGGCCACGGGCTGGCCGGTGTATTCGTAGAGGACGCGGTTGACGGCGGTTCCGACCTGAAGGTTCGTGCTCGTCCTGACGGCGACGCCCTTGGAGGAGGACGGATAGTAGCGATACCCGTCTCTCACGCTGATGCCGGCGGGGCCGTTGCCGGCGTGAGGCCCGATTACCATGCCGAACTCCGCCGGAGTGAGTCCGAGATAGTTGTGGCGAAAACTGACGCCGGTACTGCTCTTCGTGTCCCATCCCTCGTTCTGCGCGTTCCACACGATGCTCCAGCCGCAGGTTTCGTAGGCGGCGCCGCTGAGGGTGCCGCGGTTGACCATCAGCATGCCGGCCTCTTTCGAGTAATGGTTGTCCCAGAGAATACCGTGGGCGAACTTCACGTGGGTGTCATCCACTTGCTGGCCGCTGGTTCTGTCGGGGTTCCAACGATAGTCTTTCGACCGGCAGTTCTTGATAACGATGTTGCTGCCCGTCGGACCGGCGCTGGTGAAGCCGGCCCCGCAATGGAACGCCAGGCAATTCTTGTAGAGAAGGTTTTGTCCCTTGATGTAAAAAGCGTAGCCGGCGCCACCCTCCCCTCCATTGAGTCCATTGGAGCCGACACAGTTGATAAACGAGATGTTGACCGACTGATTCGTGGCGAAGCCGAGGCTGCGGAAGCTGTCGATGGCGACGTTTTTGAAGAGGCCATGGACAAGGCCGCCGATCATGATCGTGGTGCCAAGCGAGCTCTGAGGGCGATCGACGCCGTCCTCCGGGTCCGCGGTGAGCGTCAGGTCCTGCATGCCGCAATTGCGCAACGGAACGACGCCCGGTCCGCCAACGCTCACCGGCATGTTCACGGGGTTGAGTTCATGAGGAATCGGAACGTCGAGACTAAGCGTGTTGCCGTTCTTGGATACGACCTTGCGGTAATAGCGAAACGAATGGTTCTTATTGTTGAAGAGCGGGTTATTGTTGGCGTCGTAGTTGGTCCAGCGCCAGGGCTTCGCGGCCAATGAGGCGTCATAGACAGCCAGGGAGTCGTTATAAGCATACTGTTCGACAAATGACTTCCACATGACCTGACGGATGACGATCGCATCGCCGACCGAGAAGGCGGACGCGTCGGCCACGGTAATCGCACGCGCTCCGAGGAGGACCGTCTCCGTGGCGGTCGTGATTCCGCCTCCGTAAAACCAGTTCGAGGACTTGGGTTTTGTGAACGCGATGACTCCATACGAGAACGTGGAGGCTTGGGATGCGACATGGTAGGTCGGGTCCACTTTCAGCAGGGTAACGCCCATGCCGGCGCCCTTGATGACGGTGTTGTCGGTGCCGACGCTAACGGCGTTGTTGGTCTTGCCGGCGCCGATGCGGAAGGTGCCGGCGGGGATAATCACGGTGCCGCCGTTGGGGAGCGCGGCGAGCGCGGCATTGAGCTTGTCGGTGATGTCCTCGTTGTTGACGGCGGAAATGGTCCGCGTGGCCGAGGGAATATCAATGAAGTCATCGCGCTCGCCGTAGATGTAGCCGGCATAGGAGAAGTCGTAGGTGCCGGCGTTCCAACTCTTCCCGCCGACCTTGACCGTGGGGAAACTCCAGGTGCCGTCGGGCTTCCGGGCCAGGAGCTGCGAGGGCGAGCCTTGGCGGGCGAAAACGACGTTATCGATGCCGACGTCCGTGGCGTTGCCGCCGATGTGGAAGCTCAGGATGGCATCCGCGGCGTCCGGCTGGGTATGGGTGTAGGTAAGCGTTCGCCGGGCGGACTTGGTCTCCGCCGGAATATTGTGGAAGTCGCCGATAATGGCGCGGGAGGAGTCAAACACGACAACGTCGATCGTTTTCGGAGCCTCGGCGATCAGGTCGAACGCAATGGTGTAGGTGACGCCGTTGAGCAACGGTTCGCGGAACGTCTGCTCAATGCCGACCGAACCTCGGGTTGAACCGCCGGCGGTGATGTTGCCACGCCCCCAGCCGTTGGCGTTGGTCAGAGTGCCGGCGCCGCCCGCGGCGAAGCGCAGCTTCCACGGATCGGTACCCGCGATGAAGTTGTCGTTGGTGACGAAATTAAGAGCCTGGGCCGGGGCGGCGAACAGGAACAGAATGCCCGCCAATAGCATGCCGAGGAGCCGGAAATAAGACAGGGACCGCTGCCTATAGATGCTCGCCTGCATCGCCCCCTGCCCCTGCCCCGAAGGATCAGCCAAATTGAAATTAATAAGGAAACCGCCAAAGACGGAATAGAGGGCAGTTCTCATACTGGTGTGCTCGGGGATGGAAATCGCGGAAGGGGTTTCCGTGCATCCAGAGTCGCACTGCGGGATGAGTACTACAACGATGCCATAGTTCTCTCATGAGAAACCGGGACGCAGTACGGCAATTACAACTACCTCACGCGCGGTAGACTTATAAAAATAGTTAGCCAGGGATTCCGCGGCGGGAGATTCGCTGGATGGACATTGCTTTCCAGCCGCCTTGGCGGTGAATCGATGCAACCAATGGAACCTGTACAGTTGCTCCTTCGCGTTTCCGACCTTCTCGGTGTGGCCGTCTTCGCGGCCAGCGGCGTATTGGCGGCGGGACGAACCCGTCTGGATTTACTTGGTGTGTTTGTTGTGGCGATGGTGACCGCCATCGGCGGCGGCACTTTGCGCGATCTCCTTCTGGGACGGACCCCGGTTTTCTGGGTCACCGATGCCATATATTTGTTAGTTATTATCTTCGCCACGGCAGTGACGGTTCTGTACACACGCTTCTCCGCTCCGCCGCTCAAGGCATTGCTCGTTGCAGACGCCCTCGGCCTTGCCCTTTTTTCCATTACTGGCGCCCAAGTGGCTGAAGAAATCCAGGTCTCTTGGGTGGTTATCGCGATCATGGGGGCCACGACCGGGGCGGCTGGCGGAATGATGCGCGATGTGCTTTGCAACGAGATCCCGCTGGTTCTCCGTGGCCAGCAACTCTACGCGACTGCCTCCCTCGTCGGTGTCGGTGTCTATTGTGCCTCTGGCTTCCTTGGTGGCTCCAAGCCGCTGAGCACGGTGATCGGGATGCTAACCGTCCTCGCCTTGCGATTTGCATCCATCTTCTTCGCTGTCGGCTTGCCGGTCTATGGGACCGAATCCGAAAAAAAGAATTTTTGAGGACTCTTTGGTTTCCGCCGGCAATGGGGAATCACGGGCCACACCCCGGTAAAGGATCGGACGGTCCTGATCGAGGGTACGCATCCATCTGGCGTCCTTCGTCAACACCGACGAGGCAGCCCCTGGCGCGATAGCCAGGGCTACAGGGGCGCGATGTAGTTTTTCGTTCCGCCCAGGCGCATGAACTTTCCGTGGACGTGCCAGCCCGCCACCAGGGCGATCGTGCTCAGCACGCAGCCGGCGGTAAACGTGTGGTGGTAAACATTGCCGGTGAGATCGATGAGCGTGCCGACCAGCGGGCCGAGCGCCATGCTGGCGGTCGAAGTCATGAGGCCACCGGCGCTGGCGAACTGCGCGAATTTGGATCTTGGGTACAGTCGTAGCGCCAGCGAGGCCGCGCTGGTGAAGTAGCATCCCGAGAGCACACCGTGCAGCACCAGCGCCACCGCGAATGTTTCGGGCGTACGTGCAAAGACAGCACCCCACGCCGTTACCGCGATGTAGCCGATGATACATCCGATGCCCATGCGCAGCGGGTGGAAAATATCGGCGAGCCAGCCCAGCGGATAGGCCAGGACGAGCGAAATCATGAACGTCAGCGCGAGGCAGTCCCCGTAGGCATCCATACTCATGCCGAGGCTGGTTGCGTAAGGAATCGAGAAAATATTCACCGGCATGAAGCAAAGGGTCGCCACGGTCAGCAGCACAAAGACCCACACATAATAGGAATGAGTGAAGCACTCGCGGAAATAGGTTCCTGCGCCGCTAAGAAAACTTCCGAACGGTCCGGGCGCACCGGCCTCCTCCGGCGGAGGTGGCGGATAGGCCCCCTCTTTTACCCTGTAGCAGACCCACATGAAACCCGTGCCGTAGAAGACGGCGATTACGAGGAGGATGATCGTGTAATGCGTATCCACTTTTCCAAATATCCATTTATTGAAGATCACTCCGTCGATCAGGCTGACGGCGCGAAACAGGCCGTAGAAGCGGCCGAGCAGCGGCGCGGGCACGACGTCGTTGATCAATCCGCCGAAGACGGAGGAGGCGGCGATGGTGGCAAACTCGAAGGCCGCCCAGAAGATACTGAAGCAGATCAGGGTGGAGACCGTTTCGCCGGGCGAGGCCGGGCCGAGCGCCTGATGCAGCATCGGGCCGAGAATGGGACAGAGCCCGAGTCCCAACATGCCAAACGCGGCGATCGGAGTGGTGATGAGAAGAAACGGAATGCGACGTCCACGGGGCCCGCGATGGCGGTCGGATTTGTAGCTGACGATCGGCCCGAGGATCACGCCGACCGCCGCGGGAAATGTACTGATGAGCAGTGCAAAGAGGAGATTGGGAACGCCGAGGTGCTTGAGATACCATTGGGCCATCGGGCCGACGGAGCGGTCGCGCATGGCCCAGGAAAAATCGCCCCAGAGCAGCCAGAGGAACAGTACGATGAGTCCACCGGTCGTGTACGTGAGCGTGCCGGCGGTCCAAGTCTTGGAGCGGGAGCCGCTTGCGGCTGGGCTGGCGGTGGGGGAAGGCGGAGCGGGGGTATGCACGGGTATTCCAGGTGTGATCGGGGATTTTTAATTCAACCACGTCGAAAATCTCATAGGAAGACTCGATTGGTTCTAACTGTTGAAGTCCGTGCAAATGGCGAAGCGTTAACAGGAAGAATTCCAATCGCCCGATAAGCCGAGTGGGCCGCGAGGGATGTCGCTTGTCGCTTGATGCTTGAGTTCCGCCGGTTGCCAAGGGCCATTCGGTAACGCTTAAGGCAGCAGTTTCGCACGTTGGGCGAACTGGATGTCGTAAATCGATTCGGCGACGGGCAGGCCGGTGTGTTCATAGAGAACGCGGTTGGCGACGGGGCCGACTTGCAGGGCGGGCGTGGTGATGGCGGTGCCCCGGCGGGAGGAGGGAAAGCGCGTATATCCGTCGTAAACGCGGATGCCGTCGGGGCCCTTTCCGGCATGCGCGCCGACAACCAGGCCGAACTCGGCGGGCGTCACGCCGATGAGGTTGTGACGAGGATCATGGTTGCCCGGTCCCTTGGTGTTGTAGCCTTCGTTTTTGTAGTTCCACACGATGGCCCAGCCGCAGGTTTCGTAGGCGTCTCCGCTGAGCGTCCCGCGATTGATCATGAGCAGGCCGGCGTTTTTGGCATGATGATTGTCCCAGAGAATACCGTAGGAATACTTCATGTGCGTGTCGTCCACGCATTCGCCGATCAGTCCGGTATTGAAGCGGTAGTCCGCGGACTTGCTGTCTTTGATGACGATGTTGCAGGTCTGTGACGCGGCGGTGGTGTAGCCATGGCGGACGTTGCTCGCCGAACAGTTTTTGAAGAGCAGGTTCTGGCCCTTGATGTAGAAGCCGTAACCCGAACCTCCACCACCGCAATTAATGGCATTGGCGGCGGAGCAGTTGATGAACGAAACGTTGACCGCGTGCGCGGTGCCGAAGGCGATGGTGCGGAAAGATGCGATTTCCACGTTCTTGAAGAGGCCGTTGACGAGCCCCTTGATCATGACGGTCGTGCCGATGGAGGCTTCCTCGGCGGCGCCCTCCTCCGGACCGGCGGTGAGCGTGAGATCCTGAAGTCCGCAGTTGCGGAGCACCGGGACACGCAAGGGGGCGACGGTGACGGGCTTGTTGGCGGGATCGAGTCCGCGAGGAATCGGCACATCGATCGAGAGGACATTGCCGGTCTTGGCTAGAACGCGGCGGAGAAAGGAGAACGAATATCCCGGATCGGAGAAGCGGGGCTTGTCGGCGGAATCGTAATTGGTCCAGCGCAGTACCCGGGGGGCTTTGGCCGGATTGCTGGCGTTTTTCCGAACAAATTCCTCCCACATGATCTGGCGGATGACGATGGTGTCGCCGACGGCGAAAGAGTCGGCGTTGGCGACGGTGATCGAGCGCGCGCCGAGAGACACGGGGTGGGTCACGGTGGTGGCGACTTCCCCGCCGTAATGCCAGGTGCCGCTGTTGGGTTTTGAAAAAGTGATGACGCCGGCCCCGAAGGTGGCGGTCTGGCGTCCGGACTCCGTGGGAGCCGCATGGTAGGAAGGATCGATCCGGAGGACGGTCGCACCCTTGCCCGCGCCCTTGATCACGGTGTTGTCGGTGGTGACCTCGATCGAGCTCGCGCGCTCGCCCGCGCCGATCCGGAAGGTGCCGGCGGGAATCAACACGGTTCCGCCCGACGGAAGCGCGGCGAGCGCGGCGTTGAGTTTGTCGGTAATATCCTCGTTGTGCGCGGCCGAGATCGCGCGGGTGGCGGCCGGGATATCAACGAAGTCCTCGCGCTCGCCGTAGTTGTATCCCGCATACGAAAAATCATGGGCGCCGGCGTTCCAGGTTCTTTCGCCCACGGTGAGTGTCGGGAAACTCCAGGTGCCGTCGGGACTTTTCGCGAGGAGTTGCGAGTTCGCGGGGGCGGCGGCGAAGGTCGTGGTGCCGGCGACGACAAGATGCAGCAACCCCAGACAAACGAGAGTGCGGGGAAGGCGTGAAGGCGTCGTCGGGCAAGATGTCATAAGAAGGTGTGGGTGGTTGGACGTTCTGCGGGAGGAGCGACGGCAACTCTGCCGCCGCTCCCCGGTGCGATGCGGTGTGTTGCCTGGCGGTTCTTATTGTGGGATGACGCGCACGCCGTCGGCAATCACGTAGCCGTTGGTGCCGGTGGTGCGGATCTTGATCTCCGCGTTCGTCGGCGAGAGCGGGAATACGCCGAGAAGGACCCAGGTGTTATTGTTTGCCTGCTGGTCGACCGTGACCGTCGAGACGGAGCCGCCTGTCTCCACGATGTCCACGGGCACGTTGCTGGCACGGTTGACGTCGGCGGTCCAGCGGGCGTAAACGAGGTAGTTGCCCGCGGTCGGGATCGCGGGTTTGAAGGAGAACGTCTTGGTCCCCTTGCCGGTGTTGCCGTCATGGGCGTAGTTGGAACCCAGATAGCCTGGCGAGAACGTGGAGGACGTCCACGTGCCGGTGCTGACGACGGAGGCGGAGTCGGAATTGTCCACAGTGATATCACCGGAGGTCGTCAGCAGTTTCGCACGTTGAGCGAACTGGATGTCGTAGATCGACTCGGCGACGGGAGTGCCGGTGCGTTCGTAGAGGACGCGGTTTGCCGTGGGGCCGACGTGAAGCGTGGAGCTGGTGACGGCGGTGCCCCACACCAGGGAAAAGGCGGGAGGAGTACGAGAGTAGCCGTCGTTGACGCGGATGCCGGCGGGGCCCTCGCCTGCGTGCGCGCCGACGACCAGACCGAACTCGGCGGGGGTCACGCCGAGGAAGTTGTGGCGGAGATCGTTGTTGGTGGAACTCTTGGTGTTGAAGCCCTCGTTTTCGTAGTTCCAGACGATGGACCAGCCACAGGTTTCGTAGGCGTCGCTGCTGAGGGGGCCGCGGTTGGTGAGGAGCAGTCCGGCATCCTTGGAGTAATGGTTGTCCCAGAGAATGCCGTGGGCGAACTGGAGATGCGAATCGTCGACGGACTCGCCGGTGGTGATGTTGGTGTTGAACCGGTAGTCGATCGACGTGCAGTTTTTGATGACGACGTTGTTGGTCTGGGGGGCGGCGGTGGTGTAGCCGTGGCGGAGGTTGATGGCGGTACAGTTTTTGAAGAGGAGATTCTGGCCTTTGATATAGAACCCGTAGCCCGCGCCGCCGGTGCCGCAGTGAATGGCGTTGGAGGCGGAGCAGTTGAGGAAAGAGACGTTGACGGGATAGTCGGTGCCGAAGCCGAGGCTGCGGAAACTGTCGATATCGATGTTTTTGAAGAGGCCGTTGTGTAGTCCCTTGATCATGACCGTGGTGCCAAGCGACAGCTCGAAGGCGGCACCCGTTTCGGGATCTGCGGTGAAGGTGAGGTCCTGCATTCCGCAGTTGCGAAGGGAGGCGACATGCAGCGCGGCGACGCTCACGGGCATGTTGGCGGGGTTCAGCTCATGCGGGATCGGCACGTCGAGGTTGAGGGTGTTGCCGGTCTTCGATAGGACCTTGCGGTAGTAGCAGAACGAGTTGCCCTTGTCGGTGAAGAGCGGGTTGTTGCTGGCGTCGTAGTTGGTCCAGCGAAAAGACCTCGGAGCATAGTCGGTGTTGTAGGCGTAGGCCTGCACGAAGGACTGCCACATGATCTGGCGAATGACGACGAAGCTGCCGGCGGAGAACGAGGTCGCGTCGGCGACGGTGATCGCGCGAGCGCCGAGCGGGACGGTGGCGGTCGCGGTGGTGGCGGTGCCGCCATAGAGCCAGGAGCTGCTGCTGGGCTTGGAAAACGTGATGACGCCGGTGCCAAAGGTGGCGGACTGGCGACTGGAGGCGGTCGCGTGCGAGTGGTAGGAGGGATCGACCTTGAGAATGGTGACGCCCATGCCGGCACCTTTGATGACGGTGTTGTCGGTGGTGACGTTGACGGCGTTTCCGATTTTGCCGGCACCGACGCGGAACGTGCCGGCGGGAATGAGCACGGTGCCTCCATTGGGAAGCGCGGCGAGTGCGGCGTTCAGTTTGTCGGTGATATCCTCGTTCGCGACGGCGCTGATCGTCTGGGTGGCCACGGGAATGTCGACGAAGACTTCGCGCTCGCCGTAATTGTAGCCGGCGTAGGAGAAATCGTAGGCGCCGGCGTTCCAGGTTTTTCCTCCGACGCTGAGCGTGTTGAACGTCCAGGTACCGTCGGTGTTCCGCGTGAGCAGTTGCGACGACAAACCTTGGCGGGCGAAGACGACCTTGTCGACGGAGACGGCGATGGTGTCACCGCCGACACGGAAGGAAAGACGGGCGTCCACGGCGTCGGCGGCGGTGTGCGTATAGGTGAGCGTATGGCGGGCCGTTGCAGGAGTGACGGCGATACCGTAGGAGCCGCCGATGACGGAGCCGGCGGCGGTGCGTACAAGCGCGTCGATCGACTTGGACGCATCGGCGCGGACGTCGAAAGCGATCGTGTAGGTGACGCCGTTGACGAGGGTCTCGCGGAGGGTGTGCTGGAGGTTGACCGAGGATTTGGACGAACCTCCGGTGGTGATGGCGACGCGGCCCCAGCCGTTGTCATTGGACAGGGTGGCGGCGCAACCGTAGGCGAGTTGGAGCGACCAAGGATCGGTATCGCTGATGAACGTGTCGTTGGTGATGAGGTTCAGGGCGCGAACCGGGGCGGCGAAGAGGAATACGGACAACAGCAGGCCGACGAAGGCGTGCGGAAACGGACGAGGGTTGGGATGGTTCATGGGGTTGTTTTTTTGGGTTAACGGGTAACCGACAAAAGGGAGCAAAGCGGCGCCGGCGGTATCAGCGCGGAAGAACGGTGTCGAAAACGGTGTGGACGATCAGTCCGATGGGGTTGGGATCGTCGACGGTGGGCGGAACGTCGCGGAGGAAAATGAACGGGCGGGAGCCGGGGACCATGACGCGGGGGCCGCCGGCGACCTGTTTCCAACCGGTGTTTCGGGCCACGGCGACCTGGATTCGCACGCGATTGCCCTGCACGGGGGGAAAGAGCCGGTCCGTGCCGGGACCGAGTTCGCCGGACTGGCCGGCGAGTTTCACGGCGGTTCTGCGTCCCGAAAAGTTGAATACGCGAAACGCATCGACCGGATGGGCCTCCGGGGAGTCGTTCACGGCGAGGGCGACGATCTGCGGCGGCGCGGCGGGTATCTCGGCCGGGGTGGCGGCGAGCAGGAGAAGGAGGGGCTCGCCGCCGGGTGGCAGGTCGACGGTGGCGACGGCTATCTTGCCCGGTTTTTCCTCGGGGCCGGCCGGGGGCGTCGTCCGATAGAGCACCAAGGTGCCGTCGGGCGGGCGGGCGTAGGGGGCGGAAAAGGCGGCCTCGCTGGTGGCGAGTCGGACCGGTTTGCCGCGGAGTTCGTAGAAGAGGCCGTCGACGTCGCCACCGAGACTGAACGTGCGAAACACCGGTGCGCCGGAGAGCGCGGAGGCGGCGAGCAGCACCGGAATGAAAATCAGATATCGGAGGAGGAGAGCCATCGGAAAGAGATGATTTTAAAGCGGCGGCCGAAGTGTTGGTTGTCGGGATGAGTCGGCGCGGAGTAAGCGGCGTCGGCGGGGTTCACATAACCGGGGAGGCGCTGGACGACGGCCTCGCACCAGGCGCGGCCGGTGATGTAGGCGCCGTCGGTTTCGGCGAGCAGGGGGTTTACGTTTTCACCGTAGGCGCGGACTACAAAGGTATCGGAGCGTGCGGCGAGTCCGGCGCCGACGGCCGAGAGGATGTCGGCCTGGGTGAGAAACTTCGGGGCGAAGGCGGAGCGCGAACTGTAGGGCGCGACCGCGACGGGGCCGCCCTGAAGGTGGTCGAGCAGGTAGGGGCCGGTGAGGGTGGGCTTTTTGTCCACCAAGTCGTCGCGGAAGGGGTCGGTGGTGTCATCGTTGACCGGAAAGACCCCGATGCCTGCGGTGCGCGTGCCATCAAGGGCGGCTTGGAGGGTGCCCTTCAAGCGTTCGTCGGTGTCGGTGTCGGTGTTGTCAACGAGGCGGCGGTTGACGAAATCGGCGAGACTGACGAAAGGGCCGCGTGCCCGGATTTCGGCGACGACGTCGCGGGCGAGTTGGGCGATCTGGCTTTCGGTGAGCAGTCGGTAGCCTTGCCAAGGGGTCGCGAGGTCGTGACCGGCGGTGGGGCGGGAGAAGCGGGCGAGCGCGGCGCCGGCGAGCGCGGAGGCGTTGGTGTTGGTGGGATCCGTGGGATCGTAGGCCAGCTGGTTGAGGCCGCCGAGGACGGCGCGCCAGGCTTGTTCGGAGGTGGAGTTGATGTTGAAGCCACCGGCGAGCAGGGGGTTTACGTTTTCACCGTAGGCGCGGA
>JANJTQ010000065.1 GCA_024711005.1 Opitutaceae bacterium | reverse complement strand
GCCCGCCGGGGCGCGGACATGGTCAGACAGGTACTTTCCTTCGCCCGAGGCATGGATGGCGAGCGTATCGAACTGCACATTCATGTGATTACCGCAGAACTGACCGGTATCGTCTCGGAGACCTTCCCCAAGAATATCACGTTTGAAACATCCATCCAACGCGAACTCTGGACCGTATTGGGTGAGCCGACGCAGCTGGAACAGGCCCTGCTCAACCTGTGCGTCAATGCTCGCGACGCGATGCCGCACGGCGGACGTATCTCAATCGAGGCCGATAACACCGTCATCACGGCTAAAAACGTCAACATGCACCTTGACGCACAGGAAGGACCCTACGTGCGTATCAAAGTATCGGATACTGGTTTGGGAATCCCCGCCTCCATTATCGAGAAAATCTTCGACCCTTTTTTCACCACGAAGGAGCCCGGCAAAGGGACGGGGCTCGGGCTCTCCACGACTCTTTCCATCGTAAAAGGCCACGGTGGTTTCGTTCACGTAACCACCGTGGCGGGAGCCGGGACGCATTTCTGCATTTATCTCCCGGCGACCGTCACCAATAACAATCTGCCGCCCGTCACCGCGCCGGTGCCAATGCAGCGGGGCGCGGAGGAGACCATTCTGGTAATTGAAGACGAGAAGCCTATCCGGCAGGTCATGCGTCATGCGCTGGAGATCCATGGATACCGCGTCCTTCTGGCCGCCAACGGTGCCGAGGCATTGGGCACCTATGCCGCCCACGATGGAGAAATAGACGTGGTTTTCACCGACTTGATGATGCCGGTCATGGATGGGGTCACCACCATCGAAGAACTTCGCCGGCTCAATCCCCGAGTCCGAATCCTTGCAACCAGCGGTATGAACGCCCCCGCCGAATTAAAGGAAACATCGGGTTCCTTCGCATTCCTTTCCAAGCCTTACACTATAAGCGCCCTGCTGGCCGCCATTCACGAGTTACTCCATCCAGGCGAAGCCACCGTGCCTTCGTTCGGCCTGCAACCAGAGTCTGACGAGGGGCACGTTAAAGAATGAAACTCCGCACTCAAAGCATCTGGCTCGTTGCTTCGACGAGTTTCTGTTATGTCATCGTAGTATCTCTGGTGGCCGGCTGGATCTTACTGCCGACCGCCGACCGGGAGGACAAGGCAGCCATGACGCTACAGCTGCAGCGCCTTCGAGGAAGGCTGGATGAGCAGGTAAATCTTATGCAGGTGGTCGCTCAGGACTATGCCGCACGAGCAGAGACTCTGAGCTTCGTTCAGAGGGCGCATATCTCCCTGCCTTCAGAGAATGACTCCGTGCCCGAGCAACTACGCCGGGTCGCGGTCGATGTCGTGATCGTGTGGGATGCAAGCGGCAGACTGCGCCTGGCACGAGGAACGACGACCGCCAGCCATTCAATGCAGGAGCTTTCGTCCGGGGTGGTGGAAACGGTTGCCGCGATGGTCCCTCGAACTCGTGTGAAGGATGAACTACCCCAAAAGGGAGTTCTGGCTACCCCGGAGGGGCTCCTGTTGTTCGGCGCGGCCTCGATTAAAGGTGAACGGCACGGGCCCCCATCACAGGGCGTCCTGGTTTGCGGACGTTTTCTTTCCCCGCAGGCAATGCAGGCGGCGGCGACAGGCGAAACCCACATTGCCGAATTATGGAATTATGCCGAGCCAGTGCCGGCCTTCGAGTTAATCGATCGAAAGCGAATGCGCGGCAGCTTCGTTCTGGAGGACCCAGCGAGTCGGCCAGTGGCGACGATCATCGCCACCGCTCCACGAAGTGTACGACAAGTGGAAAAACGAAGTCTTCTAATCGTTTTTGGGGCACTTGCGACGAGCAGCTTAATCTTCGGATTACTCGCCTGGAGACTGCTGATCCGGCGTTTCATCGAACGCATCGAACGCCTGACGGCAACCGTGGCATCGGTTGAGGCGATACCGGGAGTCTGGCGGCAGCTCACGGAACAAACGGGTCAAGACGAAATCGCTCAACTGGCACGCGCTACAGGCACCATGGCCGGCTCGCTTGCTCAGGCTCGCGAGAAGGCCGAAGCGGCGACGAAAGCCAAAGGGGAGTTCCTCGCGGCGATGTCACACGAAATACGGACACCCTTAACCGCGGTCCTCGGTTACCTCGGTTTGCTGCAGGAATCGAAGTTGACCCCGAAGCAGGCGGAACAAGTGCGGGTGATTGAGGAGAGCGGAGAGGTCTTGCTCGAGGTCATCAACGAGATCCTCGATTTTTCAAAACTGGAGACGCGAAAGGTCGTCATCGAATCGCTTCCAACCGACGTGCCGGGAATCGCCGGCGAAGTGATGAAGTTGTTTAGTCCGCGACTCGAATACAAGGGCGTCGAAGGAACGCTCTTGGTCGACGACAACACGCCCCCCCGGTTACTGGCAGACCCGTTGAGGGTGCGCCAAGTGCTGAACAACTTGGTGAGCAATGCCGTGAAGTTCACACAAAGCGGCAGCGTTCAAGTTCGGGTGGAATCGCTCTCGGACATGGAGGGCGTTCGCGTAAGGGTGCAAGACACCGGAATCGGCATGACGCCGGAGCAACTAGCCAAACTGTTCCAGCCCTTCGCACAGGCGGACGGCTCGATCACCCGCCGTTATGGCGGCACCGGCTTGGGTCTCGCGATCTCTCAGCGATT
>JANJTQ010000047.1 GCA_024711005.1 Opitutaceae bacterium | reverse complement strand
CCTTGCTCGCCTTCTCCGCGCGCCAGGTGGACCTCGACCGCGAACATGAAGGCGTCTGGTTGCAATCCGCCCTCATGGTCTCGCGTCTCGCCTCCGCCGAGACACGCGCCCATGTGCGGCGATCCCTCCCCGCACAATCGAGCCCCGGCGGTCTCATGCTGGATGCGATCCTGCTGGCGGCCGACGCACGTCTCGACGAGACGGAAGCGCAACTGGAGGCGCGGACGCAACTCTCCGAACTCAACCCGGCGGAAACGCTGCTGGGGGTTGAACTTTTCGTACAAGCCGACGCCCCGCAGCGCGCTTGGGTGTGGCTCAACCGACACCGTGGCCGGCTGAGCGATTTCGACGCCCGTTGTGCGGACTACCGCGTGGAATCCGCCCGCGATCCTCGTCTCGCCCTGCACATCCTCGAATCCATCCCCGCACTGCCGCTGACCGATGCCCGTTGGGTGCGACTGGCAGCCGCGGTGACCGCAGGAGGCAACTCGGACGCCGCGACGGCTTTTTGCCGTCTGCTCGCCACGGCCCGTCCTCATCCCGAAGCACCTCTGGCGGTAAGTGCGTGGGCCTTGCTGCTCCTGCACGGCAATGACAACGCAGCCGGCGACTGGGAAAACCACTATCGCCGAACAGGCGCGGAGGGGCTCCCCGTCTTGGTCGGTCGAAGACTCGACGATCCCGAACGCACGACGCGCAGCCAAGCCGTGAGACTGCTGTCCTCGACGACTCCCCTGCCTCGCGAAATGATCGCCGCACTCTTGGCGCGCTAAACGCCTTCCAAAGCCGTCAGCCAGTCCCGGAGCCCCCTCCGGGGTCCCGCAAGCGCGACTATTGACGCGCCTGCCCGCTTAGCCGATGCATGTGGTTCAATTTATAAGATGAGCAACGGCCCCGTCACGCCGGCCAACCCGGCCAGCACTGCAACCACGATCAAGCCCACCGACCTCCGGGGCATTCTGAAGTACGTCCCCCGTTTCCAGGGTCAGATCTTCGTGCTCGCGATCGATGGGTCCATCGTCGCCGACGAGAACTTCGGCAACCTCCTCGTCGACGTCGCCGTACTCCGGTCGCTCGGCATCAAGGTCGTGCTCGTCCACGGCATCGGCCATCAGCTCGTCGATCTTTCCGAGACGCGGAAGATCCCCATCTCCAACGCCGACGGCACCGGGGTCACCGACACGGCCACGCTCGATCTCGCCATTCGCGCCTCCTCGCGCGTGTCCCATCTCATCCTTGAGGGTCTCACGCAAAACACCCTGAAGTGCGCCATCACCAACTCCGTCCGCGCCCTGCCCACCGGCATCCTCAAAGGCGTGGATCAGCAGTTCACCGGCAAGGTGGACCGCATCGACAAGGAGTTCATCACCCACCTCCTTAACGCCGACATCCTCCCGATCATTCAGCCCATCGGCTACGGGCCGGACGCACGGTCGTTGCGCATCAACTCCGACCTCCTCGCCGCCGAGGTGGCCGAGTCGCTTGGCGCCTCCAAAGTCATCTACCTCACTCCGCATCCCGGCTTGGAAATCAATGGCGAGATCAAGCGCGACATCTCCGTCGACACCTTGCGCGCCCTGCTGAAGGAGCATCCGGAACAGCTCAACGAACTCTCCCGGAGCAAGGCCATGCACGCCATCCGCGCCATCGAAACCGGCGTGCCGCGCGTCCACATCGTCGACGGACGCACCTTTGATGGTTTGATCAACGAGATCTTCTCCAGCGAGGGCGTCGGCTCGCTCATCTACGCGAACGATTACCAGCAGATCCGCAAAGCGACCAAGCGCGACGTGCGGTTCCTCTACAACCTCACGCGCAACGCCGTGAAACGTGAGGAGCTGCGCCACCGCACCCAACAGGCGATCGAGAAAAACATCGATCAGTTCTACGTCTACGAGATCGACGAAAACATCATCGCCTGCGTCACGTTGTATTTTTATCCCGACAAACCGCAGCTCGCGGAGGTCGGATCGCTCTACGTGCTGCCTTTTTACCACAACCGCGGCGTCGGCCGTAAGATGGTCGACTTCGCCAGCATGCGAGCGAAGGAAAAAGGCGTCACCACGCTCGTGGCGCTCTCGACCCAGAGTTACTCGTTCTTCACCTCCGTGCTCGGTTTCCAAGAGACCGAAAAATCGGTCCTTCCCGACGCGCGCCTAAAATCCTACGAGGAAAGCGGCCGCAACCCGAAGGTCATGATCAAGACGCTGTAGAACGCAGGATCGGCTCTTTCCTCTTTATCTTAATTTTTCTCGTTCGTCAGAACTCCGATTGAGCAGCTCGGAAGGAGAAAGATTAAGATAAAGAGGAACGAGAAAGAGTGGGAGCCTGGCCGGCGCTCAGCCCTTCAGCTCGACGACCAACTGCACCTCGACCGTCGAGTTCCTCGGCAGGCCGGCCACGGCCACGGCCGCGCGCGCGTGTTTGCCCGCGTCACCGAATACCGCCACGAGCAGGTCGCTCGCGCCATTGATCACCGCAGGGCTGTCGGCGAAACCGCTCACCGCATTCACAAAGCCGTTCACGATCACGATACGTGCGACCTGATCGAGCGAACCGACCGCCGCCTTGATGTTGGCGAGTGTGTTGAGCGTGCACACGCGCGCCGACTCATAGGCGGTCTGCACGGTCTGCGTGTCGCCGACCTGCCCCTCGTGCGTCATTTTGCCATCGAGAATCGAGATCGTCCCGGCGCAAAACAACAGATTACCCGTGCGCACGGTCGGCACGTAATTGCCGGCCGCGGCGGCGGTGGCGGGAAGTTTCAGACCGAGTTCGGCAAGTTTGGCTTCGGGATTGGACATATGCGTCGATTTCAAAAGGTGAAAAACGGATTCAATGCAAGCGGGGCGAGCCACGGAAAAACATAAATCCCGACACCAAGCATCCGCCAAACTGCCCACCGCGATCCGGGTTGCGTCAGCACCCCCTTAATGCAAAAAACGCAACGTATTGGCTTGTTCATTAAAGGAGACAGAATATTAGCAATAAAGCCCCTCAACTATCGTATTAATCTACCCTTAGTTATATGAAAATTCTCATAGTGGACGATGATCCGGGATGCCGGGAACTGCTGCACGATCATCTGAGCAGGAATCATGAGTTATCGTTGCTCACCAACGGTCGTAACGCCTTGGCATTGCTGGCTGACGACGACCACGACTTCGACCTCGTTTTGTTGGACCTGCACATGCCTCGTCTGAGTGGCACCAAACTGGTAGAAGTGCTCAATGAATGCGAAAACCTGAAGACCCGCTTTATCATCTTGTCCGGCATGCCCGACATCGACCATGTCCGCGGATTGCCCAACGTGCTGACGGTGCTGCGCAAGCCTTTTGACATGGCCGCCCTCGATATGGCTTTAAGTCAGGCCAGCACGCAGCCCGATCGACTGGCAGCAACGCGGATGGCATCCGGTTAAACGCGGATAGCAATTCAGGCCGACCCAGTAAACAGCCTCGGAGCAAGCTCCCGGGGCACTAAGCCAAAGATGCAGTCGAGAGCTAAAGAACCTCGTGGCCGGCAAAACCAAAAGGTGGACGGCGACCTCCGGGCACCGCTGAGACCGTCCGTCTGCGAAACGCGCTCGGAGTTCGCGCTCCACCAGTTTTGGGAGGATTTTTCGAGCGGGAGCGCTACGCGGGACGGGGACGAGTTACGACTGCATTGCAGTTGGGGTTGGTCGAGAGCAGTTTTTCCCAAAGGCTTTGCCACCAGTCGCGTTCGTGGGAAGGCACGGCGAGTTTGATCGTGGTCTGGCCCTGCGGTCGGCTGATGATTCCGGCGGTAACGAACAGTAACGCAAACTGCCCAAGGTCACCGCCTCCAGCCAGCAGGAGTCCAGATCCAACGCGTAGCCTTCCGGTTTGCCCGGCATCCTTCGCATCGACCACGCGAAGAGCGGACGAAAACAGGCAAGGTTTTTGCCCGCGCTGGCTAATCGGTGGCTCTTTTCCAACTGCATCGTTACGGCTAAGGCAAGGTGCTGCCATCACTTCCTGGAGCTCCCCCACTTGAGGCTTGCCCCCGGCTTTAGGCTCGTAGCCTTCAACGACGTGCTTAGTGCTTACGACCCTTGTCTCCATGCCTGATCCCGCCGCCGTCAATTCCATGTTCGCCCGCATCGCCCGTCGTTATGACGTGGCGAACCGCCTCCTGAGCGGCGGCGTGGATATCTGGTGGCGCCGCCAATTGGTCGCGAAAGTATGCAGCCAGCAGCCCGCCTCCATCCTTGATCTCGCGACCGGCAGCGGAGACGTGGCCTTCGCATTGAGCAAGGGCCTGCCTGCCACGGTCGCGATCACCGGCATGGATTTTTGCCAGCCCATGCTCGACGAGGCGGTGATCAAACAGCGAAGCAGCGGCGGCTATTCCAACATCACGTTTATTCAAGGCGATGGAATGAACCTTCCGCTCGCGGATGAGACGTTCGACGCCGTAACGATATCTTTTGGACTTCGCAACATGGGCGATCGTCATCGCGCGCTGACCGAAATGCATCGCGTGCTGCGCCCCGGCGGACGCCTGCATGTCCTGGAGTTTTCCCAGCCCTACCCGGGGTTCCGTCCCGTCTATTACTTCTACCTCCGGCGCATCCTGCCGACGGTTGCCTCGGTGGTCACCGGCGATCGCGGAGCCTACGAATACCTCTGCGGATCCATCGAACAATATCCGGACCACGAGGGCATGAACGCGGAAATTCTCCGCGCCGGCTTCGCTTCGGTGGATGTTACCCGCATGACGTTCGGCGCCGTCGCCCTGCACGTTGCGCAGAAGTAGCCCGCGCGGTTCAGCTGAAAGACTTCCCGCAACCGCAGGTACTCTGCGCGTTGGGGTTTTTGATCTCGAAGCCCTTGCCGTGAAGCCCGTCGTCAAAGTCGATGAACGAGCCGTCCAGATAAGCGAGGCTCGTGGGATCGACCACGATCTGAACACCTTCACTTTCGAAACGAGCGTCATCCGCCTTCGCCTCGTCGAAAGACATCCCGTATTGAAATCCC
>JANJTQ010000046.1 GCA_024711005.1 Opitutaceae bacterium | reverse complement strand
GCTCGGTGAGAACCGGAAAATTATTCCGCAGCGTCTCAGCCTCCTGATACACGTCGTTTATCGCCATCCAGATCGGCAGATTGCCGCCAAGGTGGCCAATTTGTTTGTGGACGAGTTCATCACCTACAACGCGCGCGTCCGTATTGACGAGACGATGAAGGCCGTCGAGGAGTTGAAAATCCGGGCCGAGCAGCAGGAGCGCACGGTTAAGGATCTGGCCAACGAACTTCAGAATTATCGCGAGAAGAACAACATGATCTCGCTCGATCATCGAAAGGACATTGTAACCGAGAAACTCAAAACGCTGAACCTTTACGCCACGCAGACGGACGTCAAATTGAAGGACGCCGAAATCCGTTGGAAGCAGGTGCAGGAACGTCGTGCTTCGGGTGGCGATCTGATCGAACTGTCCTTTATCTCTAGTCAGCCGCTGATCGACCAGTTGTCCAGAGAGGTATCCGCTAAAAAAATTCTGATCGCTCAACTGCGCGACCGCTATCGCGAGAAGCATCCGATGATGATGGAGACGATGAACTCGCTGGCACAGGCCGAGCGTGAATTGGAACGCGCCATCAATAGTGCTGCCGCTACCATTGAATCCGAATACCAAAATGCCCGTCGCAATGATGAGCAGGCTCGTGCCTCACTCGTTCAGGCGGGTATGGAAACGATGGAGCTGGATCGCGCCGCCGTCGAATACAACGAGCGCGCCAGTAAGTTGCTCATTAACGAAGAGTTGCTGCAAAGCATCATTGGCCGTATGCGTGAAACCACGATGGCGGTTAATCTCGAGACGCAAAATGCCCGCATCGTGGACAAGGCGTCCCCTTCGCAGGAGAAGGACTATGTGTTCCCCAAAATCCCGCTCAATCTCGGCGGTGGCTTTGTGGGTGGCTTGGTCCTCGGTTTGGCGTTCGCCTTTTTCGTGGCCTTCATTGACGACCGGGTGAAGAGCTCCTTCGACATCGAGGCAGTGGTGGGGCTGCCCTTGATCGGCATCATTCCGCAGATCAAAAAAATGGAGCAGCCGGACAAGGCTCAGATCGTCGTCAACAATGCGGATCGTCAGGTATGCGAAGCGTTTCTCACCCTACACTCCAGCTTGCGCCTCAAGGATGAGAGTAAGAACGCCCAGTGCGTTCTCGTCACCAGCACCATTCCGGGCGAAGGCAAGTCCTTTACCGCGACCAATCTGGCGCTCACGTTTGCTGCCCACGGCGAGCGCGTTGCCATCGTCGATTGCGATCTTCGCAAACCGAATATCCATAAATCATTCCGGTTGGAGAATCGCAAAGGTGTGATCGATATCTGTGCGGGCACGGCGACCATCGACGACGTGGTCATTCGTGGTGTTCATCCCAACCTCGACGTGATTCCGACGGGTGGCCGGGCCAAGAGCCCGACCCAGATCCTTAACGGAAAGAACTTTGAGTCCATGATCGCGGATCTCCGTAAACGTTACGACCGCGTCTTCTTTGACACGCCTCCGCTGGCGGCCGTGAGTGATGCACTCATCATCCTTCCGTTGGTTGATGGCTCGGTCTTCACCATTTTCTTCAACAAAGTGCGTCGTAAAGCCGCCCAGTTCAGCGCCAAGAAACTGCTCGAGACCAACGTTCCGGTATTCGGTGCGGTGCTCAATGGTCTGAACCTCGCTGTATCCGGGTACTACTACGCTCAATACTACGACAAGTCCTACAAGGATTACTATGTGGTGATGTCCAAGGACGATCCCGCTCCGGAACGCTGATCCGGCGAACTGAAGACCACTCCCGATAAGGGCGGCCAGCACACCGGCCGCCCTTATTTTCTTTTTGCGGCGGCGCGGGCGAGGCGGTCGTTGATCGCCCGTGCAAGCGCTCCGGAACCGGAGGCGAACTCGGCGTGAATATGCGACCATTTGCCATTATCCAGGAATCGCAGCTGCCGAAAGAGGCGATGTGCCGCCTGGTTCAGCCCATCGGGTTCATCGGACAGCCAGAAGACGTTTTTTCCGACGAGTCCTGTGGGTCGTTGAACAAAGAGGAGCGCTTCGTTGGTCCCCGCCTGTTGTACGTGGTTACGCGTGAGTTTCCGGGTCAGAGTCATTGGGGTGCGCGGACTGTAGTGCCGCTCCAGCATGCCGGGGGCGACGGCCGCGGTGGCCGGTCGTACCTTGTGCCGGTAGGCTGCGACTTTCCGCCCGAGCACGCGTTCCAACTCTTCACGCGAGATTGCGCCCGGACGTAGCAGCGCGGGTTTATTGGGATCGCGCAGATCGAGAATGGTGGACTCGACGCCTATTTTTGCGAACCCGCCATCGAGGATGTATTGGATGCGCTGTCCCAGTCCGTCGCGCACATGGTCGGCCGTGGTCGGACTGACGTAGCCGAAAGGATTGGCGCTCGGGGCCGCAAGGGGTCGTCCGCTGCGACGGATGAGTTCGCGGAAAGCTCGGTGGGCGGGCATGCGCACGGCGACGCTGGGCAACCCCGAGGTGACAATGGCAGGCACTGCGGGCCGCTTCGGAAGTATCAGTGTCAATGGGCCAGGCCAGAATGCGCGGGCGACTTTGCGGGCCGCATCATTTAATTCGGCGATTTCTCCGGCTTGGGTGACGGAATCGACATGGACGATCAGCGGATCGTCGGCGGGACGCCCCTTGGCCCGGAAAATTGCCCGGCAGGCCTTTGCGTTCAGGGCATCCGCCGCGAGACCATATACCGTCTCGGTAGGAGCAGCGACCAAGCCGCCCTGTGCGAGCACGCGGGCGAGGAGCGCGAGGTTCCTCGGAGTCGGGCGATAAATCCGTGCGGTGACGGCTGGCTTCATTGCATGAAAAAGGCCGGAGGGGTGAGCTCCGGCCTTTGCTGAAAATCGTTACCGGTCGCTTAGAGGGCGAGCAGGTTGTTACGGGACTGCTTGATCGTCTTCGTAACGGCGCGTTGCTGCTTGGCGGACAGGTGGGTGTATTTGCGCGGCAGAATCTTGCCGGTGTCGGTGACGTAGTTGCGCAAGGCTTGGGGCGTCGTGAACGGGATCTGTTCCGGCGTGAGGCTCTGCTGGGTGGTTTCGGTCGTGCTCATTTGAAAAAGGGGAGAATGAAAACCGGTGCAGGCAAAGATTGTCAACCTACAATCCAGTCCCCAAGTTGGCGCTTGATTGGCGTTTTGATCGTCCCCGTAGCTCAACTGGATAGAGCAGCGGTTTCCTAAACCGCGTATCCCGGTTCAAGTCCGGGCGGGGGCACCAGTCTTTCAAATCGCTTTTGCGCTATTACCGCGCAACTTTTTAGCGTTTCTACCGTCAACTCCTCTTCCTTCGTATGTGTTTATCTCCCCGCAAATCCCTTCGCGCATCCCGTCGTGCGTTCACCCTGCTCGAAATCCTGGTGGTCCTGGCCATCATCGGACTGCTGGTCGGTCTCGGCGTGACCAATGCCGGCAAGATCTTTGGTGGCTCCCAAGTCTCCACCGCCGAAATATTTGTCCGCCAGAGCATCAAGGCCCCCCTCGCCGCCTATCGCATCAATATGGGAGACTATCCCTCCACGGCCGAGGGATTGCAGGCGCTGGTAACGGCACCGCAAAACAAGGCCGACAACTGGCGCGGACCCTACCTTGAGTCCCCGGGGGCCAAGGTCCCCGTCGATCCCTGGCAGGAGCCCTACGTATATCGTTACCCCGGCACGAAGAACAAAGACAGCTACGATCTGTTCTCCAAGGGTCCCGACAAGGCCGAGGGTACGCCCGACGATATTGGCAATTGGTAAGCCGTCCGCGGCCACTGCCACGCGTCTCATGTCTGCAACCGCTCCGAGATCCCCCTGCGGCCGGGGCGGTTTTACATTGCTTGAGGTGCTGGTGACGCTTGCGCTGATCGCGCTGCTGACCGGTGTGCTCGTGGTGGGGGCCAACAGTCTTCTGCGCGATCGTCCGAAAACTCCGGAGGAGCTTTTTTGGAGCGCTGTCGGCGAAGTCCGCAAAGAAGCGCTGCTCGGTAATCGGGATGTGCGCCTGCGTTTCGATCCTGCAAAAGGTGAATTCGTCGCGTCCTCGGAAGACGGAGGAGTGCGGTATCCGTTCGTTGCGAAGGAGACCGCCGAACTCGATTTTCTCCCGCCCAAATCCCCCGGAACGTTTTCGGCGATGCTGGTCGGCGGGGAGTTGATTGAAACGCAGACGATGCCGTTCGTGACGTTTTATCGGGACGGCACGTGTTCACCGTTTCGCGTGCAACTGAAAACCCGGAATGGCGCTCGTGTGCTGGAGATCGATCCTTGGACCTGTGCGCCCATTCTCACCAACCAACCCGTCCGATGAGCCGTCCACGTCAGTCGGGTTTTACTCTGATCGAGGTGCTGATCGCCATCGCGATTCTCGCGACCTCGGCCATCGCGCTCGCGGTGGGCTATGTGAATGTGCTCAATGGATACGAGGCCGCGAGGCGGGCGACGGTGAACGATCCCGAGATGCAGTTTGCCCGTGCGCAGCTGCTCAACCAACCCGATGTGGAACTCGCCCGGCAAGGCGGGGAATTTGAAGGGAACGACGGCCGTCGTATCCGCTGGACGGCGACGATCGAACCGACCAACGAAGCCGATCTCTTCACGGTTACCTTCGAGTGTGAGATCACGGGCTCGGGCTCGCTCAAGCCCCAGGGGATTCGGCAGGTGTTTCGCGTGTTGCGTCCGACTTGGTCGGTGGCGGCCGACCGGTCGACTCTGCGTGCCGCTTCGCGCGATCGTATCGTCAAGATTTTGGAAGGGGTGAACAAATGAGGCGCCGCGGATTCACCCTGCTTGAGACGCTGGTCGCCCTTGCCCTCACGGGTTTGCTGATGATCGCGCTGAACACGTTTGTGTTTTCCATGGGCGAACTATGGGGGCGGAACACCGATCTGCGGCTTTTCGATCAACATGTCCGTGCGGTCACGCGCTTCCTTGAAAACGAGCTGCGCTCCGCCGCATTGCCGCCGGCCGGCACCCCCGACCAGCCGCCGATCACGGTTCAGGAGATTCGTACCCAGGCGGGGATGACGGAGACGCTGCTCACCTTCGAACTGTTTGAAGGCAGTCGCATGTTTGTCTGGCCGGGCCAGCCGCTGCCCGAGGTGGTGTGTTCCTTGTCGGTGCGCGAAGGCACCGGGTTGTTGTTTTTGTGGCATTCCCGGCTGGAAAAAAATTTCGCGGATCAGTCGCCCCGGGAAACCGTTGTGTCCCCATTGGTGTCAGCGATGAGCTATGACTATTACGATGCGGATTTTAAGAACTGGAAAAACGAGCCGCAGCCGCGTCGCAACGCCCAGGGTGAATACGAGGCACCCCGGCGTCTGCGCCTAAAGTTCACCTACCGAACGCGTTCGCAGGAGGTGCTCATCATGTTGCCGACGGTCACGCAAGGTGTGCCGGTTTTCTGAGATGAACGACCTGGCCCCATCCCTTTCATCCGTTGTCGACCGTTCGCAGGTCATTCTGCGCCGACGCGGCTCCGTGCTGCTCATCGTACTGGTCACACTGGTCTTTGCCACGTCCGCCTTGCTGCTCTTTATCGAGAAGGCGAGTACGGATCTGATTGTTCCGATTCGTGAGGCCGACGCGAGCCGGCTGCGGCTGGAAGCCTATTCGGCTCTCGAAACCACTTTGGCTGTATTGGAGGATTTCCGCGAGGTGGCCGAAGGGTTGCACAGCCCGGCCGAGGGCTGGAGTAATCCACTTGAATTCGCCGGTTACGAACCCACCGAGGGTGTGACGGTCGAGGTTCGGATGGAGGATGAGAGTGCCAAGCTTTCACTGCCCGAGGTGAAACCCGACATGCTCGTGTCGTTGTTCGAGTACTGGGGGCTCACGAACACCCAGGCGGAGCCGATCGCCGATTCGCTGCTTGTGTGGATCCGGAAGGACTACACGCCGACCGACATGAACGCCGCGACGACGCGCGACTACGACGCACTGCCGCTGCCCTTCGCACCGCCGCAGCGCTCATTGCGTTCGTTTGCGGAACTCGCCTCGATCGAGGGCGTGCGCCAGGCGTTTTTCGACGAGGAGGGGAATCCGAACGACCTGCACCGGCATTTCGTGGAGACGTTTTCGCTCTATCGGTTCAAGACCCCCAATATCAATGGAGGCCGGCTCGAGCCTCTGCTCGCCAAGGAAATTTTTGACGCCCAGCAGGTCCAGCGCGTGAACGAATATCTCGGCGGCACGGGCGGCTATCAGTCGCAAGGTCCGGGCTTTTTCAAGAGCGAGCGCAGCATTGCGGCCGTGGCCGGCGGACAACCGTCGAAACTCGGCTATGGGATGACCGTGCAGGCGTTGAGAATCACGATAGCCGTCAAGCAGGGCCGTTCGTCTTTTGAACTGACCACCGTGGTGGCACCGGCCGATGGAGCGAAGGTCGTTCCCGCCAGCAACGTCGCCAGCGCGGATGCCAAGCCCGCTGAAAACGAGGAGGCTGCTCCCGCCGCCCCCCCCGGCCTCGTCCAACACTCCAACGACGGCCGTTCCCGAGGTCGTTGATCTTAAATACCCGTTTACGTTTCTCGAAATCCGTGAAAACGATAATAGGATTCCCTTGCCCGCCCAGTCAGACGAACCGACCGCATGAGTCTCTCCTCGCTTAAACGCTTTCTTCCCGCGCCGCCGCTTCGCCACGTCGTGCTCTTGCCGGACACGCTCTTTTTTGTGCGGTCGGTACCGGTGACCGAGGGTGCGACCGCCGCCGACGTCGCGGCGCAGGCCGAGCTTGCGGTGGAGGCACTCGCGCCTTTTCCCATTGCTCAGCTGTATTACGGACATCACTGGCTGCCGGGCTCGCCGCATGCGTTGATTTACTCCGCTTACCGGAAGCGTTTTACCGCCGAAGAAGTGGAGACCTGGGCTGATGCCGAGGCGGTGTTGCCGTCATTCGTGACCGTATTGCGCAAGGATGACCCTCCCGCGCCGGAGACCGTGGTGATCGTGCCGGGACCGGAGGCGCTCACCGGGCTTTATTTTTCCGATGCGAGCGGTGTTCCGACGCGGGTGCAGGTCGCGCAGCTCCCCGCTGAAGCAACCGACGAGGACCGGGCTGCCGCGCGCGATGTCTTGTTGCGCGCCTTTTCCGAGACACTTCAAGTGATCGATGCGGGCAGTGAACCGCAGTTCGATCCCGCCTCGCCGCAAGGGGAGTTTGTTATTCGAGCCGGCGTCATTGAGTCGCATTTCAACGCGGCCGACGTCGCTCCGCTTGATGTACGGGACAAGGGCGATCTGGCCGCCCGTCGGCGAGCGCATGCGCGCGATGTGGTGTTGTGGCGTACGTTTCTCGGCTGTCTGGCGGCGGTCGGTCTCGCGGCGTTGTTGGAAGTCGCGCTGATTGGCACTGGAATCTGGCAGAAGCAGCGACTTGCGTTGGTGGCGGAGCAGGGGCCGATCGTCGAGGGAATCATGACTTCACAGGCTCTCGCGACGCGCATCGATGAACTGTCGACGAAGCGCCTGTTGCCCTTTGAGATGCTCGCGCTGATCAACACGGTGCGTCCTCCCACCATCCAGTTCATGAGGACCGTGACCAGCGGACTCCATACGATGGAAGTCGATGCGCAGACTCACTCAACGGGCGACATCGACGTGTTCCGGTCCGCACTCAATGGTCTCGACGGTTGCGAGAAGGCCGAGGTGCTGGATCCGCGGAGTCGTGACGGAGTTTCGACCTTTCGCCTGGTGGTCACCTTTAGTCCCGATGCTTTTACGGTCGTGGAGGAACCTCCACCGCCCTCACCGCGAACCCCCGCTTCTCCTGAATCGCCAGTCGCCCCATCCGAGTCGACACAACCCGAACCGGAGACCAAGTCATGAGAGCATATTTCCTAGGCCGGCTCCTGCGTGAGAAAATCCTGCTGGTGGTATTCGTGCTGATTGGCGCGGCCATCTGGCTATCCGGTGTGAGCGAACGAGTGGGTTCGCAAGTGCGCTCATTCAGGGCCACCTCGACCGATCTCGACGTGCAGAATCGCTGGTTGCAGCAACGTGAGCGCATCGAGCGTGAGGCGGAGCTGGCAATCGAACACCTCGATCCGTCCAAGACCTTTGACAGTGTGCGCCTGCAGAGTGAGCTCAACGCGCTGGCTCGCACGGCGGGATTGTCCAACTACGATGTGTCCGACAGCCGCACGGCGCGCACCAGTCAGTTTGCGGTGCATTCGGTGCAGTTCACCGCCCGCAACGCCGACATCGCCAAGCTCATCCAGTTTTATCGGACGCTCGCGCAGCGAGCCCCGTATCTGGGGTTGGAGCAGTTCGCGTTGGCGAGCAACCGGTCGAATCCGACCCAATTGACCGCCTCCTGGCGCGTGACCTCGGTCGAGATCGCTCGGTGAGAGGCCAAATTTTGGAGCCGGCGAGCGGGCTGTGGGTGGGAGCGAGCGGGCTGGAAGCCTGCGCTACCTCACATCTTGAAACTCGAGCTGAGCTGGAAGACGGCGCTGATGATCGCGAAAGCGATGAAACCCACGAAGCTGAACACACCCAGCAACACGACGGTCGCGATGATGCGGGTGAAGGCGTTGAGCTGATAGGAAATCGCTTTCTGATACGCCACGGCGACTTTCTTCAAGCTGGGAACCAGGTTGCCGGTGTTTTCACCGACGGACAATTGGTCTAGCACCAGCTCCGGAAAACAGTCGGTGCGCGCCAGCGATGCGGAAAGCGCTTCGCCTTCGAGCACGCGGCCGGTGGCTTCATCAAAGGCGTGACGGTGAACCCGGTTTTGGATCTGACGTTCGGTCATGCGCAACGCCTCCGATGTGGTGATACCGTTTTCGAGCAGCACGGAGAGCGTCTGGCTGAACGCGAGCACCGTTTGGGAAACCGAAAACGGACCGAGGAGCGGGAGTTTGAGCATCCATGCGTCGGTTTGCAGGCGACCGACCTCGGTCTGGCGCCAGCGCCAGAAGGCCACGGCGGCGAAGACCAAGCCGATGATCACGAATACGCCGTACTTGAGGCCGAAATCGGAAAGACCGAGCAGGAGGCGCGTGGAGGTCGGCAACTCGCCACCGAGAGAGTTGAGGAGCGTCTGCAGGCGCGGCAGCAGGAACACCATGAAGAAGATAACCACGCCGCCGGCCACGAGCATCATGAACGCCGGATAAGCGAGGGCGCTGAGGACTTTTTGCCGCAGTTCTTTCTGCTCCTGGAGATGAACGATGAGTCGGGTGAGCACGTCGTTGAGGTTGCCGGTGGCCTCGCCCGACTGGATCAGATTGAGCGTCGATGGGTCGAAGACGGCGGGGAGCGTGCCCATGGCGCGGGAGAGCTGCGCGCCTTCGCTCAACTGTTCCCAGAGCAGATTGCACACGAGGCGCAGGCGCGGTTCTTTCAGTCGCGAGCTGAGGAGACGCACCGACTCGCCGGCGGAGAGTCCGCTGGAGGTGAGATCGACGAGCGCTTCGAGGAAAGGCAGGCGTTCGCGGCGGGAAAGCGAAGCCACTTCCGGTGTTTTTACGCGGACGGTCGAGGTCTGGGCTCCGGGTTGCGCGGAGGTGGAGAAGATTTTTTTGCGTTTGGCGGCGACGGTTCGGGTGGTGGCCTCGCTGACCTGGGTGGGGGTGAGCCCGCGTGCGCCGAGAAGGCGAAGGGCGTCCTTGCGGCTGGGTGCATCCACGATGTCGTGGTGCATCTGACCGGAACGGTCACGGGCGGTGTAGGAGAAAGACGGCATGGCAACGCTGCGCTTAATGACCAATGTCCAATGACCAATGTCCAATGACCGGAGTCGGAGGCTGCGGAGGGATTGGAAGGTGGTTCATTGCGTCATTGGTCATTGGACATTCTGCACGGAGCGCGGTCATTTCTCGGCGACAGTGACCACGCGGAGGACCTCGTCCAACGTGGTGTGGCCCGCCCGGACTTTTTCCCAGCCGGACTGGCCGAGGGTGCGCATGCCGTGCTCACGGGCGCATTGGGCGAGGGTGCGCGTGCTCTCGCGTTTGAGCACGAGGTCGTGGAGTTCGTCGTTGGGTTTGAGAATTTCGAAGAGCCCGATACGTCCGCGGTAGCCGGTTCCCCGGCACCGGTCGCACCCGACGGGACTGTGCAGGTGGGTGATCCCGTTGGCTTCGGATTCGTCGAGCCCGAGGATCGCCATGGTGTCCTTGAGCTTGATCGCGGGAACCGGTTCGGGACGTGAGCAATCGTGACAAAGGCGGCGAACAAGGCGCTGGGCGATGACGAGCTCGATGGCGGAGGCCACGAGGAACGGCTCGATTCCCATGTCGATCAAGCGCGTGATGGCGCCGGGAGCGTCATTGGTGTGAAGGGTGGAGAACACCAAGTGACCGGTGAGCGAAGCGCGGATGGCGATATCGGCGGTGTCGCGGTCGCGGATTTCGCCGACCATGATGACGTCGGGGTCCTGGCGAAGAATACTGCGGAGCGCGTTGGCGAAGGTGAGGCCGATCTCGGAGCGGATCTGGATTTGGTTTACGCCGGGGACTTCGTATTCGATCGGGTCCTCGACGGTGATGATGCGGAGATCGGTGGAGTTGATCTTGCGAAGAAATGCGTTGAGCGAGGTCGATTTGCCGGAGCCGGTGGGGCCGGTGACCAGGATGATGCCGTGAGGATAATCGAGGACGTGGTTGATCTGGGCCTGCTCGTCCGGGCTCATGCCGAGACGGTCCATCGTGTAGGCCTCCTTTTTTTGGTTGAGGAGGCGTAGCGAGACGGATTCGGCGTAGATGGTCGGCGCGGTGGCGACGCGGATGTCGAGGACGTTGGAGCCGGCGCGGAAGTTGATACGTCCGTCCTGGGGGAGGCGTTTTTCCGAGATATTGAGCTTCGCCATGATTTTGAGGCGCGAGATGATCGCGTCCTGGAAGCGGCGGAGGTTTTCGGGAACGGGCACTTGAACGAGGAGGCCGTCGACCCGGTAGCGGATCGTGAGTTGGTTTTCCTGCGGCTCGAAATGGATGTCGGTCGCCTCGTCGTTGACGGCCTGGGTGATGACGTCCGTCACGAAGCGGACGACGGCGGCCTCTTCGTCGACGTCGGCTTCGGCGTGCTGAAGGGTCTCCGGCGCGACGTAGTCCTCATCGCCGCCCTCAAGACTGCCGGAACCGACGCCGAAGTGCTGGAGGATGAGGTGGTGGATCTTTTCGGGGACGCCGAGGTGCCAGACGAGAGGACGGGCGGTGAAGGTGCGTATCCAGTCCGCCATGACGGGTTCCGGCGGCCAGGCGGTGGCGAGGTGCAGCGGGGCGGAGGAGGCGAGCGGGTCGGTGTCGTCGTCGGGCTTCTTTTCGCCGAAGACGATCGGCACGAGTTGGTAGTCGTGGACGAGACGGGCGGGAAGAAGACTCAGTGAAGCGTCGTCGGCTTCCAGGTTGCTGGCGGTATCGATGCCGGCGGCGGCGGCGAGGGAGGCGAGGACCTGGAGCTCATCGGAGGCGAGGGCGGAGGCGAGGAGTTTGAGTCGCTGGCCCCGCGGGGCCTCGACAATCGCCTGGCGCTGGGCGTCGGAGATACGTTCGGCGAGAGAAGAGGGAAGAAGGGTGTCGGTGGCGGCGGGCATGGGGCCTCGGCTCAGCGTTTTTTCTTAATGGTGATGGACGAATCTCTTTCCGGCGCGGCGACGGGCTCGTGGGGAAGAGTCGGCAACGGAGGCGGCGGATTGAACGGGGTGTTGTTCAGATGATTCGTGATCTGATCCCCGTTGGAGAGACGGTCGATCTCGGTTCGTGCCTGGGCGGAGCCGATGGAAGGCGGGAGCACGTGGGGCCGGATAAACAGGAGAAGCTCGGTGCGCTCATCGGTCGTGGTGCGGGCGCCGAGGAGATGGCTGATGATGGGAATCTCGACGAGGAATCCGAGCTTGGTGCGGTTGCGGGTGTTCTTGGTGCGCTGGAGGCCGCCGAGGACGATCATCTGACCGTCGAGTACATTGATGAAAGAGGTGGCCTGGCGGCGGCCGATGACCGGCTGCACGTTGGTATCGATGGTGACGTTATCGACGATGTCGTTCACCTGCTGGTCGATCTTGAGCTGGATGTTGCCGTCTTCGCCGATGAGGGGCGTGACCTTCAGATCGATGGCGATGTCCTTGTAGGTGACCGTGGAGCTGACGGTCGGGCCCCCGGTTCCGCTGGTATTGGCCGTCGAGGTCGAGCCGGTGATGATGGGGCGGGATTCGCCGACGATGATCTGCGCTTCGTTGTTGTGAGTGGTGACGATGGTGGGCGAAGACAGTACCTTGAGGTTGTTCTTCTGACCGGCGTTGCTCATCACGTTCTGGAACGCGAGAGGGTCGACGGTACCGTTCGAAACGGTCCAGCCAGCGACCGCGCCGCCGAAGTTGGTGATCTGAGTCGAGCCATTCGAATTGGGCCCGACGGTGAGGTTGAGTTGTTCGAGCCCGGTCTTGCTGGTGTCGGAGAGCGTGACCTCGGCGATGACCACCTCGATGCGAACCTGGGCGAGGACGATGTCGATCTTGTCGACGAGCTCGCGGATGAGGCGGATGTCGTCGACGGTGCCGCTGACGACGACGGCGTTGCTCCGATCGTCGGAGGCGACGGTGAGCAGGGTGCTGAACTGGGTGGCGGAATCGGCGGCGAGGGCGGAGGCGGAGGAGGCGGCGCTGCCAGCCGGGGGAGGGGTGGCGTTGGTGTTGGCGGCGGGCGGGGCGGGGGGCGTTGGATTAAAGGGGCTGGTGTTGCCGAAACCCGTTTGGCCGGCGCGGGGGGCGCCATTGCTCTTGGCCGCGGCGGAAGTCTGGCCGGTGATGACCGTCGTCAGGAGCGTGGAGACATCCTTGGCGGTGGCGTGCTTGAGGTAGATGACCTCGTTGCGCGTGTTGGGGTCGGCCTTGACGTCGAGTTTGCTGATCAGTTCGTCGAAGAACGGTTGCTGCTTGGGATCGGCGATGAGGACGACCTGGTTGGTGCGGTCATCGGCCGAAAGCGAGAGTGAGTTGCCGAGCGCCAGTTGATTGGGGCTCTGGAGCATGAGTTTTACGCGGCTCACCAGGTCGCTGGCTTTGGCGAAGCGCAGCGAGTAGAACTTTGGGGTGAAGTCGGTCGGAGCGGGGCGGTCGAGGGCGAGGATGAGCTGTTCGACGCGTTGGAGATTGGAGATGGAATCGGTGACCAGGAATGCGTTGGTGTTGTTGAAAAGCACCGCGCCGCCGAGCTGCACGTTGAGGAGGGTGTTGAGCTGGGGGACAAATTCCTGGGCCCGCAGATTGGTGAGTTCGAAGACCTTCGATGCGACCCGGCCACTGGGCGGCATGTCCAATAACGAACCGGTGATCATCTCGGGCGACTCGGTGCGGGTCTTATTGGCCAGTTCAATTATCTTGAGGTAGTTGTCGCCCATCTCGACGACGCCGATGTTGTTGAGCGCGAGAACGGAGATGAGGGCCTGAACCGCTTCGGATTTGGGAACGGGGCGCGAGATATTGAGCGTGATGGTCGTCTGCGGGAGCGCTTGCGGTCGGAGCACGATGCGACCGGTCCACACTTCAAGCCGGTCAATGACCAGGTCGAGGGGCGCATCGCGAAGGCGAAGAGAGTCGATGATTTCTTCGGGTGCTTGGGCGGCCGGGACTGCGGTGGTGGTGACAGGCTCCGGGGTCTGCGCATTCAGGGCGGCGGGGGTAAGGCAGAGCCCGGCGAGGATAAACGGACGGGAAAGTCGCATAAAAAAGGATACAGGGCGTCAGGGGCTTAAAAATAACAGGAGAGGCGAATGCAGGATGGTTGTAAATGGAGTTGTGCTGGATGCGGGATTTTGGGCGGGCTATTTTTTTGGACCTTGCGGGAGGTCGGAGCGCCCCCAACTCTGACGCCTCGCATGCCCAATAGTTTCGGTCATCTTTTTCGCATCACCACATGGGGTGAAAGCCATGGTCCCGGGATTGGTGCCGTCATTGACGGATGTCCGCCGCTTCTGCCGATCACCGCGGAGGAAATCCAAGCCGAACTCGATCGCCGCCGGCCCGGCCAAAGCGACATCACGACCCCGCGCAAAGAGGCGGATACTGTGGAGATTTTGTCGGGAGTGTATGAGGGGAAAACCACCGGCACGCCCATCGGGTTATTTGTGCGCAACACCGATCAGCGGTCGAGTGCCTACAGCGAGATGAAGCAGGCCTTCCGGCCCTCGCACGCGGATTTTACTTATCAGTCGAAGTTTGGCGTGCGCGATCCCAATGGCGGCGGACGCAGCTCGGCGCGCGAGACCATTGGCCGGGTCGCGGCGGGCGCCTTTGCGAAAAAGATCCTCGCGCTGGCGTACGGTGTGGAGATTCGCGCCTTCGTGAGCAGCATTCATCGTCTGCGGATGCCGGCCATGGAGGATTTCCCCACCCTTGCCCAAGTGGAAGCTACGGCAGTGAGATGCCCGGATCCAAAAACTGCGGAAGCCATGATCGAGGTGATCAAAAAAGCCCGAAGCGAAGGGGATTCCGTGGGCGGCATCATCGAGTGTCGCATCCGGAATGTGCCCGTGGGCTTGGGTGAGCCGGTGTTCGATCGGTTGGAGGCCGACCTCGCGAAAGCCATGCTCTCGCTTCCGGCCACCAAGGGTTTCGAGATTGGCAGCGGATTCGGCGGCACGCTCTTAAAAGGTTCCGAGCACAATGACCTCTTCGAAAACCGTGAGGGGCAGGTGCGCACCGTGACCAATCGCTCCGGGGGCGTGCAAGGCGGCATCAGCAACGGTGAGGAGATCCGTTTCAACGTGGCGTTTAAACCGACCGCGACGATCCTCCAGCCGCAGCAGACCGTTGATTTGCAAGGCCAGCCGACGGAGCTCATGGGCAAGGGGCGCCACGATCCCTGCGTCGTGCCGCGGGCGGTGGTGATCGTCGAGGCGATGGCCGCGCTCGTCCTGCTCGATCATGCGATGCGCCAGACGGCGCAAAATCGTGCGTTTGAGTTTCCGCAAAAATAACGAAAGATGACCCGTATGGACGCTGTGCCGTTGCTGGATTCCGACGAAGTCGTCTCTACGGAGAGCCCGCTCGTTTACATTATTCTTGGTTCCGCCGGATCAGGGCGTCGCGCAGTGCTGGCGGACCTGATTGACGGAGGTCTGGCCGAAGGCGAGCACCCGGTCGTGTTGTTGTCCGCGACCGAGACCGCGAGCGACGATGATGCCCGGCTCGTCCGCGTGGCTCGCTGGACGTGGCGCGAGGGCGCCATCGACGCCGCCGTGCAACCCGGCGCGACGCACATTTTTTTCGTGACCGACGGACGTCAGAACCCGGTTGACCAGCTGGAGGCGCTTCAAAAATGGATCACCGCGGTGCAAGTCGAGGTGGGGCGCGTCATTACCGTGGTGGATTGCGGCCTGGCTGAAAAACACAAACCCCTGATCGCCTGGTACGAGGCGTGTATCCACTTTTCGGATGTGGCGTTGCTCAACAAGCGTGAAGGCGTCGCCAACAAGTGGATGTCGGATTTTCAGCTTCGATTCAAAGAGCAGTGTTATCCGTGCCTGTTTGAATTTGTAAAAGGCGGACGTGTGAAGAACCCGCTGGTGGTGCTCGATCCGCAGGCGCGGCGCATGTCGCATATTTTCGACATCGATGAGTGGACCGGCATCGACCTTGAAGGCGTCGAGTTTGGCACCGAAGGCGAAGATGAGCCCGAGTCGGACGACGAGGCTCCCTCGAAGCCTGCGAACGGGAAAAACCAAGGCCACCCGAACCAATCGCCGCCGGATGACGACGATTGGAAACCCGAGGTGGAGCCTTATTTCGAGATCCTGCCGAACGGTCGTCGCGCCAAGGAAATCCCGGACATCGTCAAGTATCTGGAATGAACGCGGGTGGGGAGCGAAGCGCGTAGCGGAACGACGGAGTCGTTTCGGGTTTTCGGACGAAAGCGCTCCGCGCTTCCGCTACGACGATCAGTCTATGCTTACTTTGTCGCGGCGGCGGCTGCGGCGACGAAGGCCTTGGCCCGGGCGGTGATGGCGGCCCAATTCTTTTCACGGAGCGCCTTTGCCTCGACGAGCGAACTGCCGGCGGCGGTCGCGAAGGCGCCGGCCTTCAGGAAATCACCCAGGTTTTCCGCGGTCACGCCACCCGTCGGCACGAGCTCGATCTGCGGGAGCGGGGCCTTGATCGATTTGATGTAATTGGGTCCGAAGAACTCGGCCGGGAACACCTTGGCGGCATCGGCACCGGCTTCCCATGCGGCGACGATTTCGGTTGGCGTGAAGGCGCCGCTGAAAATCGGAACGCTGTAGCGTTTGCAAAGGGTGATGACGTCGGGGCGCAGGGCGGGCGTGACGATGAACTTTGCGCCGGCGAGGATGCCCATGCGGGCGGTCTCGGCGTCGAGCACGGTGCCCAGGCCAAACACGAAATCGGGCAGCTCGGCAGACACCTTTTCCAGCACGCGGATGGCGCCGGGCGTGGTCATGGTGAGTTCGATCGAGGTGAGTCCGCCCTCGGCGAGCGCCTTGGCGCAATCGAGCAGGCCGTCCGCGGACTCGGCGCGGATCAGGGCGATGACTTTCTCAGCTTTGAACTTCGAGAGAATGGCGTCTTTTTTCATGGGGAAGAGGACACGCTTACGCCGGTCGCCATCCGGCGGCGAGTGGAAATCTCGCCAAAACTAGCACGAAGCCGACCTCGCTAGCACTTCGATGGGAAATCATCCCTTGGGCGATTTTCTTCGGCCCGGGGTGGCGGCCGTCCGCGTGCGCGGCTTGACCGCGTCGGTGATGCCGGCGGCCGACGGGCGTTTTTTGCGAGTAGTCGGTTTGGTTTTGGGTGCGGCTTTGGCTTTCGACTTCGTTGCGCTGGCAGCGCGTTTGGCGGGCGTTTGGGTCACCGCGGGCGGCGTGGGCAACGTTGCCAGTTCGATACCGAAGACATCGGACAGTTGATCCATCGCGAACGCCGGAGCTTCACTCGCCAGCGTTTGCGCGGCGGTCGCGGAACCGATGAGGTCAAGGTGGTCCACGCCTCGAAGCACGAAGAGGAGCTCGGGACGTTCGTCGAGCTGTGAACCCACGGCGTAGAGCACCGCGGCGAGGTGTTTGCAGAGACCGGCGGAATCCGGGCACGAGCAGGTTTTTTTGATTTCGCGCGAGGTCGGGAAGAGGCCGGTATCCGGATCGGTGATCAACGCCATCACTCCGGCGGAGAGCCGGCCCTGGAGCAATTCGACGAGCGAATCGATGTGCCCGGCGCAGGCGGTTTTGAGCGCGGTCCAACGGGCGGCCGGGAGCGGGACGATCTGGATCGTCTGTTCGTAAAGCGTCGAACCCATGACTCGCGCCTTGATGCGGCCGGGCGAGATTTGGACGTCGAGCACGGAGCCATTGCGCAAATAGGTACGTCCGCGGGGCAGGCGGCTTTCATAGTCGCCGAGGGACTCAAGGTGCCTGCACCAAGCCTGACCCCAAAAGGTACGGGCGATGAGACGGCCGGTGACTTTTACCGGGTTAAGTTTTGTCCCTTTCTTCGTCAGACTTGCGACGGCCCGCGCGGCTTGGGCGCGACGGGTGGCGGCGTTGACGTAAGGAGGAAAGATGCGATCCCACATGGTTGGGCTCACTCCTCCTGCATTGCGGCGCGCAGGTCGAGCGAAACGAATTTCAACAACTCGTCGTTGCCCATCTCGGTGAGAGGAATCTCGCCGCCATCGGCCAGCACCTCGTCGGCAAGCGATTGCTTCTCCGTGATAAGCCGGTCGATCTTTTCCTCGAGTGTGCCGCGGCAGACGAATTTGTGCACGAGCACGTTTTTTTTCTGACCGATGCGATAGGCGCGATCGGTCGCCTGGTTTTCGACGGCGGGATTCCACCACCGATCGAAGTGAATGACGTGGCCGGCCTCCGTCAGTGTGAGGCCGGTGCCGCCGGCTTTGAGCGAGAGGATGAAGAAAGGCGGGCCGTCCTCGCGTTGGAACTGTTCAACCAAGCCGCGGCGGTCCTTCACGCTGGTGCCGCCGTGCAACACGAGTCCGGGACGCTTGAAAATGCCGGTGAGGAAATGATGCAACGGGCCGGTCATTTCGCGGAATTGGGTGAAGACGAGCACCTTTTCCTGCCGCGAGGCGATCTCGCCGGCGAGGTCCGCGAGGCGTTGAAACTTTCCGCTGTCCTCCGGCGCGTAGTCGGCCGAGCCGAGGAATTGCGCGGGATGATTGCACAGCTGTTTCAGGCGCATGAGAAACGCGAGGACGACTCCGCGCCGCTGAAGGTCTTGCACGTCGGCCAGGCGCGCGGCGAGTTCGCGCACGGCGTCCGCATACAAGACCGCCTGGCGTTTGGTGAGCGGACAAAACGCGTGCACCTCGGTCTTGTCGGGCAAGTCGGAGATGACGCTGCGGTCGGACTTGAGACGACGCAGGATGTAGGGGCGGACAAGCTGCCGCAGCGGCGCAAACGCGCCCGGTTCCGTGGCCTTGGCCATGCGTTTGGCGTAGCGGGTGAACTCGGTCGCGCTGCCCAGCAGGCCGGGGTTGAGGAAGTCGAACAACGACCAGAGATCGCCGAGGCTGTTTTCCACCGGCGTGCCGGTGAGTGCGAAACGCACGGGGGCCTTGAGTTCCCGGACGGCGCGGGACTGGCGGGCGCCCGGATTCTTGATGGCCTGCGCTTCATCGAGCACGACCACGCTCCAGTCAAAGCGACGCAGCCAATCCTGTTTGCCCACCAGGCCGTAGGTCGTGAGCACGAGATCCACGTCGGCGAACGCCGCCTTGGGATTGCGGGCGGCGAGGGACAATGCCTCGACGCCGCTTTCCGACGGATGGGCGACCCACAGACGCAACGACGGCGCGAAGTGCTCGGCCTCGCCACGCCAGTTGCCGAGTAGAGACGCGGGCAGGACGAGGAGGGCGGGGGCGGCGTCCGGTTGATCGGCGCGCAGTTGTATCAGCGTGGCCAATACCTGAAGGGTTTTTCCGAGACCCATGTCGTCGGCGAGGCACGCGCCCAGTCGGAGGCGGGCGAGGAACGCCAGCCAGCGGACGCCGATGCGTTGATAAGGGCGCAGCGTTGCGCGCAGCCCTGTGGGCGTGTCGTCGCCGGTTTCGTCCGCGCCGCCCGGCTGACGAAGAGTGGCGAGCGTTTGCTCCAGCCAGCCGCCGGCCCGCACCGCGGACCAGGCGCGGACATCTTCCTGTTCGGCTTCGGGGGCGCCTCCGCCGGGCTGGGCGCCGGAGAGCAGGCGAAGACTCTCGGCGAAGGAAAGGCCTCCTTGGGAGCGGGCGTTTTCGAGTTCTTTCCAATGGGCGAGTACGCTGTCGAGTTTCTCGCGGTCCACCTCGATCCATTTTCCGCGCAGCAACACGAGACCGTCGGTGGAAGAGAGGTGCTTCCATTCGTCGTTGGTGAGGGTTTCGCCATCGAGGCTGATTTCGACCTTGAAATCCAACAACGCGCCGAGGCCCATGCCCGCGGGTTTCTTTTCGCCCACGGTTACGCTTACGGCCGGACGCGTTGGCCGGCCGGAGCGCCACCAATCGGGCAGGCGCACCAGCAGACCGCTGTCTTCGAAAAGGGGAATGTCGCGCAGGAAGCGATGCGCCTCTTTTGGCGTCCACGCCTGCGGCTGGTAGACGCGCTTGGACGCAACCAGCTCGCGAACGAGGGAGCTCTTTGCCGCGGCGCGCTGGACGGGCGCGAGGAGGGTGAGGAGAGCATCGCGATTGCCCGTGCCGGAGTATTCCTGCAAGGCGTGTCCGAGAGGGAGGTATTGCGGCTTTGCCTGATCGGAAACGCGGTGGATGTAGGTGGCGAGAAAAGCGAACGGACGGTCGGGATCGCGCTTGTTTTCCGCGAGATGGAAAGTGACGCGACCAACGAGGCTCCAGACGGGGTTTTGTTCGCGAAGCCAGGCCTGTGCGCCGTCGTCGGTCTCCGCGATCTCGGAGAAAACCAGCGTGTCAAGCTCGCGCCAGAGGCCGAGCAACGTATCCGCTTTCAAATACTCGGCGCCGGGCAACGGAGGCGCCGAGAGGGCGAGGGCTTCCAACTCGGCCGGGGGCGGAGCCGGAAGCGTTTCAATCGCATCCAATTCGGGCGTGTGACACAGCCGGGTGAAATAGCGCCGGGCGAAGTCGCGCCAAAATGCGTCGGCCGGAACCAAGGGCGCATCGAGGCCGCGCGTCGCCAGCCAGCGGAGGGCATGCGCGGAGGATTGGGCGACCGCCGCACGCAGACCATCCGCCACGAGCGGAGAGAGACCGGCGGCGTTGGTCTCGTCGAGATGCAGGTGTCCCTGTGGTGAAAGCGAAAGCGTCACCTCGCTGTCATTCCACCCCTGTGCGCTCTGTCAACGGATGTTTGACGGAGAGGCCTGTTCACCGGCGAAGAAGCGACGGAGAGCGGCTTGTAATTCAAGTTCTTCGCGAGACTGGCCCGGGTAGCCCTCGTAGTGGCCGGCGGTGAGCGGGAAAAGCTCCTGGGGGCCGCCCAAGGAATGGTAAACCGAGTATTGCCCGGCGGGCGGCACGGCGGGATCGAACGCGGCCGCGGCAACGATCACCGGGATGGTTGTGTGGCGCGCGGCGATCGCGGCATCGAAGTAGGCGAGCACCTCACGGATCTCGGGCCGGCGTTGCGCGAGAAGGCGTACGGATTCGCCGCTGCCACTGCACGGGAGTTGAAGGCGGAGGGGATGATTGCCGAAGCTCGGCACGCAGAGATAGGCGGCGCGAAAGCGTTTGTCCCACGGAAGCGTCATCGCGCCGATCCCGCCGCCAAAGCTGCCGCCGATATAGTCGAGACGCGGACGTGACTCGGGCACGGCTTCGAGGAGCACGGAGGCCGCCCGCCAATGGTCCATGACGCAGTGGCGATGAACGTAGGTTTCTCGCCGGTCGATTCCGTGAAGGACGTGTTCGCCGCCCTGCGAAGGAATGCCGGCGCGGAGACTGCGCGTGGGAAGGCCGGTGGCGACCGGCTGGATGGTCGCCGCATCGTCGGCGGGCGGGGAAAGGTCGGGATTGTCGCGGCCGCCGTAGCCGTGACTGATCAGGAAGCCGCGGCGTACCGGTCGACGACGGGGTGTGGTCAGCCAGCCGCCGATGCGATTGCCGAGCATGCCCGCGTATTCGATATCGAATACCTCATGGTCGTCGTTGCCGGGATGGGCGGAGGGCTTGATCGACCAGTCGAGCGGGGCGCGCATGGCCTCGTCGAAGGAAGCGCGCCAGAAGTCGGCGAAGTCGGCGGGTTCATCGATGACCGGACGGAGTTGGCGCAACTGTTCGGGCGAATAACCGCCGGTGGGATCGAACGGAAAGGAATGCGGGAGCGGCATGACGAAGCGGAAGGCGAACTCATAAAAAAACCGTGGTCCGTGGAAACGAACAACGGTTTTTCAAAATGGTGCCCGGGAGCGGACTCGAACCGCTACGCTGTTAGGCACAGGCTTCTGAGACCTGCGTGTCTACCAATTCCACCACCCGGGCAGGGAAGGAACGGAAACCAGACGGATGGCGGACATCCTAGGCAAACACAAAATGCGCCGGAAATCACCGGACCCGGTCGTCGAGCCACCGCAAAGGCTTCGCTGAGCGAGACGAATTCTCCCCGGTCAAATCGCCGGAAGGTAGCGTTTCCGGCGGTCCCGGTCAGGCCACCGCGGGATTTTTTTCAAACGATTCGCCGGCTTTCTTTTCAACCGACTCGGGGTTGCTCTTTAGTTTGCCCTCGGTCGCTTCGTCTTCCTCAAGGCGCAGCAGCGTGACCACATGCGGAGCGTCGGCGCGTCCGATCTGGTGACACCGTTTCACGACCGCGAGGATTTCATCCCAACTGCCCTCGATGCAGGTCGAGGTGGGGGTGAGTTGATAAGGCAGACCGGAGTCCTTGATTGTCTTGAGGACCTCGGCGAGGGTCTTGCTGGTGTGCGGGCTGTGCCCGATGGGAATGATGGCAAGGTCGGCTAACATGGTGCCCCATGTTAATGGTGACGCCGCTCCGCGACCATCGGGTCCGGGGCTTGTCGGGCGGCGGGGAAATGTCCCACTCGCTGCGCGCGTCCGGAGACGGTCAGAAGATTTTTTTCCCGATGAAGATCGCCGCGATCACAAAGATCACCACGAGGGCGAGAAAGATGAAGAACAGCACCTTCGCGATCGCGATGGAGGTGCCGGCGATGGTGGTGAACCCGAGCGCTCCGGCGATGAGCGCGATGATGAAGAAAATGAGAGCCCATTTGAGCATAAAGAATCGGGGGTTGGCTCCGGCAGACCGAGCGGGCGGGATGCGGTTCCTGTCCGCGAGGGGACACGGATGTGTCGGGTGTGAGTTCAGCATAGACCCCGCGCGAATCCTCGGCTTGCTGGGGATGTGTCCGACTCGCTCACGCTCAAGCCCATCGGGTTCATCCGCACCGAAAAGCGGGTGAAGTTTCAGGCGCTCCACCAGCCCGCCGAGGGCGAGGCGGAGTGCAACGTCCTGGAGCTGCTGCCCGGCTCAAATTTTGAGCACGCATTGCAAGACATCGAGGGCTTCGACCGCGTTTGGTTGTTGTGGTGGTTTCATCGCAACGAGACCTGGCGCCCGCTGGTGTTGCCGCCACGCGGGCCGTCGCAGCGGCGCGGAGTGTTTGCGACGCGTTCGCCGCATCGGCCGAATCCGCTCGGCATGACCCCGGTGCGTCTGCTCGGGGTAAAAGGACGCATTTTGCGACTCGGCGCGTGCGATCTGGTCGATGGCACGCCGGTCTTCGATGTGAAACCGTACGTGCCGGCCTACGACTCGTTTCCCGAGGCGAAGGCCGGTTGGATCGCCGAGGTGGATGCACAGGTGAATGCGCCGGCGCAATTCACGGTGGGTTTTTCCGAGCGGGCGGAGGCGCAGGTGCAATGGCTGCGAGAGATCTGGCACGTGGATTTCACTGCGCGATTGACGGAGTTGTTATCGTGCGATCCGTCGCCGCATCGCACCCGACGGATTCGCAAGCGGAAGTCGGGAGCGTTTGAGATCGGCTGCGGTGCGTGGCGGGCGGAGTTTTCGGTCGACGGACAAACGGTGGTCGTGCGCGCGTTGGAGACGGGTTATCCGCTGCGATTTCTCACGCGCGACGGCTACGAGGATATCCCTGATCGCGATGCGCAGATGGCGTTCCTTGCCCGCTGGCCGGAGGAGTGAGAGACGCTCCCTAGACCTCCACGGTGGCGAGCGGTTTGAGGCCCGCCTCTATCTCCTTGCGTCGACCTTCGAGGAACGGCGGCAGTGCGAGGTGGTTGCCGAGGGATTCCAACGGCTCGTCGGTGGTGAAGCCGGGACCGTCGGTTGCAATTTCGAAGAGAATGCCGCCCGGTTCGCGGAAATACAGGCTGCGGAAGTAATGACGGTCCACCGGGCCGCTGGCCGGCATACCGGCTTCCTGCAGGCGCGCGTTCCATGCGTTGTAGTCGGAGATGTCCGGCGTGCGCAGCGCGACGTGATGGACCGCGCCGGCGCCGGAGCGGGCGGGCGCCGTCCCAGGCTCGACGAGCAGATGCAGTTCCGCGGACGGGCCGCCTCCGCCCATTTCATAGACATGGACGTCGGGTTTACTGTCATTGAAAAACGAATACATGCGCGCCCGTCGCAAGTTGAGCACATCGGCGAGCACGCGATCAGTCGGGGTGAATTCCGGGACGCTAAGGGTGACGGGTCCGAGTCCGCGGATCTGGTACGGGGCGGGCACCGGGCTTGCCTCCCACGGGTGCGATTCGCCTCCGCCGTTGTCGTCGATCAAGCTGAGGCGCAGTCCATCAGGGTCCTCGAAGTCGATCGTGGAGCGTTTGTCGCGGACCGTGAGGCCGCCATGAAAGACCCCGGCTTCGTCGAAACGGCGAAGCCACCACTGCAAGGTGTTTTCACCGGCGACACGAAGGCCGGCGCGTATGATGCTGCGTGTGCCGCGACGTTCTCGCGGAGATGGCCAGTCGAAGAACGTGAGGTCGGTGCCGGGCGAGGCCAGCGCATCCGCGTAGAAGAGGTGATAGGCGGAGACATCGTCCTGATTCACGGTTTTTTTGACCAGCCGCATTCCCAGCGTGTGGGTGTAAAAGTGGTGATTACGTCCCGCGTTGGCGGTGATCGCCGTGAGGTGATGGATGCCCGTGAGTTGCATGCTCAAAGATATCGGCGCCGGTTGTTCCGTCCAATCTGCGGGCGCTATTTAGCGCGGCGTCTTCAAACCATTTTTGTGGGGGCGCGGCTGGAAAAGGACGCCCTATGCGGCCACTTTTTGGTTGAACCTCCACTCCGTTATGAAAACCGAAAATCTACCACTCCTTTACGTCAAACCCGGTTGTCCGTGGTGCGATGAAGTCACCGGGTTTCTTGATGAGCACGGGATCGGCCATCGCGAAGTGAATGTGCTGGAGAATCCCGCTTCGTTCGAGGAGATGCGGCGTAAGTCGGGTCAGTCGCTCACGCCCACCTTGGATTGGAACGGCAAGATTCTGGCCGACTTCGGTGTGGACGAATTGGTGCCGTTTCTGCACGAGCAAAACGTAGAGCTCGAAGACAGCTGACGTCGACACAGCCCGACGTAGACGCGGCATCTTGCCGTTTTGGCGGGAAGCCGCGTCTATGATTCAATTGCGCGTTCCGAGCCTCAGGCTTTGCCGAGGCAGCACTGCTTGTATTTTTTTCCGCTGCCGCAGGGGCACGGGTCGTTGCGGCCGACCTTCGGCGCGCTGGATTTGATGGGGACCGGGCCTTGTCGAAGCGTACGGGTGAAGAACCAGCGGCCGTCGATGCGTTGAAATTCGGATTTCTCGTGCAGCGCGCCGTCGAAGCCCTTCTCGGTGTAATGGGCCGTGAAATCGACGTGGGAGACGTTGGGCTTCACCTCGGGTTCGTGCGAGTGGATGACGAGACGCGTCCATGCGAGCGGCGACACCTCGGAGTCCTCGACGTAAGGCTGACGCGACGTCGGCAGATAGCTGTTGTGCAGGAAGAGGTTTTCGTTGGCGACGTGCGCGGTGAAGCGGGCGCGGATCAACTCTTCGGCGGTCGTGGCGAGGCGTTTCCCGGTGATGACGGGTTCGCAGCAGGCGGCGAAATCAAGGCCGCTCCCGCAGGAGCAGGGCTGGCCAGGGACGGGTTTGGGAAGGGCGGTGGCGGAAGTGGACATAACGGGCGGACACCAAGCCGGGTGTGCGGGCAAAAGGCGAGTGCGGAAGCCGGACGGAGACCCGGTTTCGCCCGGGATGCCCATGCCGCCTCTGGCTCAGAAGCCGGCGTTTACTTCGTGCTGGCGCCCGGGTTCGAGGGTGAGGGATCCGAGGCCCGGACACTCGATCTGATCGTTTTTATAGAGCTTGGCGGAGATGGGCGCGGCGGCGTCGGGTGTTTCCCAGCGCCATTTGCCGATGGAGACGAATTGGAGTGGAACTCCTTTTTCCCAAGAAAGCCCCGGGCCGTCTCCACGGATGAAGAGTTTGTTGCCGATACCGATGTAGGCGGTGGCGATCAGACGGGTAAATCCATCCGAGGTGATGGCGCTTTCGGTGGCTTCGGGCTCATCCGGAGTGAGACCGAGATCCAGGCCGGCATCATCGGTGGCCTTGGTTTTGCGGGCTCGGGGTGGTTTTGGGGCCGGGGGGGCGTCGACCGGGACTTCGTCGGCGTGGGGTTCGGCGGCGGAGAATACCTCGGCGGGCGCGGGGGTTTCGTCTTCGACGGACGGGGCGACTGCGGCGGCGATAATCGGTTCAGCGGAAGGGGACGGTTCGGCAGCGGCCGGTGCCGGTGCGGCGATAGGCGCGGGCTCTTCCGGTTTGGACGCGCTCACCGTAGGATGCTCGGCGGCAGTGGCCGACTCAGGAATGGGTTCGTGTCCGATGGATACGTTGTCGATCGAAGTTTCGGTCGCGGGGTTGTCTGCGGATTTATGCGGCGAACTCTGCGTGCCTGCCTTGCCCTTTGATTTTGGGGTGTGGGACTTGGGTGCGGAGGGTGGGGTGACGGCAACTGATTCGGCCGAGCGCACGGCATGGGTGATGGCGTTGGAAACGAACGAATCGAGCTGCGTGGTGGCGCGGGCGAGGGCCTCGTTGAGCCCTTTTTCAAAGGAGACCAGCGTGGTGGCCTTGGCTTGGATGTCGGCGTCGAGTTGCGCCAAGGCGCGGGAGATTTTTTCGGCGGCGGCTTGGAGGTGGTCGAGGTCTTCCTTGATGGCGACTTGCGAGGCGATGGCGGAGCCGGCGAGTTGTTGGGTGAGGTCGTCGATGCGTCCCTGAAGCTGGTCGGGAAGCTTACTGATGACGTCGAGGCTGTGCTTGGAAGATTCGGCGATGCCATGCAGGCCCGACGTGGCGATGCTGAGTTGTTCGGCGGAGTCGGCGGTGGTGCGCGCGAGGGCGGCGATCTGGTGTTGTCGCTCGGTGAGTTCGGCGTCCTGACGGCGCGCGTAGTTGGCAAGGTAGGGTACCACGGCAAGGGCGGCACCGATGACGACACACGCGGTGATCGCGATCAATGCGCCGGGGCTGAGGGGAGTGGCGCTGCGCCAGGCGATGGTGCCGGCGGTGGCGATGAGAACCAGATCGCCTGCGATGAACGGGAATTTGGGCAGTTTCGAGGCCTCTTCGGAATGATTCATAGGGGGAGCGTCCGCGACCGGAGGTTTTGTGCGACGGGTGAAGCGCATTCTCAAGACGGAAAGGCGCGGCGCTCACTTCAGGGAGCCACGGCAATCCTGTCGCCGCTTTCGACGGGCCGGCCCGACGGCCCGCGTCGCGATCCTTTTATCGCGCGGTCTTTCGCATGAATGGCGACGTGACAAGTCCCGTCGTCCAAAGCGGCGACAAGTCTCCGCACTCCATATCGGATTGGCATTTGGCGGCGATCAAACCGGCTTTTGAAACTGCGGATGCGTTTCGATGCGTTGGGCGAAGGCCGGGTGTTCCGCTTCGGGCAGGTCGGCGGGGAACTTCGATCCGCTGCGGCGCCAGCGCACGAGCCATTCTTCGCCGAGCGGGCGTGGGGAGAGCGGGTGCGAGGCGATCGACTGGAGTTGGGTGAAAGCGATTGTCGTTGTCGACTTCGGTCCGGTGCCGGTGCCTTCGGCCACGCTCCAGCCGGCGGTGAGCAGCGCCACGCGCACGGCGGTTGAGTTCGAGTAGGTGTAGAGCTCGGCGGATTTGGACGCGCAATGCCGGGCGATGCGGGCGAAGACGTCGGGCGTCCATAAGGCCGTGTCGGTCTTCGAGGAAAACGGATCGTAGAAAATGATGTCGGGCGCGGCGGACGTTTCGATGAACCCGAGGAAGTCGCCTTTGTGCAGTTCCCACGTGAGCAGGCCGGAGGCGTGCGACCACACCCCGTTTTTCAACAGCGCGTGAGGAGCGCCGTGACGCAAATGCGGGAAGAAATGCGGGTGCTTCGCGGCCAGCGTGAGCGGATCGAGATCGCATTCGAAACTGACGATGCGCAAAGCGCGCAGCGCGTCGGGGCCGTGGGTGGCGAGCTCGCGCTCGAAGCATTGGAGCGCGGCCATCGCGTTGGAGGCCGCGCCGAGGCCGACGTCCCAGATGACGAGCTCGGAAGTCGGGTCGCTCACGCTCTCCGCCACGTTGCGGAGCAGGCGCGTGGCGAGGCAGGATTGGTCGACGTAGAGTTTTTGCGCTTCGTCCTCGGGGCGGTTGACCGAGTGCATGATCTCGCCGGAACTGAGCTGGCGAATGCTGCAAAATCCCTGGGGCGACGTGTGGATTTCGTAGTCGCCCAGCTGCGGTGCGCGAGCGGCCTTGGGCTTTTTTGTGGGGATGGTGGGGTTCTCCTCGTCGTTGCGAACGAGCTCGAGGCGTTTGCTCTCATAGTATTCGAGCCAGGTGCCGCCGAGAATGGCCGCGCGGATCTCGCGCATGAGTTGGTGGTAAAACCAGATGTTATGCTGGCCGAGCAGATGCCACCCCAGGTTTTCGCCGGTCTTGACGAGGTGATGCAGGTAGCCGCGTTCGTAGCGTTTGCAGGTCGGGCAATGGCAGCGCGTGTCGAGCGGGCCTTCCTGGAGTTTATAAACGGTGCGCGACAGGTGCATTTTGCCGTGCGACGTGAAGGCGGTCCCGCGCTGTGCGAGTTGCGTCGGGATGATGCAGTCGAACATGTCCACGCCGCGGTGAACCGCTTCGAGGATGTCGATCGGCGTGCCTACGCCCATGAGGTAGCGCGGCAGATGCTCGGGTAGGTAGTCGGTCACCAGCGCGGTGAACTCGTAGCGCTCGGCATGCGTTTCACCCACGGCGAGTCCGCCGATGGCGAGGCCGTCGAAGGGCAGCTCGCGAAGGAACGCGGCGCTTTGTTTGCGCAGGTCGTGGTGACAGGCGCCCTGAACGATGCCGAACATCGCCTGGGGCGAGTCGCCGCGTGCGCGCAGGGAGCGTTCGGCCCAGCGGTGGGTGAGTTGCATCGCGGCCTCGGCCTGATCGTAGGGCGCGGTCGAAGGGATGCACTGATCGAGCACCATCATGATGTCGCTGCCGATGGCGCGCTGCATCGAGATGCTGAGCTCGGGCGTGAGGTGGTAAGAGGCGCCATCCACATAGCTTCGGAATTGCGCGCCCTCCTCGTTCATATCGCGGGAGTGGGGCAGGGAGAAAATCTGGAAACCACCCGAGTCTGTGAGCACGGGTTTGTCCCAACTCATGAAACGATGAATGCCTCCGAATTTTTTGAACACCTCGGGTCCGGGGCGGAGAAGCAGGTGATAGGTGTTGGCGAGCAGTACGCTGGAGCCGGCCTCATGGAGCGTGTCGATCGTCTGCGACTTCACGGTGGCCTGTGTGCCGACGGGCATGAAGACGGGGGTTTTCACCTCGCCGTGGAGTGTCATAAACCGGGCGGCGCGCGCCTTCGATCCGACGGCGGTTTTTTCCAAGGTGAAGTTGAGGCGCGACATAATGGGCAATGAAGCCGGCGAGTAAGCGGCAGTTTTCGCAGCGTGCGAATCCTTTGTTTAGACCATCGGCGTTCAGCCCCATGACAGGATCGGGCGATCCTTTGGCGATGGTCGCGGTCTGCCGTTTTTTATGACCACACTTACCTCCTCTCATCCATTACGAGGGCCCGAGGGTTACACCAAACTTTGGGAACTCATCAAAGAAATCGACGTTGCCATGATGACCACCGTGGCGGAAGACGGCGCATTGCACAGCCGGCCGATGGCCACGCAGCAGATCGACGTGGACCACGCGGAGTTGTGGTTTTTCACGTCCATCGATTCGCCCAAGATCGCGGACATCTACCATGATCGTGAAATCGGTCTGTCCTACGCCGCTCCGGATGATCAGCGGTATGTCTCGGTGTCCGGCCGGGCCTTTGTGGTTCGAGACCGCGAGAAGGCCAACGACCTGTGGACTCCCGATGCGAAAATTTGGTTTCCCCTAGGTGTAAACGATCCGCATCTCGCGCTCCTGCGCATCGAAGTCGACTCGGCGCAATTTTGGGATTCGTCCGCAAGCGCGGTCGTCAAACTCGTCGGTCTCGCAAAACGCAAGCTCACCGGGCATCGGCCGGTAAGCCTTGGCGAGAACGTGAAGGTCAATCTGCGCTGACCGCGACGTCGAGGCGACGGAAACGCGTGACGCAATTCAGGGTGGTGTAGGTGCGGTGTAGGTGCCGGCCGTCGACGGATTGCTTGCCTGCGGGCGGCGAGGTCTTCCTTTAGTGGGGCATGAAGATCAAATCCGCCGTTTTCGAGAAAAGCGCCCCGACGCTCGCGTCGTCTCCGCGATGGACGCTGCCGGAGTTCGCCTTCATCGGCCGGTCCAACGTGGGCAAGTCTTCGCTCATCAATTTGCTTACGGAACGCAATGCCCTGGCCAAAGCCTCGGTCACGCCGGGCAAGACCAAGCTCATTAATTTTTTTCGAATCAACACCAACTGGTGTCTCGTCGATTTGCCTGGCTACGGTTACGCGAAGGTCGCGCGGGAGGAACGGGCCGATTTCAATGTGGCCGTGGCCAATTTCATCGAGAAGCGCGACGTCCTGCTTCATTTGTTTGTGCTGATCGATTCACGCCTGACGCCGCAGCGCATCGACCTGGAGTTTCTGCAATGGCTGACGGGGGTGGACATCGCGTATTCGCTCGTCTTCACGAAGACCGACAAGGTCTCCAACTCGGTGGTGCAGTCGAACATCGCGCGCTTCAAAAACGTGATTGCCGATTTTATGGTGGAACCGCCTCGGATCTTCGCGAGTTCCTCGACCAAAAAAACCGGACGTATGGAGATCCTGAAGTTTATCGAGCAGGAGCTAGCCGAGGCAAAAAAAGAATAAGTGCCGGCGAAGCGTCCGGTCGGTTGTGCGGTGGAGGGACCGCCTCTATCCGCTGCGCGCATCCGTTATCCCCGGCATGGGGATGGCGAGGTGGGGCGTCTTCTCCTTCACCCTTGAAAAGCCCGGAATCTGCGACACCAACAGGGCTCCTTTTTTTGTCGCATGAGTTCATCCGTTCCGCCGCGTTCCCTGTCCTTTATTCCGTTCTTCGTCGCCGATGGCGTGTTGTTGCTCACGGCGCTGCGCATCGCGTGGGGGACATCGGGCGAACTCACCGGCGGGGCGCTGGTGGGTATGATTGCTTGTACCTGTCTCGGCTCCGTCCTGATGGTGCTTCCATTTGTGCTCAACGATGGGCGCCAGCGCGAAACCGCCCTGGCGGAACGTCAGCGTGAACTGGTCGATCTTGTTAACTCGTCCACCGCCACGACTTCGCGCTGGGGTGCGCAATGGGCGGCCGCCGCGACCGGTTTGGGTGACGCCGCCGGCCTGGCCGCGCGCAATATCACCGCCGCCGAACGCCTGCCGGCGGTTTTCCAAGAGAAGATCGACGAGTTTGCGCACCGGCTCGATCAAGCCGAGCTCAACGCCCGCGCCCGGGACGAGCGAGCCAGCCGGCGGGAAGAGGCACTCGCCGCTCGCGCAGACCAAGCGGCTTTCGTCGCGGCCGCGCTGGATCGCACGCTGGCCGGTTTTGCCGGGATGGAGTCGGAGCTGCGTCAACGACAGGTTGCTCTTGCGTCGACGCTCGCCGATCTTCCCGCCGCGGTTGCGCGAGCCGAGCGGGTCCGCGACGAGACCGGCGCGCTACTGGCTGCGACAGCCGATGCGCTGAAGTCACGTTTCACGGGATTGGAATTCGCCCTCGACGCGCTCACGGACCAGCTGAAAAAAGCGGCATTGGAAATTCCAAGGACTCCCGAGGTGAGATCTGAGGTCGTGGCACCCACGTCTCCGACTTCAGCCGCCCTCGCACCTGATCAACCATCCAAATCGAACGTGACCGACGAGACCCGCGGAACGGTGGTTTGCGAAACGGCGATCATGTCCGTCGTCGAGACGAACACCGCTCGTCAGGAGGCTTTGCCTTCCGGTTCCGGAGAAACGATTATGGATCCATTTCATATCCCCGCCGATGGCTATTCCGCGCTGGCCGATGCGATGGATGCGAGTCGGCTCACGTAACATCGAGCGGCCGGATTTTTTCCCGCCAAGAGCGCGGAATGGCGCTGAATCGGGAACCGCGAGGCGCTCGCGTGTTCTCTGGTGAAAGCCCGTCGTAGCATGCCCACTCAAACGACATTGGAACGCGCGCGTCGCAAAAAACGCGAAGGAAAGAAGCCCACGGCTCAAGCGGGAGAATTCGTGAGAGAAGAGATGCGCCGCTACGAACGAGGCGATCCCTACATCCAATCCCGCAAGCAAGCGGTTGCGATCGGGCTTTCCGAGGCGCGTCGGGCGGGAGTCGACCTGCCCGCGCCGAAAAAGGGGAAAGCGTCGTCCGCCACGCGGAAAAAAGCGGCACGCGACACCGCGGTCGGGACCGGTCGGGCGAAACCCTCGCCCCAACGTTCGCGCGGGGCTCGCAAAGCGGCGGCCACACGCAAGAAGAAGGCATCTTCCGCCTGAAGCTCGACGGGCCGCCGACGATTCTCGGTTCTCAGGGATCGCAACGCCGAGCGGGGAATCCGCGAGCGGACGCTGGCAATTAAGGCATTTTGATTGCATGAGTCTGGTGGGTCTGCCATTGGGTGCGCACGAGCCCGGCACTCATGTAAGTCTCCGTTCCGGGCCGATATTCCGGCGCGACATAATTTATTTTTATGAGCTCCGAAGGAACGAGCTTACTAATTTGTTAAAAAAAAGTAATTGTAAAGTGGTGTAAAATCATGAATCAAAGGGAACTTTTAGGTTGCACGAAAAGCTCGCTGGGGGTGCTTTCATGACCTGTCTCGCTCCTCCGTTTACTGTAAGTTAACAACCCCGCTTCCCCGTGTCGGCTAAACTCCTTCTTATCAGGACTGGCTCTGCCGTCTGCTACGCCCGAGCATTGATCGCAACATCCGGTGGTCTCTATGACCGGGAGATCCCTGCCGAAGCCGAGCTCATGGCGACCATTCAGGGGGAGCGTTTCGACCTGATCGTGTGCGATGCCCGCACGAAGGATGACGGTGTGCTTGAGATGGTGGAGCGGGTCCGGGGGCACCAGCACGATGCGCATGTGGTGTTGTTATGCGCCAAGCCGCAGCTCGATTTTATCGTCAAGGCGATCCGGCTTGGTGTGCGCGATCTTTTTCATCCGCCGGTGAACCTGCCTGCGTTGCTGGCGCGCGCCGACGAGCTTTTAAAGCCGTCGTTCGCCGAGGAAGCCGGAGTGTTCCTGCGTCACTGCCGGTCCCCGCTCACCCTGTTTCTTGCCGATGATGGAAGCACGTCTCGTCCGGCGGCCACAGGGAAAAAAGGCGCCGGCGACGACCGTGAGTTGACGACATTGCGCGCGGAGTGCGACCGGCTCGGTCGCGAGTTGCAGGAGGCGTTGGAGAAACATCACCTCTCGAACGCAACCAGCGTGTCACGCACGCAGGAGCTGACGGAGCGTGAAAAAGCGCTGGCCGAGATGGAGGCCGCGCTGACCGCCGAGAAAGCGCGTCAGGCCGCCGAAGTGGAATCCGTCCGGGCTGCACGAGCCGAGCTCGAGGCCGCTCAAGCCGCCGCGAGTCAGGCCGCCGCCAGTCTCGCGACCCGCGAGAAGGAACTCGCCAAAGCGGCGATCGCCCATTCCAAGGCGGTTAACGCCCACGAGGAAGTTCGCGCCGAATTCGAAGCACAGGAGGCGATGCTTGCGTCCCGCGAGAAAGCCTTGGCGGCCGAGCAAGAACGTTTTGAAGCCGCGCAAAAAGACCTGCCGCAAGAGCAGGCCCGGTTGGTTGCCGAAAAGGAGGCGCTGGAAAAATTGCGAAAGGCGATCGAGGCCGATCAGGCCGTCCAGGCGAAGGCGCGAGCCAAGCTGGAGGAGCAACAGGCACAACTCGCGAGTGAAGCCGCCCGCATCGAGGCGGATGCCGCCGCTTTCGCGGCCACGCAGACCGATGCAAAGAAGCAGGCCGTCGAGGTCGGACGTCGGGAAAAGGCCCTCGCCGCACAAATGGCCAAGCTCATCGAGCGCGAGCAGAACCTCATGGTGAACGAGGAGAAAGTCTCCTCCGCCGAGGCCGAGCAAGCCGAGGAGCAGGAGCGCCTTGCCAAGGAGGTTGCCGCACTGGAGAAATCCCGCGCCGAGGTGGCGAAGGACAAGGCGAAAACACAGGCTTTGCGCGAGGAGCTCGAAGCCGCCCAGGCGAAGCTTGCGGCCGAGACCGCCCGGGTCGAAGCCGACGCCGCGGGGCTCGAAGCGGCCCAGGCCGGGATGAAAAAGCAGGCCGCCGAAGTGGCGCGCGGCGAGAAGGCGCTGGCGGAGCAAACCGCCAAAATCACGGCCCGCGAAAAAGCCCTGGCCGCGAACGAAGAGAAAATTTCCGCGGCCGAGGCCGAACAACGGGAGGAAAAGTCCCGCTTGGCGAAGGAGACCGCCGCATTGGAGAAAATGCGCGCGGAGGCGGAAAAAGATCGCGAGCAGGCGCAGGTCGCACGCGAAGAACTCAAAGCCGCGCAGGCAAAGCTCGCCGCCGAGAAATCCCGTCTCGAAGCCGATGCCGCGGGACTGGAAGCCGCTCAGGCCGAGGCGAAGAAACAGGCCGCCGAGATGGCCGGCCGCGAAAAGGCCCTGGTCCAGCAAACCGGCAAGATTGCCGAGCGGGAAAAAGCATTGTCGGCGGGCGAAGAGAAAGTTTCCGCGGCCGAAGCCGCGCAGAAGGAAGAAAAAGCCCGCCTCGCAAAAGAAACCGCCGCGCTGGAGAAGATGCGCGCCGAAGCGGAAAAGGACCGCGCACAGGTCCAGGCCGGACGTGACGAGCTTAAGGCG
>JANJTQ010000290.1 GCA_024711005.1 Opitutaceae bacterium | reverse complement strand
TGGCCGGTTTTTTTTTTGGTGTTGTTTTTTTTTTTTTGGTTTCTTATTATGATGTTCGTTTTCTCTTTCCGGTTGGTGTTGTAGATATCCCTCAATTATTTTTACTATAAATTCCCCCACCCCCACCGCGGAGGGGCTGTTAGTTGGCGACGGGTGCGGGTGCGACGGGTGCGGGGGCGGCGGCAGGCGCGGGTTTGGCTTTCGCGGGCTCCGCGAGGTGCTGGTAGTGGGCGTAGTGGCGGAGGACCTCGGCCTGGGCTTGCGCGGCGAGCGAGTCGGCGCGATCCGGGTCGATGTTTTTCAAGATGCCGAAGCGCGTCTCGTTGGCCGTGAACTTGGCGAGTTCGGTCTTGGGTGCGGCCGAGTCGAGCTTGAGCGGCGTCTGGCCGGCCTCGGCGAGGCGGGGATCGTAGCGGAAGAGCGGCCAATAGCCGGTGTCGACGGCGAGCTTCTGCTGATCGAGACCGCGGTCCAAGCTGTAGCCATGAGCGATACAATGTGAGTACGCGACGATGAGTGCGGGGCCGGGATAGGCTTCGGCTTCACGGAGGGCTTGCACGGTCTGGCTGTCCTTGGCGCCGAAAGCGACTTTGGCGACGTAGACGTGGCCGTATTGCGCGGCGATGAGAGCGAGGTCCTTTTTGGCGGTGCCTTTGCCTCCGGAGGCGAACTTGGCGACGGCGCCCATCGGAGTGGACTTGGAGGATTGTCCGCCGGTGTTGGAATACACCTCGGTATCCAGGACGAGGATCTTGACGTTGGCACCGGAAGCGAGGACGTGGTCGAGGCCGCCGTAGCCGATGTCATAAGCCCAACCGTCACCACCGATGGTCCAGACGGTCTTTTTGACGAAGTCGTCGGCGAGGGCGGAGAGGCGAAGACCGACCGGAGTGACGTTACCCTTCAACGCGGCGCGCAGTGCGATGACGCGTTCGCGCTGGGCGGCGTAGTCGGCTTCGCAGCTTTGCGGGGCCTCAAGGATGGCCGTCGCGAGCTCGGTGCCGACCTCGGGGGCGAGGAGTTGCAGGAGCGTGCGGGCGGTCTCGAGACGCTGATTGGCGGCGAGGCGCAGGCCCAGGCCGAACTCGGCATTGTCCTCGAAGAGCGAGTTGGCCCAGGCGGGACCGCGTCCGTTCTTGTCCTGGCAGTACGGAGTGGTCGGGAGATTGCCGCCGTAGATCGAGGAGCAGCCGGTGGCGTTGGCCATGATGAGCCGGTCGCCGAAGAGCTGGGTGAGGAGCTTCAGGTAGGGCGTTTCGCCGCAGCCGGCGCAGGCGCCGGAGAACTCCATGAGCGGTTGCAGGAACTGCGTGCCCTTGACGCTCGTGGTGTCGACCTTGGAGCGATCGGCCTCGGGGAGGGTGAGGAAGAAATCCCAGTTGGCACGTTCGGCGACAAGGCGCTCGGGCTGCGAGACCATGTCGATGGCCTTGTGGCGCGGGTTGGTTTTGTCCTTGGCCGGGCAGACCTGCACGCAGAGCGAGCAACCGGTGCAATCCTCCGGTGCGACCTGGAGGGTGTAGCGATAGCCTGGATGTTCCTTGGAGCGGAAGGCGGTGGAGGCGAAACCCTCGGGGGCGCCGGCGAGGGCGGAGTCGGGGTAGAACTTGGGACGGATGGCGGCGTGCGGGCAGACCATCGCGCACTTGTTACATTGGATACAGAGCGCGGAGTCCCAGGAGGGGATTTCGAGGGCGATGTTGCGCTTCTCGAAACGGGTGGTGCCGGTGGGCCAGCAGCCGTCGGAGGGCATGGCGCTCACGGGGAGGTTGTCGCCTTCGTCGGCGAGCAGACGCACGGTGACCTTTTGGACGAATTCGGAGGCGCCCGGATAACTCGGCTTGATCGATGCGACCGCGGTGGCGTCGACATTCGCGGGAAGCGCAACCTCCTGCAGGCCGGCGAGGGCGGCGTCCACGGCGGCGTAGTTCATCTGGACGACCTTGTCACCCTTGCGGCTGTAGGTTTTCTCGATCGCCTTCTTGATCTGCTTGATGGCCTCGGCCTGCGGAAGCACGCCGGAAAGGGCGAAGAAGCAGGTCTGCAGAACGGTGTTGGTGCGGCGGCCCATGCCGGCGGCCTGGGCGACATGGGTGGCGTCGATCACGAAGAGACGGAGCTTTTTCGCGATGAGCGTTTCCTGCCATTCACGAGGGAGCTTTGCCCAAGTGTCCGCGGCGGAATGCGGAGAGTTGAGCAGTACGGTCGCGCCGGCGGCGGCGTAATCGAGGATCTTCTGGCGGCCGACAAAGTTGTATTGGCTGCACGCGACAAAGTCGGCGTGGCGGATGAGGTAAGGGGCCTTGATCGGACGCGGGCCGAAACGCAGGTGGGAGGTGGTGACGGAGCCGGATTTCTTGGAATCGTAGACGAAGTACCCTTGGGCGAAGTTGTCGGTCTGTTCGCCGATGATTTTGATCGAGTTCTTGTTGGCGCCCACGGTGCCGTCGGCGCCGAGGCCGACGAACACGCAACGGCGCACATCGGAGGCTTCGAGATCGAACGCCTCGTCGTAGCCGAGGGAGCTGCCGGTGACATCGTCGAGGATGCCGAGGGTGAACTTGGAAAGCGGTTCCCAGCGGGCAAGGTTGTCGAAGGCGGCGCGGACCATGCCGGGAGTGAATTCCTTGGAGCCGAGTCCGTAGCGGCCGCCGACGACGCGGGGGGAGTTGGCGAGCGGGGAAAGGCCTTGGGCGAGGGCGGCGACGACGTTGAGATAAAGCGGTTCGCCGAGGGAACCGGGCTCCTTGGTGCGGTCGAGGACGGCGATGGCTTTGACGGTCGGGGGGATCGCCGCGAGGAAGGATTTGACGTGGAACGGGAGGAAGAGCCGGACGGCGAGGACGCCGACTTTTTCGCCCTTGGCGACGAGCCAGTCGACGGTTTCGGCGATGGTTTCGATGGCGCTGCCCATTGCGACGATCACGCGGTCGGCCTGGGGGTGTCCGTGGTATTCGTAGAGACGATACTGACGGCCGGTGACCTCGGCGAGGCGGTCCATCTCGCCCTGGACGATGGCGGGAAGCTGATCGTAGAACCGGTTGACCGATTCACGGCCTTGGAAATAGACGTCGGGATTCTGGGCGGTGCCGCGGATGGCGGGACGGTCGGGGGAGAGGGCGCGGGCGCGGAAGTCGGCGATATCCTGTTCGCTGATGACGGCGCGGATGTCGTCGTCGGAAAGCGTGGCGATCTTGGAAACCTCGTGGGAAGTGCGGAAGCCGTCGAAGAAATGGATGAACGGGATGCGGGCGCGGTAGCTGGCGGCGTGGGCGACGAGGGCGAGGTCCTGGGCCTCCTGGCCGTTGTTGGAGCAGAGGAGGGCGCAGCCGGTGGCGCGGCAGGCCATGACGTCGGAATGGTCGCCGAAAATGGAAAGGCCCTGCGCGGCGATGGCGCGGGCGGAGACGTGAAGGGTGAGAGGGAGGAGTTCGCCGGCGATCTTGTAGAGATTGGGGATCATCAGCAGGAGGCCCTGCGATGCGGTGAACGTGGTGGTGAGGGCGCCGCCGAGGAGCCCGCCATGAACGGCACCGGCGACACCGGCCTCGGATTGGAGCTGGGTGACGCGGGGGACCTGGCCCCAGATATTTTTTTTGCCGGCGGCCGCCCATTCGTCGCAAGACTCGGCCATCGCGGATGAAGGCGTGATGGGGTAGATGGCGATGAACTCGTTGAGCCGGTAGGCTACGGAGGCGACGGCCTCATTGGCGTCGCAAGTTATAAAACGGGGTTTGGAGGAGGCGGAGCCGGATCCGGATGATTTCATGGGACAAGGCGGCGAACGGGCGGTTTTGGCCGGTCGGAGCGGTTTCAAAGATGCCAAAAAACGCGTAGCCCTGCTGCGCACGAGTTGGCGTAGTGTATGCGGATATTGCGGGGCTTAAGCGGCGTTAATAACAGACGGGACGTCGGAACCGGAATGCCGGCGGCCGAGGACGCGTTCCTGATTAAAAAAGAGCGCGGCGCCACCGGCCTGAGATCTCGGCCGAAGCGATGAGGCCGAACGTAGCAGACGAGGGCACATACATGGCTCAGCCGAGGCTTGTAAGTGGAGACGCCACTGATTGTCTTTGTCGCCTAACCCTATGTCTGCCACTCACGATGGAGCCAGAAAGCATCTTCTGAATATCACGGCCGGCTTGGAGCCTGCGGACATCGCCTTCCGGCTGAGCGCAAAGATGCATCCCTCCGCGCCCCGTGTGCCTGGTGCGACCCAGACCGATCCTGGTGTGATCGATAAGCGCTGGGCGCTCCTGCCCCAGGCGACCGGAGTCAGGGACGAGGTGGCCGATGCGCTGACGTTGGAGCGACACGAGCTGTTTGCCCGAAACATCGAGAACTTTATCGGCACAGTGAAGATTCCCGTTGGCTTGGCTGGTCCACTACGAATCAACGGCATCGCGGCGCAGGGTGATTATTACGTGCCTCTGGCAACGACCGAGGCGGCGTTGGTGGCGAGTTATCATCGCGGCGCAAGCGTGATTACGTTGGCCGGTGGCTGCACGACGCTGGTGTTGAGCGAGGGCGTGGGACGTGCGCCAGCCTTCGCGTTTCACTCGCTGTTGGAAGCGGGGAATTTCGTGCAGTGGTGCGTGGCGAACACCGAAAAGGTTCGCGAGAAGGCGGAGGCGACCACGCGCTTCGGCAAGCTCAAGGATGTGCGCTTCACCGTCGAGGGAAACCATGTGTATGTGTTGCTGGAGTTCACGACCGGAGACGCGGCGGGGCAGAACATGGTGACCATCGCGACCGAGGCGGTGTGCGACTTCATCGCGGCGGAGTGTCCGGTGAAACCGGCGTATTTCTTCGTTGAGGGCAATTTGTCGGGCGACAAGAAGGCGAGCGCGCAGTCGTTCCTGTCGGTGCGCGGCAAGAAAGTCGCCGCCGAGGTGCGGTTGCCGCGCAAGGTGGTCGAGCGTCATCTGCACACGACGGCGGAGAAGATGGTGGATTACTGGCGCATGTCGGCGCTCGGCGGCGTGCTCAGCGGCACCATCGGCGTGCAGGGACACTATGCGAACGGGCTGGCGGCGTTGTTCATCGCATGTGGTCAGGACGCGGCGTGTGTGTCGGAGGCGGCGGTCGGCGTGACGCGTTTCGAGGTCGGTGACGAAGGCGAGCTGTATGCGTCGGTGACGCTGCCCAATTTGATCGTCGGCACGGTGGGCGGAGGCACGGGGCTGCCGAGTCAGCGGGCGTGCTTGGATGTGCTGGGGCTCGCGGGCGCGGGCAAGGCGCGGGCGTTCGCCGAAGTGTGTGCGGCGCTGGCGCTGGCCGGGGAGCTGTCGATCATCGCGGCGTTGAGCGCAGGGCAGTTTGCCAGTGCGCATGAACGGCTGGCGAGAGGGCGGAAGCCGAATCAGGCGACAGGCGGGGACACCGGAGTCGAAGAACGCCCGACGCGCGTATGAACCGCTGGTGGATTTATCAGAAGGAGCGGTTTCCGCTGGTGGCGCACGGCCCGTTGATCGCGGCGTTCAGCGCATCGGCGGTGAGCTACTCGGCGTTGCTGAGGCAGGACGTCAATCCACGGGCGGAGTCCTACCTCGTGGCATTCCTCGTATCGTTCGGATCATTTCTGCTGCTACGGATTGCTGACGAATTCAAAGATGCGGAGGAAGACGCGCGTTATCGTCCGTATCGACCGGTCCCGCGCGGGCTGGTGAAATTGAAAGAGTTGGCGTGGATCGGAGTGGCGGTCGCGATGGGACAGCTGGCGTTGGCAGGCTGGCTGGGTGGCCGGGCGGGGTTCCTGGATTTGCGCTTGTTGGGATTGCTCGCGGTGACGTGGGTTTACTTCGGGCTGATGAGCAAAGAATTCTTTGCCCGGTCGTGGCTCAAGGCGCGGCCGGTGGTGTATCTCTTCAGTCACATGGCGATCATGCCATTGGTGGACTGGTTTGCGACGGGATGCGATTGGGTGCCGGCGGGTGGCGGGATGCCGGCGGGATTGTTTTGGTTTCTCGCGGCGAGTTTTTGCAACGGCGTGGTGATCGAGCTCGGCCGCAAGATTCGTTCGCCCGAGCAGGAAGAGGCGGGCGTGGAGACGTATTCATTTATTTGGGGGCGGCGAGTCGCGGTGGCGGCTTGGTTGACGGCGATCGCGGCGACCTTTGCCTGTGCGATCGTCGCGGCGGGGCGTATTGGATTTGAACAAGAAGTGGCGTGGGTGCTTGGCACGACATGGATTGGTGCAGCCATTCTCGGACTTTCCTTTTTAAGAACGCAGAACGGACGTCTTGCGAAAGGCATCGAGGCGGCGTCGGGAATCTGGACGCTGGCGCTTTATCTGATGCTTGGCGCGGTGCCGTTGGTGGTGGCGTGCCGGATGACTTTACAATGACGACAATTATCCGCCACACCGACGAATTTCCTCCCGACGCGCCGCTTGGCGGAAAGGCGGGGGCACTCGCACGGCTTGCATCGGCCAAGCTGCCGATTCCGGAGTGGTTCGTGGTGACGCCGGCCGCGTATGCGTGTGATGGCGTGCCGGCGGAACTCGCGGCGGAGATTGTCACCACGGCAGGCGAAGTCGCGCGGGGGGCCGCCTTTTTTGCTGTGCGTTCGTCGGCGCTCGACGAGGACGGGGCGGAGCATTCGTTTGCGGGACAACTCGACAGCTTTCTCTTCGTGCCCCCGGAGCGGATCGCCGAAAAAGTCGCCGCGGTGTGGCGGTCGGGATTCAGCGAGCGCATCCTCGCGTATCGTCGTGAGCGGGGGCTGGCCGGTGAGCCGCAACCCCCCGCCGTGCTCGTGCAGCGCATGGTCGACGCGGAGACAGCCGGGGTGGCGTTTAGCGCCGATCCGGTGAGTGGGCGACGCGGTCACGCGGTCGTGTCGGCGGTGTTCGGTTTGGGATCGGCGCTCGTCTCGGGTGAGGCGGACGCGGACATGTTCACGATCGACCGTAGTGGAAATGTGGTGACGCGTGCATTGGTCGATAAACACGCCGCTCACCGCGCGGCGCCGGGTGAGGGAGAAGGCGTGATTTCGCGGCCGGTGTCGGCGGAGCAGGCGACGACGGCGACGCTGACCAACGCGCAGGCATCCGAGGTGGCTGCGCTGGCGCGGGCGACCGAGAAACATTTTGGGCGTCCGCAAGACATCGAGTGGGCGCGGGCGAACGGAAAGCTGTGGCTTCTCCAGTCGCGTCCGATCACCTCGCTCGCGGGGCTGGCCGATCCGGATGGCGAGTTGAACCTGTGGGACAACGCCAACATCGCGGAGAGTTATAGCGGGGTGACGACTCCGCTTACATTTTCCTTTGCGCGGGGAATCTACGAGGCGGTTTACCGAGAGTTTGCACGGATGATGGGCGTGGGCACGGCGCGGATTGAGGACAATCGCGATTTGTTTCCGCGGATGCTCGGACTCATTGAGGGGCGCATCTACTACAACCTCATCAGTTGGTATCGGCTGCTTGCGCTGTTACCCGGCTTTTCGGTGAACCGCGGATTTATGGAGCAGATGATGGGCGTCAAAGAAGGACTCCCGGAGGAGGTGCTCGCGAAGCTCACGCCGGTCGGTCGCTGGGCGAAGGTGCGTGATGGTTTTGCCCTGGCGGGAGCGTGTCTGGGGCTGGTGAAAAATCATTTTACTCTTCCGGGTCAAATTGCGCGATTCTACGAACGGCTGAATGAAGCGCTGCGTCCGTGTGAACCTCCCTTGGAGACGATGCGGCCGGATGAGCTGGCGGCACATTTCCGTGATCTGGAACGACAGCTGTTGCTCAAGTGGGACGCACCGCTGGTGAACGACTTTTTTGCGATGATCTTCTACGGCGTGGCGCGCAAGCTCACGGCGAAGTGGTGCGGCGACACCGACGGTACGCTGCAAAACGACCTGCTCTGCGCGGAAGGCGGGATGATCAGTGCGGAACCGGCGAAACGGGTGCGAGAAATGGCCGTCTTGGTCGCGGATGACGCGGATGCGATCACGATTCTTTGCGAGGGTACGCTGCCGGCCATCGAACGCTGGCTGGAGACGGCGCCGAAATTCCGCGCGCTTTATGCAGAGTACCTGGAGAAATTTGGCGACCGCTGTTTGGAGGAATTGAAGTTGGAGAGCCTCACGCTCCATGACGAACCGCTGACGCTGTTGCGTTCGGTGGGACAGTTTGCGCGACGCTTCGGCGCGACCGGCCTTGCTGCGGAAAGTGGCACGGATACGAGGCTGCGCGCGCAAGCGGAGGCGCGGGTGGCGGAGACGCTTGCGGGGCGTCGGTTGCGGCGCGCGGTGTTTGGCTGGGTGCTCAAGCACACGCGAGCGCGGGTGTGCGACCGGGAGAATCTGCGGTTTGAGCGCACGCGGTTGTTTGGGCGGGTGCGGCGTGTTTTTGTCGAGTTGGGGAAGCGCCTGCACGCGGCGGGACGTCTGGCCGAGCCGCGCGATGTGTTTTATCTCACGGCGGAAGAGACGCTCGGTTTTATCGAAGGAACGGCGGCGATGACCGACCTCGCCGGATTGGTGACATTGCGGAAAACAGAATTCGCAGGGTTCAGAGAAAAGCCCGAGCCCGCGAACCGCTTTGAAACGCGTGGAGCCGTGCATTTGGGCAATGTATTCAAGGCGACACGGGCGGCGGTGGTGCCGGAAGGCGACGTCTTGAAGGGAATCGGATGCTGTCCGGGCGTGGTGCGGGCGCGGGCTCGCGTGATCACGGATCCGCGCAACGCGGTGATCGAGTCGGGCGAAATCCTCGTGGCGCCGCGCACCGACCCGGGCTGGATCATGTTGTTTCCGGCGGCGGCGGGGTTGCTCGTGGAGCACGGGAGTCTGCTGTCGCACTCGGCCATCGTGGCGCGCGAGATGGGCATTCCGGCGATCGTGTCGATCGGCGGGGTGACGGCATGGGTGAAGACGGGCGAATGGCTGGAGATGGACGGTGCGACGGGCGTGGTGCGGAAGACGGAGATTTTAACCACTAATGAACACTAATGGGCACTAATTCGGATAGGCAGCCCCTGACCACGGAGGCGGCGACGCGGGCGGATTTTTCGCGGATTCGTTATGCGCAGGTGTGGGAGGACGCGGATATTCTGGTCGAAGCGCTGGATATCCAACCTACGGATACGGTCGTGTCGATTTCGTCGGCGGGGGATAACGCGCTCGCGCTGCTTGGGGCGGGGGCGGAGCGGGTGGTTGCGTTGGATTTAAACCCTTCGCAACTGGCCTGCTTGGAACTTCGGGTCGCGGCTTATCGCGAACTGAGCCACGCGGAGTTGTTGGTGCTCATGGGATCGCGTCCGGGCGCGGTGGCGGAGCGGGCGGCTCTTTATGCGCGGTGTCGCGGGCGGTTATCGTCCGCGGTACGGGCGTTTTGGGACGGGCAGCCGGAGTCGGTGACGGGCGGCACTGGCGCAGCGGGCAAGTTTGAGAACTACTTTCGGTTGTTTCGGACGCGCGTGCTGCCGCTGGTGCACGGACGAACGACCGTCGAGGCACTGTTGCGTGGTGGCTCGTTGTCCGAGCGGGAGCGGTTTTATGAGGAGTGCTGGAATAACTGGCGGTGGCGGCTGCTGTTCAAAGTGTTCTTCTCGCGGTTCATGATGGGACGGCTGGGACGCGATCCGGCGTTTTTCAAATACGTGAAGGGCTCGGTGGCGGACCGGATTTTGGAGCGGACGCGACATGCGCTGGTGGCGCTGAATCCGGCGGAGAATCCGTATCTGCACTGGATTTTGACCGGCATCCATGGCGAGGCGCTGCCTTGGGCGTTGCGCGAAGAGAACTTTGAGAAGATCCGGTCACGGCTCGACCGGCTGGAATGGCACGAACTCACGCTGGAGGCGTTTTTGGAACGCGAGACGGCGGCGGGCGCGTCGAAGCGGGTATTGAAGTTCAATTTGTCGGATATTTTTGAATACATGTCCGAGGAGAACACGGCGGCGATTCTGGCGTCGTTGGCGCAGGCGAGCGCACCGGGCGGGCGTCTGGCGTATTGGAACATGCTGGCGCCGCGGCGGCGGCCGGAATCGCTGGCGGAACGGCTGCGTTCGCGCGAGGACCTCGCACGGCCGCTCTTCGCGCAGGACAAGGCGTTTTTCTACAGCGCCTTTGTCGTGGAGGAGGTGCTGTGAATCCGCTGGCGGCAATCGCGATCGTGCTGGGGGCGCTCGGTGGGCTGCTCGCGGGTGTGAAGGTGGCGCAGGAGGGCGGGATGTTCGGCCCGGAGGCGGCGCGCAAGGCGGTGCATGTGGGCATGGGCATGATTTGCCTGATGTTTCCGTGGCTGTTTACGGAGGCGTGGCCGGTGTGGGCGCTAGCGGGACTTGCGGTGGTGGTGCTCGGAGCGCTGCGGGCGGTGCCGGTGTTGATGCGCGGGATTGGTGGAGTGTTGCACGACGTGAAGCGCACGTCGCTGGGAGAAATGTATTTTCCGCTGGGCGTGGCGGTGGTGTTCACGCTGGCGCGGGGCGACGCGCTGACGTTTGGCGTGCCGGTGGCGTTGCTCACGTTTGCGGACGCGGCGGGAGCGTTGGTGGGCAAGCGGTGGGGCCGGCGTTTTTATGATACGCTGGAAGGACGGAAGAGTTTTGAGGGTTCGCTGGCGGTGGGAGCGGTCGGTCTATTGTGCGTGGCGGGGCCGCTGTTGCTCGCTGGCCATGACTGGCGTGCAAGCCTGTTGATCGGGGCGGTGATCGGTTTGTTTGGAATGATTGTGGAGGCGATTTCGTGGCGGGGGTTGGACAACGTGTTTCTGCCGCTGGCGGCGTTTGCGCAGATCAGCATTTATTTGGGGCTGCCGCTTTCGGCGGTGGGCGTGCGATTCGTGGTGTTGGTTGCCATCACGGTGGCGGCTTGGATCTGGCGGCGGCGGGGGGTGGTCGATGATTGCGCGCGGTTGGGCGGGGCGCTGACGCTGTATTTTTTCTGGGCGGTGGGCGGGTGGCCGTGGTTGGTCGCGCCGGTGGTGCTTTTGGCGAGCTACGTGCGCCTGATGCCGGCGGGACCGAATGGGATTCCGCGTCACAACCTGGTGGCGGTGATTTGCGTGGGATCGGTCGGACTGGTGTGGACGGTGGCTCAAGCGTTCGCGCCGGGCGAACAGCCTTGGCTGTGGTGGTTTACCCTCGGGGTTGCGGCGCATCAGGCGATGATTGCAACGGTGCGGTATTCTCAAGGGCGTCCCGGTTGGTCACGCGTGGCGTGGTGGATGGCCGGTGTGGCGCAGGCGGTGGTTTTGCAAGGCGCGGCGTTCGCACTGCTGGATCGCGGGCGCATGGTTTCGGTCGTGGCAATGACGGCGGGGCTGGCGTGCGTCGCGGTGGCAACGGCGGGATTCGTGGCGTTTGAACGGAATCTGCAACTGCCCGATGACCTGACCGCCCGCTGGTGGAAACAGGGGGCGACGGCGTTCGTAGCCTCGGTCGCCGGCGGGATGATTTTTTTATTATGAGCAACTCCACGAAAGCGGACCTGGGTGAAGATCTCCGACTCCAAGAAGGCGGCGCGGAAGCGTCACTGTGGTGGACGCACGTGCCGCCGATGGAAGGCGAACGACTCGGAGTGATCGGCGGGTTTTCGGCATCACCCGATGCGGCGGAGGACGCGGCGAAGCTGTTGGTACGGTCATGCGATGAGTTGAAGGCGCGCGGTTGTACATTGGCGGTGGGGCCGATGAACGGGAACACGTGGCGTAGTTACCGATTGGTGACGGATGCGAGTGACGAGCCACCGTTTTTGCTGGAGCCGACGAATCCGCCGGAGTGGCCGGGTTGGTGGCGGGCGGCGGGGTTTGGTCCGCTGGCGGAATATTATTCCTCGGCGACGGACGATCTGGCGGCGCGTGATCCGCGGGTGGATGCGGTGGCGACGCGCATGGCGATGGCGGGCGTGAGGGTGCGACCGATCGATCCGGCGCGCTTCGAGGAGGAACTGGAGCGGATTTACGAGGTATCGGTGGTCTCGTTTCAGGCGAATTACCTTTATACGCCGCTGCCGCGGGAGGCGTTTTTGGCGCAATATCGGGCGATACGAGATAAGGTGAGGCCGGAGCTGGTGTTGCTGGCCGAGCGAGCGGGGCAGCCGGTCGGGTATGTGTTTGCGGTGCCGGATTACGCGCAAGCGCAGCGCGGGCTGCCGGTGACGACGGTGATCGTGAAGACGCTCGCGGTGCTGCCCGGGCGACAGCATGCCGGACTCGGAGCGTGGCTGCTGGCGGAGGCGCACGCGGCGGCGCGGGAGCTGGGTTTCACGCGGGCGATCCACGCGCTGATGCATGAGACGAACAAGTCGCGGAACCTGAGCGCGCATTATGCGAAGACGATCCGGAGGTATACGTTGTTTTCGAAGCGACTGACGGCGTGATCAAGGAAGGGTTTTGCCCACGAAACACACAAAAAGACACGAAAGTCGGACCAAGCGTATGACCATCGGGGATAAACTTTCGGAACAGGCGCGGGTGCGACCGGAAACGGTGGCGTTGATCGATGACGCTGCGGGGCGGACGTTGACGTTTGCGCAGCTCGATGAAGAAGTCGCGAAGGCGGCGGCGTGGTGGCGGGCGCGCGGGTTGAAACGCGGCGAGGCGGTGCTGGTGTTTGTGCCGATGTCGGCGGACTTGTATGTGGTGTTGCTGGCGCTTTTCCGAATCGGGGCGGTGGCGTTGTTTCTCGATCCGTCGGCGGGACGCGAGCATTTGGAGCGGTGTTGTGCGCGTTGGACGCCGGACGCGTTGCTGGCGATTCCGAAGGCGCATCTGCTGCGGCTGCGGTCGCGGGCGTTGCGGGCGATTCCGCTAAAGGTGACGACGGGCGGCTGGCTGCCGGGGACAACGCGGTGGCTGGCGGGCGTGACGGCGGAGCGCGTGACGATGAGTGATGCGCGACCGGAGGACGCGGCGCTGGTGACGTTCACGAGCGGCAGCACGGGCGTGCCAAAGGGCGCGGTGCGCACGCAGGGATTTTTGCTGGCACAGTATCGAGCGTTGGCGCCGAGCATTGCGCTGGAGCCGGGCGACGTGGACCTGGCGACGTTGCCGGTGTTCACGTTGGCCAATCTCGCGGCCGGGGTGACGACGGTGATTCCGGATGTGGATCTGCGAAAACCGGGCGCGGTGGATGCGGCACGGGTGTGGACGCAGATCGAGCGGCGCGGGGTGAATCGCATCACGGCGTCCCCGGCGTTTTTCGAGCGGTTGATCGAGGAGGGGAGGGCGCGCGGGGCAACGTTGGACGGACTGAAAAAACTGCACACGGGCGGGGCACCGGTGTTTCCGCGGTTGCTGGAGGCGTTGCAGGCGTTGGCTCCGAAGGCGGATGTGGTGGCGGTATATGGATCGACGGAGGCCGAGCCGATCGCGCACGTGGGCGCGCATGAGATCGGGGCGGACGATCTGGCGGCGATGCGCGGCGGACGCGGGTTATTGGCGGGCGTGCCGGTGGACGAGGTGAAGCTGCGCGTGGTGCGCGACCGCTGGGGCGTGGTGCGAGGCGCGTTGAACGCGGAGGAATTTGCAGCGGAGTGTCTGAAGGCGGGCGAGACGGGCGAGATCGTTGTCGCGGGCGACCACGTGTTGCCGGGGTATCTGGGCGGAATCGGCGACGAAGAGACGAAGTTTCGCGTGGCGGGCGAAGTGTGGCACCGCACAGGCGACGCAGGGTTGCTGGACGGACAAGGGCGGCTGTGGTTGGCGGGGCGCTGCGCGGCGCGGATCGAGGATGTGCGCGGGGTGCTTTATCCCTTTGGCGTGGAGTGCGTGGCGATGACGTTTCCGATGGTGCGCCGCGCGGCGATGGTGGCGCTAAACGGCAAACGCGTGCTCGTCGTGGAGGCGGAGCGCGATGAGCGATTGGCGGCGGACTTGTCCGCGGCGGTGGCGTGGGCGCAGGTGGATGACGTGCGCTTCATGGCGACGCTGCCGGTGGACAAGCGTCACAACGCGAAGGTGGATTATCCGGAGTTGCGGAGGCGGCTGGGCGGCGGGTGACCCGCACGACAATGGGTGAGGACGTTCAACATCTGGAGGCGGGAAGCGCGCGGATATACCGGCTTGGCGGAGCGCTGGTCTCGGCGCATCTGCTGGTCGATGACGACAGTATGATTTTGGTGGATACCGGGTTGGTCCGCGTCGCGGATGACCTTTGGCGCTTGCTGAGGGAGATCGGCCGATCGCCACGTGAGATGACGGCGATTTTGCTCACGCATGGGCATTTGGACCACACGGGCGGGGCGAGTCGGATTCAGAGAGAAACGGACGTGACGGTGTGGGTTCATCCGGCGGACCGAGAACACGTCGCCGGACGCGTGCAGTATCGGGGCTGGGCGCGTGGCTGTGGTCTGTTGGAAAGCGTGGGGAGATTTGCGCTGCGGTTCAGTCCTCCCGAGGTCACCGACGAGTTGGGCGATGGACAGCGGCTGCCGTGGTGGGGCGGGTTGCGCGTGGTGCATCTGCCGGGGCACACGCCGGGGCATTGCGGGTTTTTCTGCGAGCGCACGGGCTGGCTTCTGAGCGGAGATGTCTTTGCGAGTTATCGGTGGTCGGTGCATCTGCCGCCGCATGTGTTGAATCGTGAGCAGGACGGCGTGCGCGCCAGCCTGAGGCAGGTGGCTGCGATGGATTTGAGCGGGGTGATCCCGAGTCATTACGATGTGCTGGAGCCAGAGCTGCATGTGCGGCGGTTGCGCGAACTCACGAAGCGGAGTGGCTGAAACGCGACAGGATTCGTGGTCTGTGCGTTGGTTTCAAATACTGCGAAAGGTAAAGAGTAAAACGGCCCCCTCGTCGCCCTCTGACCGTTGGGCGCGCCGGATTGGAAGCGTTTCCCCTCTGTGGATTCACGGCGGGCCCAGCGGCCTCGCCCCACCTTCAAGCCTCAGATAACGGCTACGGTTTTCTTTGAACCGCTCTGGTCGAACGACCTCGGGCGGCGCGTCTTTTAAGGTTCCCGGCTATCCCGCTCATCGGTTACCGGTGACCCGACTGCTGAGCGGTTCACCTCAGCGCTGATTGGGGGGTAATACGGTTTGCTTCGCATAAAAAGTTTACAGACTTTCAATCCGATCCCCGCACGAGTTCGGTGTTTTCGTTTTCACTCCCCTCCATCTTGAAAAAAAGGCAGTCGGCATTCCTTGGATTGTGTGTCCTGTTCGCCGGTTCCATCGGCCTGATAGGGGCCGAACCTACGACGGGCGTGCTCGCCCTCGGCGACCTGAGCCTTGAGGAGTTGATGGACGAATTGATCACGGTGACCTCCGTCTCCAAACGGCTTCAGAATCTGAATGATACGGCTACCGCGGTGACGGTGCTTTCCCACGCGGAGATCCGCCGGTCGGGAGTAACGACCGTGGCCGATGCCTTGCGGTGGGTGCCCGGGATGAATGTGGGCTCGGTCAACTCGAATCAATGGTCGATTTCAGCCCGCGGTTTTGCCGGTCTGTATGCCAATAAATTACTGGTATTGGTGGACGGTCGTGCGGTGTATACGCCGATGTTTTCGGGAGTCTTGTGGGACGCGGAGCAGCTCCTGCTCGAAGACGTTGACCGCATTGAAATCATCCGCGGGCCCGGTGCGACGGTCTGGGGAGCCAACGCGGTCAACGGCGTGGTGAACGTTGTCACGCGCAGCGCGAGAGACACCCAAGGAGGGCTTGTTTACGGCTCGGTTGGCAACGTCGAGGAAAATGGTGGAGGCGCCCGTTACGGTGGTCGGTTGGCGGAGCACACCTATTACCGTGTCGTGGTGAACCACCAGTCGCGCGACGATTTCCGTTTGGCGAACGGCCAACCGGCGCAGGATGGTTGGCGTTCGCAGCACGGAGCCTTTCGTCTCGATCATCACCCGGACGATGACACCCAGATGATCTGGCTCGGCGGGTTGACCCAGGTGCGCACGAACGATCATCGGTTGGACGCCTACAACGTGAACACGTTGGGCCGCGTGCAGCGGAAAATGGAAAACGAAACCAGCTTCGAGGTGCAGGCCTATTATGATCGTGCGACCCGCAAGGATGATCTGCGGGCGAACGTCGATATCGACACCTTCGACTTCACCGCACAGCACACCTTCCCGCTGACCGAACGAAACGAAGTCATCTGGGGCGCGGGTTACCGTCACGTCGCTGTCGAGGCGGCGCAGACGAACCCGGCGATCGAGGTGCGCGCGCGGAACTTTTATACGCAGACCGTCAATGTGTTTGCGCAGAACGAATACGAGGCGATTCCCGATAAGCTTGATCTGACCGCCGGTGTGAAGATCGAGCACAACGACTACACGGGCGTGGAGATTCAACCGAGCCTCCGCGCCGCGTTCAAACCGACGGACCGTCAAACGCTCTGGGCGGCGGTGTCCCGCGCCGTGCGCACGCCCTCGATTATCGAAGGCATGGACAGCGCCGCCTTGGCCACAGGCGGACCTTTTGCGGGCCCGGGCGGACTGCAATATGTGCCGCGCCGGGTCGGCAACACCGACCTCGCCTCCGAGGTTCTCTGGGCTTACGAGCTGGGCTACCGCATCCAACCGACGCGGCGGGTGAACGTGGATATCGCGGTATTCTATAACGACTACACCGACCTGATTTCCTTCGCGCAGACACCGCGGTTCGTTTCGCCCGCCCCGGGCTCTCCGGTCGGCACGGCGGAGTACCCCTACGAGAACATGCTGAGCGGGCACAGCTATGGCGGTGAGCTGGCCGTCACCGTGTCCCCCTCCGTGTGGTGGCGGTTGACCGCGAGCTATTCGTTACTGATCGCCGACATCCGCGGACCGGCGGGCGCGGGTCCGGAGGCGATTGAACGAAGCGCGCCGCGCAACCAAGTCGTGTTGCGCTCCTCGCACGATCTCACGGCGAAACTCGGCCTGGATGTACAGTTCCGCTATGCGGACTCGTTGCCATCGGTGCCCGCTTACATCACTGCAGACGTGCGTATTGCCTATCAAGCGACCGATCGCCTTGAGTTCTCCTTGGTCGGTCAAAACCTGCTGCAAGATCAACACCTCGAACAAGGCACCACGTTATTCCTGCCCACGACCGAAGTCCCGCGTGGCATCTACGGCAAACTCATGTGGCGTTTTTGATTCCGACGATCGGTGGCTCGTTCAGCCCCGGGGGCTGCTCTTTAAGCCGGTAACGGGGGCATGTCTTCCCCTTTATCTTTCGGAGCATGTGAAATCCAATGGCCGGCGACGGCGCGATGCGCGGCGTGACGGATTCGCGGTTGAAGCGGTGGCTTCGCTCGTGTTTCCCCAAGCGCATGAGCAAGGACCATTTTAGGGCGCGGCAGTTAATCAGCCAACGCCGGTATGCAGAGGCGCTGGAGCTTCTGCGCAAAGCCCGCGCCGAGTCGCCGTGGTCGGGTGTCATTGCCCATGATCTCGCGTTGACCCTCGTGCAGGTGGACCGGGGGCAAGAGGGCACGACCATCGCCGAGCAGATGATCTCGGAAGATCCGGACGACGCGTTCGCCCATGCCACGCTGGGTCTCGTTCAGTTGAAACGCGGTCTGGCGAACGAAGGGCGGGAGTCCTTCGCCCGGGCGCTGGCACTTGATCCCGCCGATGCCTCGATTCATGGGCTGCTCGCTCGCGCCCACTTGGAGCGGGACAAGCCCGCCGAAGCCCTCGCCGCCACCGAAACGGGTCTGGCCCTCGATCCGGACGACGATCTTTGCCTGACTTTTCGCGCCCAAGCCCTGCTCGCGTTGGGCCGCGGCGATGAGGCGCGCGCCATCTCCGCCCGCCTGCTCCAGCTCGATCCGGACGACAGCCACAACCACTCGTTGCGCGGCTACGAATTGATTGCCAGTGGACACGCCGCCGAGGCGATACCGCATTTCAAAGAGGCTTTGCGACTTGATCCGCGAAACGATGGCGCGCGCCAGGGACTCGCCACCAGCCTCAAGGCCCGGAGTCCGCTTTTCGCCGTCCTGCTTCGCGCTTTCATCGCATTGGAACGCGTCAGTCTTTGGACGACGGCAGGGGTTCTTGCGGGCTTTTGGATGGGACTGAACTTCCTCGAGAAAAGCCTGCAGGCCGATCCCATGTGGCTTCCGGTTTTGGCGTCTGCCAAGATCATCGTGTATACCTGCTTCCTGCTCGCGATGATCGCACACCAGCTCTACGAGATTCTGTTGAGCTTCGATCCTGACGGCCGCCAGGCGTTATCCCCGGACGAACTGCGGGCGACCCGCTGGTATCTCGCCTTGATGGCAGCCGCCTTGCTCTGTGTGTGGTGGGGGCTGGCCAGCGAAAAAACGCGCGCGCCCTTCATGATGGCCGTGGGTTTCATCTGCATCGTCAGAATGGTTTCCGAGGTCTTCGAATCCACTCCGGGCTTCGTTCGGTGCCGCATGACCTGGCTTGCGGTGGGAACGACTGCGCTGAACATCCTGACGCCGGTGTTTTCCGTTCTCTTGATTCTTTTGGCGCTTCGAATGGATGCCGCCTCGGTGAAACCAATGGTCAAGACGGCTCTCATGCTGGGCCTCGTCCCGATTTTTATAGCGACTTTTTCCGACAATATCCGTGACTGGTTGGAGCGGCGTCGACCCGACTCCGACTAAGCCAAAAGATTCAGTCGAAGGCTAAAGAGCGTCGTTGCCGGTAAAACCAAAAGGTGGACGGCGACCTCCCGGTGCCGTTGAGACCGTCCGCCTGCGAAACGCGCCCGGAGATCGTGTTCCACCTTGAATCCAACTGAATTGTTACGGCTAAGTGTCGAACATTGCCGCGAGAGGCGTCGGGTCTCTTGCGCAGACGGGCAGGGCGCCCCAAGGCCTGCTAACCTGTCGATGTCTTTTGGCTGCGCGTCGAGGCGGGCGAGGTGCGGTGTCTGAAGAGACCCCAATGTTTGTAGTTCGGTGTCTTAGCGGGGTCACCGTCGCTCCGGGGTGTTGACTTTCCTCGAATGTGCAAAGGATGACGGAGGCGGTTGCCGCCGGTGAAGTGCGGCTGTCGTTCATGGTGCTGGCGGAACTGCAATTTGGCGCGGAGAAGGCGCGGCGGGAGCTGGGGCACACGCGGTTTGTGAAGAAAGTTGAGAGTTTGCGTGACCTGCTCGAGGTGGAGCCTTTGGGCGAGTCGGTCGCGCCGTGGTATGCCCGGGTGCGGTGTCAGTTGGAGGGCGCGGGTATCAAGATCGGAGATCGTGACACGCTGATCGCGGCGCATGCGTTGGCGTTGGGGGGCGGTGTTGGTCACGCGCAATGTGCGCGAGTTTTCACGGGTCGAGGGACTTGTGGTGGAGAACTGGCAGACGGAGTAGAAACCGACCCGACGAGTCGTCGGGTCTCCAGTTCGGAGTGGCGTCGCACGAGGTGACGGCCTACATCGGGTTTTCCTGAGTCTTGGTTCGCGGCGTTCGAGGCGGATGGGGACGGTGGATTGGGGGGCGGAGGGTGATGCCGGGCCAGGTATCAGGTTACGAGCGTGTCGATTCCTGTCCGAGGTTGGAAACGGCCGGGAAAAATCGTGAAACGGTCACGCAAAGGATTGCCACAAGGGCGGGTGCGCTACTCCTTGGTCGCATTATGTCGTGGTACTACGCAGTGGGCGGTCAGCAGATGGGGCCTGTTTCGGACGATGAATTCAATCGCTTGGTTCAATCCGGAACCGTACGACGGGAGACCTTGGTCTTCACCGAGGGTTGGTCGGACTGGCGTCCTTACAGCACCGTTGCGTCCGGCGCACCCGGAACGCCCGCTGTTTCGGCGTCCGATGCGGACACGGCTGTTTGCGCCGTGAGCGGTCGCCGCCTACCCAAGCGTGACATGCTCGAATTCGAGGGACGCTGGGTCGGTGCGGAACACAAGGAGGAGTTCTTCCAGCGACTGCGCGAGGGCGTGAATCTCCCCATGGACGTCGTCTACGCCGGTTTTTGGCGTCGTTTTCTGGCGAAGTTCATCGACCTGGTGATCGTCGGCGTGGTCAACATCGTGGTGGCTTTTCTCCTCGGTATGATGCTGGCCTTCGCGCCCAAGGGCTCCGATCCGGGCGCCGCGGTCGGCATGGCGCTGGTGATTCAGATCCTGATTCAGCTCTCGGGCATCGCACTCGCCCTGGGCTATGCGATCTTTTTTATCCGGAAGTATGATGCGACCCCGGGGAAGATGGCGCTTGGGCTGCGCCTCTTGCGTGCGGATGGCTCCAGATTGAGCTCGGGCCGGATCGTCGGCCGCTATTTCGCGGAGTGGCTGAGCTCAATGACCCTGCTCATCGGCTATTTGATGGTCGCCTTCGACAAGGAGCAGCGACGCGCCTTGCACGACCGTGTCGCCGACACACGCGTGATCGACGTGCGTAGACGCTGAGTTCATCCGCCCCCGCCTGATCTCCGCCATGATCGTGCCCTCCGCCCCCGCTTTCGATCCTCTCGCGCCGCCCTGCCCGAAATGCAAGGCGCCGCTCACCGGGATCAGTGACGTGGGCGAGGGTGCGTGCAACGCCTGCGCGACGGTGCTGCAGTTTGTCCTGTTTCCCGCGCGTCATCGGGTGAAGCCGGTGGCCCGGGCGGTGCGTTCGCTGGATGGAGAGGCGACCTGTTTTTTTCATGCGCAGAATCAGGCGGCGGCGGTGTGCGACGATTGCGGTCGCTACCTGTGCGTCGTGTGCGAGGTGTCCGGGGATGACGGCCGGAAGCTGTGTCCCCCATGTGTTTCGGCGGTGCGCAAAAAGGTCGTGGCAAAAGCCGATGAGATCGTGACCTACGATTCGATCGCGTCGACCCTGGCCTTGTTGCCGATCTTGATGTGGCCGATCACGGTGGTCACCGCGCCCACCGCGCTTTTCATGGCGATCTTCGGGTGGCGGAAACCGCGGAGTCTGGTGCGCCCGGGAAGCGGGCGCCTGGTGATGGCAATCCTGATCGCCACGTTGCAGATCGCCGGCTGGGCCGGCTTTGGGCTGGTGATTTGGCTGGATAATTGAGCCGCGAATAAATCGATCAAACCATGGCTCGAAACCCCAAGCTCTATCAGAAACTCGTGCGCCGCCGCGGCGGCGTCGGGACCTATTTCAGCCTTTGGCTCGCGTCCGATCATGTGCTGCAGGTCGAGGCGAACATGATGACGGAGCGTTATCAACGCGTATGGCTGCGCGATGTGCAGGGGTTCTTTGTGCGTCCGAGCCGCGAGGCGCGCTGGGTGACGGGGGTGAGCCTCGGCTTGATCGTGCTCTTTGGCGGGCTGGCAATGCTTGGGAGTGGCGGCGGAGTGGTGTTCGGCGTCCTGGGGTCTCTGGCCGTGCTGGTGCTGCTTTACGGACTTTTTCTTGCGCGGAACTGTCACTTTCATGTGGTCACGGCGGTGCAGCGGACGGAGTGGACCAACGTCGCCCGACGCCGGCAGGCCCGCAAACTGATCGCCCGGCTTGAGCCGCTCATTCGCGATGCGCAGCGGGACGAGGTGCAAGCGGGTGCGGCGGGTTCCGCCGCGGCATCCGGAAGCGCGCCGGATGTATCCGTCGTGACATGACAAACGGCGCGGTCATACCGCCGGTGATCCCGGGCGGTCACGTCACGCCGCGACGCCGCTGCGTACGCCACGAAGAGCGGGAGGCCGTGGGGCGTTGCGTGGTGTGCAAGGGCGGATTCTGCCGCGAATGCCTCACCGAGCACGAAGATCGTCTGTATTGCGGACCCTGTTTTGCCGTGCGCGTAGAGGCGGGACGGCGGGACGGCGCGCGGCGGCTCGACTGGCGCCGCTGGCGGACGGCCCTGTTGATGACCGGTTCGCTTCTCTGTTTGGTGACGGGAATTTATCTGTTGGGACGGATGTTGGCGGCGATCCCGGCCGATGTGCATGACGGCACGGTGTGGACGGAGACCTTCAAGCCGTGAACAAGATCGTCAAAAAATCCGGTGCCCCCGGCGCCATTGAGCTGATCGAGGAGGCGGTTCATTTGTTGCGGGCGGCGCCACCGGCGGCGTGGGCGCTTTATCTCGCAGGCGCGGTGCCGTGGGTGCTCGGGCTGGGATATTTCTGGGCGACCCTGACCTGGTTTTCGCCGCGGCCCGAGGAGATTCTGTGGAAGGCGCTCGGCCTTACCGCACTTTATGTGGTGCTGAAGGTAGCGCAGGCGGAGTTTTGCGGACGTCTGCGCGCGGTGCGGTTTGGCGCGGAACCGGCGCCGCTTTCGGTGCGCGCTCTGGTGAGGACGGCGGTACGGCAGGCGAGCGTGCAGGGCTGGGCTGTGCCGTTGATGCCGGTGGCCTTGGTGCTGACGCTGCCGGCCGCGGTGACGTGGATGTTTTTTGAGAATGTCACCGCGTTGGCGAGTTCGCCGGACGTCGGTGGTGAAAGTCTGGAACGCCGGGCGCGGCGCGAGGCGATGCGCTGGCCGGGACCCGCACATCTTGCCTTGTTGCTCTTCAGCGGCGTATGGCTCTGCGTCTGGTTGAACATCGCGACGCTCTTTTATGCGGTGCCCTGGCTCGCGCGCACCTTGTTCGCCGTGGACAATATCTTCGGACTTTCGGGATGGTCGGCGATGAACAGCACTTTGCTGGCACTGGTCACTATCCTGACCTGGCTGGCGGTCGATCCCTTGGTGAAGAGTTATCATGTGCTGAGGACCTTCTACGGAGAGGCGCGACATACCGGAGAGGACCTGCGGTTGGAGCTACGCCGTCCGACGGGGCGCGGATCTTTGGCGAAGGCGATGCGGATCGTGATGTTGACGCTGGGGCTGGGCCTTCTTGCCGGAGTGGGGGCGGGGCCGGGGAACTTGCTGGCGGCGGTGGAAACAGCCGGACAACCCTCGCCGGTGCAAATGGACGAGGCGCTCGACCAGGCGCTGCGCGACCGGGATTTCCGGTGGAGTCTTCAACCGGTCCCCTCATTGGAAGTGGAGAGCGTGGCGGACAGTTGGGTCAAACGGTTCGTGCGCCAAGGCGTCGAATTGGTCGCGCAAGTGGGGCGGGATATACGCGACTTTTTTAGAAGCGTGGGCGACTGGTTTGATGGCCTGTTCAAAAGCAAGAAGGACAAGGTAAAGGAGACGCCGAAGGAAAAGGTGTCGACGGAGGGAGTCGGCGCGTTTGCGCGCGGGTTGCTCTACACGCTGTTGGGCCTGTGTCTGGCGGCGCTCTTGTGGATTTTGTGGACGAGTTGGAAAAAACGACCGGTTGCACCGCGAATGCTTTCGCCGCAGGCGACGGCGGCGCTGCCGCCGGATCTGAATGACGAAAAGCTGGAGGCCTCGCGACTACCCTCGCACGAATGGCTGGAGCTGGCGCGGGCGCAGCTGGCATGCGGCGAGTGGCGACTGGCGTTGCGCGCGCTTTATCTGGGATCGCTGGCGAGCTTGGGAGCGCGGGGGTTGGTGAACCTTGCACGGGCCAAGACCAACCTGGACTACGAGCGCGAACTCGGGCGGCGTGCGGCGGGCCAGACGGAAGTGGTGGCGGGTTTTCGCGCACGAAGGCTGTCGTTTGAATGCGTGTGGTACGGGCGGGCTGTCGCCGAGGAAGACCAAGTGCGCGCGTGGCTGGCGGAACTGGAGCGGGAGGGAGACGGACCATCATGAGGCGCGCCGGACTCTGGTTGATTGTCGGCGGCTTGATGCTCGGGCTTTTCCTCGGAGTCGCGGGGCTCTACCGACTGCGCGTCGCGCGGGGCGACGTGTTCCCTGAATATTCGAGCCTGCGCGCGGATCCTCTGGGCGTGCGTGCGATGCACGATGGCGCCGGATTACTGCCGGGCCGCGAAAGTGTCCGCTGGCTGCGTCCACTTGAGCGCCTGCAGGCGGGGGCGGGCGACGTGGTGTTTGTCGCCGGCCTGCGTCGGGGCAGTGGACGTTCGCCGGAGGATGACGGCTGGGCGGCGTTGGATCGGGCGGCGGTGGCGGGCGCGCGCGTGGTGGTGGCGTGGCGGGCGGAGGCCGCGCAGCCGGAGGACTGGAATACGGTGCGTGAAATGCGAACCGATCCCTGGCTGAAGCCCGAAGTGAAACCGAAGGAAGCGACGCCGAAGAAAGACGTTGAAGCGGGTTCCAAGGAAAAGAACGACAACGCCACCCCATCCAGGAAGGGGGGGAAATTCCCGTCTTTGGACAACGAGGCGCTTCCGGTGCATGCAAGCGACTTCGAGCGTCGGTGGGGATTTCGCCTTGCCCGCCGTGAACTGGTGAAGCGCGTCGAAGATGCGGACGCGGTCCGGGGCGAGGATGCGCCGGCCCTCTGGCCGGCGACGTTGCCGCGATGGCAGTCCGACCTGTTTTTTATGCCGCGCGCGGGTGACGGCTGGAAAGTGCTTTATCGGCGCGGGGCCGAGCCGGTGATGGTGGTGCGCACGCGTGGCGCGGGTTCGGTGATGCTGCTGGCGGACAGTTTCTTGCTGAGCAACGAGGCGGTTCAACGCGAACGCGCCACGCCGGTGCTGGCGGCCGTGCTTGGGGATGCGCGGCGGGTGATTTTTGTGGAGTCGCATCTCGGTGTGGAGGTCGAGTCGGGCGTGGCGGTGCTGGCGCGGCGCTATGGGCTCGGCGGGGCGGCACTGACCGCGCTCGTTCTGGCGGGACTGTGGATCTGGCGCCGCGCCACGCCGCTCGCGCCGATCCTCCCGGAAGACGAGGAGATCCGCCTTTCTCTCACGCCCACGGCCGGGCTGGAGGCATTGCTGCGACGCGCGGTGACCCCGGCGAAGTTGTTCACCGCATGTCTGGACGCCTGGCGTCCTCATGCCACGGAGAGTGATCGACGCCGGCTCGCGGCCGCGCCGCCTTCGGCCGGCGCAGGCGATCCGGTGTCGGCCTACAATGCGGCGACACGCACCCTTTCCCATAAACGACTCACATGAACGAAGACCTCAACTTAGCCACCCGGACCCTCGACGCCGCGCGTGCGGAAATCGCCAAGGTCATCATCGGCCAGGACGCCGTGATCGAACTCGCACTCGTCACACTGCTCACGCGTCAGCATGCGCTGATTGAAGGCGTGCCGGGCGTCGCCAAGACGCTTTTGGTGCGCACGCTCGGGCACGTGCTCGGGGTCCCGTCGGGCCGGGTGCAGTTTACGCCCGATCTCATGCCGGCGGATATCACGGGCACGAACGTGTTTAACCTTCAGGCCAACACCTTCACCCTTGTGCGCGGTCCGGTGTTCACGAGCTTCCTGCTGGCGGACGAAGTGAACCGCGCGCCGGCGAAAACGCAGGCTGCGTTGTTACAGGCGATGCAGGAGCGGGTGGTGACCATTGATCGCGAAACGCATTCGCTCGACGACGCGTTCACGGTATTCGCCACGCAGAACCCCGCCGATTCCGAAGGAACGTATCCGTTGCCGGAGGCGCAGAAAGACCGGTTCATGGTGAAAATCCGCATGGAGGCGCCGGGACGCGACGATGAACTCGAACTCGCGCGCCGGATGCTTTCGGGAGATAGCCCGGAGAAATGTCTGGTCGGCGGCGCGGTGCGACCGGTGCTCGGGACCGGTGAACTGGCGCGGCTGCGGGCGACGTTGGATCAGGTGCTGTTGCGCGAGGAACTGGCGGCCTACGCGGTCGATCTGGTGCGTGCGACGCGCACCCACGAGAGCGTGCTGACGGGCGCGGGTCCGCGTGCGACCCAGGCGCTGCTTCTCGGTGCGCGGGCTCGGGCGGCGATCGCCGGGCGCGACTTTACCACGCCGGACGACGTGCGGAGCCTGGCGACGGCGGTGCTGGCGCACCGCATCGTGCTGCGACCCGAGTTTGAAATCGAAGGTGTCACGGTCGAGGAAGTGCTGGCGCGCATTTTGGAACAGGTGGCGGTGCCGCGGTGAGCGGAAGGACAACCTGATGGCAGCTTCCGAAATTCCGGACGGGCGGCAGACCCAAGACGACGCGACGCATCGCGCCGCCGAACATGCTGTCGCTCCGACGCGCCGCAGAACCAAGGTGGTGCCGGCGGCGCGCGCGCTCGTGTGGGTGGGCGGGTTGCTCGGGCTTGCGGTGCTGGCGGGACCGTTGCCGGAGCTGACTCCGTTTTGGTTGATCGCTTCCGGAGCGCTCGGGCTGGTGGTGTTGATCGACCTTGCGCTTGGCCTGGGACGAGACGATTGGCCGCAGGTGGAGGCACCGGCGGTTTTGCGTCTGACCAAGGACCGGGTGGGCATGTTACTGGTGACTTTTTCCGGGCTGGATGGACACGGAGGTGGTGTGCGGGTCGCGCTGGCGGTGCCGCCAGTGTTCGAGGTCGAGGATGCGGAGCGCGATGTGATGTTTCCCGAGGGGACGACACGCGCCATGGGCACCTGGCGCATTACGCCTGCACGGCGCGGCCGGTTCGTCGGACTATTGGCGTGCGTGGCACGGCCGAGCCCGTGGGGATTTTGGGAGTTGCGGCAGCACACGGAGCTGACGACGGAAGTGCGGGTGATGCCGAACCTGCTCGCCGAGCGGCGGGCGTTCTCTGTCCTGTTTCTTGATCGCGGCCCGTGGGGCATGCGTGCGCGCCGACAGGTCGGACGCGGGCGGGAGTTTGAAAAGCTGCGCGAGTATTTGCCGGGTGACGGTTTCGACGAGATCGACTGGAAGGCGACGGCCAAACGTGGGAAGCCGGTGACGAAAATTTTTCAAGTCGAGCGCACGCAGGAAGTGTATGTGGTGATCGACGCCTCGCGGTTGAGCGCGCGCACGTTGTTGCGTGACGGCAAAGAAGTGACGGCGCTGGAGCGGAGCATTACGGCGGCGATGGTCTTGTTGCTCGCGGCGCAACGGCAGGGCGACCGCTTCGGGCTGGTCGTTTACGATGATCGGGTGCGCGTGTTCATTCCGGCGGGAGGAGGGGCCGGACATTATGCGGCATGCCGGGATGCGGTACACGCGTTGCAACCGGGCCGGGCGAGTCCCGACGCGGCGGAGGTGGTGAGATCGTTGCGGCAACGGCTTCGTCGACGCGCGTTGGTTTTTATTCTGACGGACCTGAGTGATCCGGTGGTGGCGGAGGATTTTTCGAAGCATTTGCCACTGCTCGCGCGGCAGCATCTGGTGAATGTGAACCAACTGTGTCCGCCGGAAGTGGCGCCGCTGTTCACGGGCGTGGAGGCGGGGTCGACCGCGGATGTTTATCGACGGCTGGCGGGGCACCTGCGCTGGACCGAGGCGCGGGAGCTCGCGCAGCGGCTGAGGCCGGCGGGGGTCGCGGTGCAGTTGCTACGCGACGAGCCGTATGCGGCCGAGTTGTTGACGCAGTATTTAAAAGTGAAGCAAAGGCAGGCGCTATGATTGTTAACCTGGAGCGATTCATCGAAGGAGAACGACCGCGGTGGGAGCGGCTGGACGCCGTGTTGCGCCGGCTATCGGAGGACCCTCTGCGCGAACTTCCGGTGGCGGAGGCGCGTGAACTTGAAGGACTTTATCAACGCGCCTGCGCGGATCTGGCGCGGTTGCGCACCTATGCGGCCGATCCCGGAGTACGTGCCTATCTCGAGGGTTTGGTGGCGCGGGGGTATGCGGAGATCCACGGTCAGCGGGCCTCCGGTGTGCGAGTGCGTCCCTGGGCCTGGCTGGCCCGCGGTTTTCCGCAGGCCTTTCGTCGGCGTGCGAGGGCGTTTTGGTTTGCGCTGACGCTGATGGTGTCGGGGTCGATCTTTGGCGCGGCGGCGCTGGCATTCGATCCGGAGGCGAAGGAAGTGATCATGCCCTTCTCGCATTTGCAGGGGAGTCCGGCGGAGCGGGTGGCGGAGGAGGAAAAGCTTGCGCGGGAAGGCGAGGACGAAGGCGAAGGCCGCCGGGCGAGTTTCGCCGGTTCGCTCATGGTGCACAACACGCAGGTAACGCTCAATGCGATGGCGCTGGGGCTGACCGCGGGGGTGGGCACGGTGGTGTTGATGTTCTATAACGGCGTGATTCTCGGTGCGGTGGCCCTGGATTATGTGAGTGCCGGCCAATCGGTGTTTTTGGCGGGCTGGCTGCTGCCCCACGGATCGGTGGAAATTCCCGCCATGTTGATCGGCGGGCAGGCGGGTTTCGTTCTGGCGGGGGCGTTGATCGGGCGGCGCGAGCGCAAGCCGCTCGCCGTCCGCTTGCGGGATGCCGCGCCGGATGTCGCCACCCTGTGCGGAGGTGCGGCGTTGCTGCTGGTATGGGCGGGCATCATCGAATCGTTTCTTTCGCAGCATCATGAACCGGCGGTGCCTTATATCGCGAAGATCGCGTTTGGCGCGGCGCAACTGGCCGCATTGATCTGGTGGCTCTCACGCTCGGGTGCGGACGTCGTGGTCAAGTCGGGCGAAGCCGGCGCGAACGGACGGGAGGGTGGCTCATGAATACGGGAGTGAGACGGTTGCGGGTGACCACTCCCGAGGGCGTCGAGTTTTCGTTTCGCATCGCCAGTCCGGTCCTGCGGCTGGGTGCCTTGATGATCGATTGGGCATTGATCTCGGCCGCATGGAGTCTCGTTGCACTGCTCCTCACACCGCTCCAATTGATCAGTCAGGATGCGGGGCAAGGGGTGATGATCGTCACGTTTTTTGTGCTCTCGCGCGGCTATGACGTGGTCATGGATTACAGCTGGCGCGGACAAACCGTGGGCAAGCGAGTGATGCGGTTGCGTGTGGTCGATGCCCGCGGATTAAGACTCACGTTTGCGCAATGTGTGATGAGGAATCTGCTGCGGTTTATCGATTGCCTGCCCTTCGCCTACGCGGTGGGCGGGATCGCCTCGCTGGTGAGTCCACGAGGGCAGCGCCTGGGCGATCTCGCCGCGGGGACGATCGTGGTGCATGAGGCGCTCGAGCCCGCGCCCGATGCGACCGTGATGGGCGAACAACGTTACAACTCATTGCGAGGACAGGCCGCGCTGGTGGCCCGCTTGCGCCGGGAATCGTCACCCGAGGAGGCGAGGGCGGCCTGGCAATCGTTGGCACGCCGGGAGCAAATTGAGCCGGCGGCGCGACGGGCGCTTTACGCGGAGATGGCGGCCCACTTCCGCCGGAGAGGTCAGATTCCGGATGCGCTGGTGGATGGTCTGACCGACGAGCAACAGGTCCGCAACGTGGTGGACGTGCTGTATCGGGAGCGGGTCTGAATGACTGGCGGCCGGCGTGGAGTTGAACTGCTTCAGCCTGCGAAGAACTTCAAGATGCGGCGCATCGATTTTACGAGAAGGTCGATCTCTTCCTCGGTGTTGTAGACGAAGAAGCTTGCGCGGGTCGTGCTGGTCAGGCCGAGCTTGCGCATCAGCGGCTGGTTGCAGTGGTGTCCGCCGCGCAACGCGATGCCGTCCTGGTCGGCGAACGTCACCACGTCGTGGGCGTGCGCTTCGTTGAAGGCGAAACTCACCAGGCCTCCGCGCGGCTTGCCGGGCTTGGGGCCGATGATGCGGATGCCGGGCAACTCCGCGAGGGCGACGCAGGCGCGTTCACCGAGGGCGAAGTCATGCGCGGCGATTGCCGGACGGCCGACTTGGTCGAGATAATCGAACGCGGCGTGCAGGCCGATCGCGTCGGCGACGTTGGGCGTGCCGGCCTCGAAACGCTCGGGCGAGGGTTTCCATGTCGCACCTTCGTAGGTCACGGACACGACCATGCCGCCGCCGGTCTGGTAGGGCGGCATCGTATCCAGAAGCTTGCGACGTCCGTAGAGGACGCCGATGCCGGTGGGGCCGGCCATCTTGTGTCCGCTGAACGCCAGAAAGTCGCAGCCGATGGCCTGCACGTCGATCGGTTCGTGTCCGATGGACTGCGCGGCGTCGATCACGGTGATGGCGCCGACGGCGCGGGCCTTGGCGCAGAGCGCGACGGCGTCATTGAGTACGCCGAGGGTGTTGGAGAGGTGGGTGAAGGCGAAGAGCTTCACTTGCGGCGTGAGCAACGCATCGAGCGCGTCGAGGTCGAGGCCGTGTTCGGCATCGGCACCGGCGACGGGCACGTATTTCAAGGTCGCGCCGGTGCGGTGGGCGAGTTGCTGCCACGGGACGAGGTTGGAGTGGTGCTCCATCTCGGTGGTGAGGATGACATCGCCGGGCTTGAGGTTGGCGGGGCCCCAGGATTGGGCGACCAGGTTGATGGATTCGGTGGTGCCGCGGGTGAAGATGATCTCGGCGGGCGCGGCGGCGTTGATGAACTTCGCGGCGCGGGCGCGGGCGGCCTCATAGCCATCGGTGGCTCGCATGGAAAGGGCGTGAAGGCCGCGGTGAACGTTGGAGTTGTCGAGTTCGTAGTAACGGGCGAGGGCGTCGATCACGCTGCGCGGCTTCTGGGTGGTGGCGCCGTTGTCGAGGTAGACAAGAGGTTTGCCGCCGACGTGTTGGTCGAGCGTGGGAAAGTCGATGCGGAGTTGCGAAGAGAGGGCCATGGTGCGGACGTTCGGTGGATCGGAGACTCGTGCTCGGTATTCTTTATCTTAACTTTGGCTTTTCGCCAGCGGACCGAAGAGATCGCGACGCGACGGCGGGCCGGAGGAAGGGCCGGCCAGGTCAGGCGGTCGGCGTGGAATTGTGACCGCGGGCGGCGAGGATGTGTTCGCAGACTTCGCGCACGGCGCCGCGACCGGCGGGACGGTGGGTGATGTAGTCGGCGGCGGCGAAGGGCTCCGGCATCGCGTCGGGCACGCTCACGCCGATGCCGGCCCACTCGATGGCGGCGGTGTCGATGTTGTCGTCGCCCATGTAAACGATCTGGTCGGCCCTGAAATTAAGGGTGGCGGCGAGCTCCTTGAGCGCGGTGATCTTGTCGATACGACCTTGAACAAGGTGCGGGATGCGAAGCTCGGAGGCGCGGACGATGGTGGCGTCGGAGGCGCGTCCGCTGATCCAGGCGGTCTCGATGCCGTGTTTACGCAATTGAACGAGGCCCATGCCATCGAGAATGGAGAATCGTTTGCTCTCGGTGCCGTCGGAGTGGATCTCGACGATGCCGTCGGTGAGGATGCCATCGACATCCATCGCGAACAGGCGAATGGCGGCCCAGCGGGCGGAAGGAATGAGGGCTTTCATGTAATCGTTCTCGTTCTCTTACTCGTTCTCGGTTTTGGAGGAATCACCCGATCCAAGCCGCGATTTGCTCGATGAGTTTTTCGCGGGTGGGGCGGTAAACCAGCTCCAGCTCCGGGGCGAAGGGGACAGGCATGTCGGCGCTCGCGATGCGCAGCGGGGCGGCTTCCATCGAGAAGAAATGCTCCTCGGTCAACCGTGCCACCAACTCGGCTCCGAAGCCGTGGGTGCGGCGCCCTTCGTGCAACACGATCAGGCGGTGAGTGCGTTCCAGTGACGCCTTGATGGCGTCGAGTTTCAGCGGGGCGAGTCCGCGAAGGTCGAAGAGATCGAAACTCTTTTCGTATTCGGTCTCCAAATACTCGCAGGCCTCTGCGGCGGGGATGGTCATCTCGCCGTAGGTGACGAAGGTCGCATAGGTGCCGGAGCGCAGCAGCTTGGGCTGCCAGACATCGCGGTAGTTTGCATCCCAGGCGACGGGGTGCTTGCCGCGGCGGTAGAGGCCTTTGTGTTCGAAGATAAGGACCGGGTTGTTGTCTTCGTAGGCGGCGAGGATCGCGTTGAAGGCGTCCTGCGGGGTGCTCGGGTAGATCGCCTTGATGCCGGGCATTGAGAGGAAGAGCGACTCGAGTTCCTGCGAGTGGAAGGAGCCCATTGTGAGGCCGCCGCCGCAAGGGAGGCGGAAGACGAGTGGGACGGCGGCGCCGGAGCGGAAGTGGTAGGTGGCGGCGTTGAGGGTGATCTGGGTGACGGCTTCGGTGGAGAAGTCGGCGAACTGGAATTCCTCGATCGGGCGGTGACCGTTGAGAGCCATGCCGATGGCCCAGCCGGTGCAGGCGCTTTCGGCGAGCGGGGTGTTGAACACCCGGGGGCGACCGAAGTCTTTGAGCAGGCCGTCGGTGACCTTGAACGCGCCGCCGTAGGTGCCGATGTCCTGGCCGAGGATGAGCGACTCGGGGCGTTCCGTGAGAATCTTACGCAGGGCGGCGTTGATGGCTTGTGCGCTGGTGAGCTGTTCGGGCGCGGCGGGGGTGGCCTGCCACGGAAGCGCGGGGGCTTCGGGGGCGAAGACGTCGGCAAGCAGGCTTTCGTCGGGGGTCGGGCGGGCGACGGCCAGCGAAACCTGGATGCAGGCTTCGAGAAACGCGTTGAGCTCGGCCTCGATTTTCTCGATGGCGGCGGCGTGTCCGGCGGCGACGAGTTTGGCCCGGAATTTGGGGAGCGGATCCTGGGCGAGAATCGCGTCGAGTTCGCCGGGGGCGAGGTAGTCGCAGGTGTCGTAGGCGGCGTGTCCGCGCATGCGGAGCGTGTGGGCTTCGATCAGGATGGGACGCGAGGTGGTGCGGACCTTTTCGATGGCGGCGGCGAGGGTGCGGGTGATGGTTTCGATGTCGCCGGTCGCATCGAGGGAAAAACCTTCCATGCCATAGCCGGCGGCGCGGGTGTGGAGTTCGGTGCCGGCGGTGAACTGTTCGCTGACGGGGGTCGAGTAGGCGTATTTGTTGTTCTCGATAATGAAGAGAACGGGCAGCGAGAGCACCGAGGCGAGGTTGAGGGACTCGTGGATGTCGCCGGTGCTGGAGCCGCCGTCGCCGAAGAACGTGAAGCCGACGGCGGGTTTGCCGTGGCGACGCTGCGAGTCGGTCACGCCGAGGACATGCGACAGCATGGAGCCGAGGTGGGAGATCATCGGCAGCGAACGGTTTTTCACGTCGCCATGGTGGACGTTGCCCTCGCGGGCTTTGGTGGGGCTGCCGGCGTTGGCGAAATACTGGTTGAGGTGATCGCAGAGGTGGTCGCTCCAGATCAGGTGTCCGCCGAAATCGCGATGGGTGAAGGAGACCGCGTCGATGGCTTTGTCGGCGAGCAGGATGAGGGGGATGATGAGACCCTCGTTGCCCTGGCCGCCGGTGACGGTGCCCTTGATGAGGCCCTGGCGAAACAGGTCGAGGATGCGGTTGTCGCCGGTGCGGGCGAGGTGCATCCACGCGTAAAGGCGCAGGAGGGCCGCGGCCGGGTTTTGATCGAACTCACCGGCGCGAAGATCGCGTTCGGCAAGAATGGCGGGAGGTGTGGGAAAAGCCATATCCAGCCCGCGACGGTGAGGAGCGCGCGCGGGGTGGGCAAGCGATAGATTTTGCCGGCGATTAACTGTTCCGGGCCGCGTTCGGCCGGTCAGCTCCGGTGCCTCCGGCTGAAAATAAACCAAAGGACGCCGATATTGTAGATCGCCACGAAGGAGAGGAGCGGGACGACGTGGGCGCGGACGACCGGCAGAAACTCCCAGGCGAGGGCGGCGAGTACGTTGCCGAAAAGGATGAGAGTCGCGTAATCGCGCCAGCGATCAAAGGTTCGGAGGGCGATTTGTTTGCGGGTCAGTTTTTCAACCGCCTTCTCATGTGTGTTATTGGCGCGGAGCAGTTCGGGGACGGACAGCGGAGCGGGAATGTTGTCGGCATTCACCCGCTCGATGGGGTGAGCGCCGAGGGTATAACGCGGACGGTTCGGGAAAAGCTGGGCGTAGAGCGGAGAGTCTCGCAGCGGGGCCCAGGTTTCGGGAGTGTCGACCGAAGAGATGGGCGTGTTCGGGGTGAGCACGTGGATGTCGGCTTTCTGCCGAAGCACGGCCAAGCTGTGCGGGCCGGTGCGCTGGCCGTCTTCCACGAGAAAATAACGTGGAGTGGTGGGCATGGTGGGGTAGTGGGGAAGAGAGCGGGGCGGAGGGCGCCGGGGCGGGCCGGCGTGACACGATGTCGAGGGCGTCGAGGTGACGACGCACGAACATGTGTGGCGAAGCTCGAATGTCTAACGGCGTATGGAAATTGTCGCGAAGGATGGCGTGAACAGGTGCGATCCGGGATCTCTTGGAGACCGCGCTCCCCGCTACGTGCGCCGTCAGTAGCGGTCCATCACGCCGAAGAGCACCCACGCGAGGCTGATGTTTCCCATGGCGAAAAACCCCAGCAGGAAGGGATCATACCAGGGGCGTCCCAAGAGCAGGTTGGCGACCACGAGACCGTTCAGCAGGCCTGCGACAATGAAGTAGTCGTTGCGGCGCCGATTGGAACGCGGAGGCATGGGCTTGAGCAACTCGCTCTCGGCCGCGTTTTGCCGCACGAGATTGGCCTGCAGCATTTCCGTCACCGACGGAGTGGCGGGGAGGTTCTCGGTCTGCACCGGTTCGATGGCACGGGAGCGGAGGATGTAACGCGGCCTCTCGGGCAGGAGCTCGTTGCGCAACGCCGGAAAATCCCGCAACGGCGCCCATGTTTCCGGGTCGTTCTCCGGGGCGATCGGGGTATCCGGCGTGAGGATGTGGATGTCCGCTTTTTGCCGAAGCACGGCCCAACTGTGCGGTCCGGTTCGCCGACCCTCCTCAACGAGAAAATAACGGAGCGCGGTTGGCATGGGGCGGTGAAGGCAGGAAATGGGTGCGATCCGGGGCCGTTCGGATCGGGTCGCTCACGCTCCCCGCTACGTTCGCGCCCGCTTTAAACCGGTTCGATTTTCTGGATCCGCGGGATGTGGCGGCCGCCTTCGAATTCGGTGGCGAGCCAGGTGCGGGCGATCTGGATGGCCTCGGCTTCGGTGACGGTGCGCTGGCCGAGCGAGAGTACATTGCCATCGTTATGCGAGCGGTTCCAGATCGCGACCTGTTCATTCCAGCAGAGTCCGCAGCGGACGCCCTTGACCTTGTTGGCGACGATGGCCTCGCCGTTTCCGGAGCCGCCGAGGACGATTCCGCGTTCGAACTCCCCGCGGGCGACGGCCTCGGCGGTGGGGCGAATGAAATCGGGATAATCGCAGGAGGCGTCCGTGTAGGTGCCGAAATCGCGGACGGTGTGGCCGTCGGCCAGCAACGCGGTTTTGATGGCTTCCTTATAGGCGAAGCCGGCGTGGTCGGAACCGATCGCGATGGAGTAGGTCTTCATGTGAAATTTGTTAGCGGCGGACGATGTTCGGAATTCGTTATTCTGCGGGCGTTCGCGAGCGGCAAATCAAAACGCTTTATCCGGCTTCATCCTTTCAGATTCATGAAAAAGTTTCTCGTTCTCAGCCTCGCACTGGCCGTTGTGACGTTAAGCGGAGGATGCTCGTCGTCCCCGCAGTCCCGCATCAAACATAACCGGGCGATGTTCGATTCCTATCCGCCCGAGGAGCGCGCGATAATCGAGCGGGGCGAAGTCGCCATCGGGTTCACCCGCGATCAGGTGCGGCTCGCGTTGGATATCCCCGATCGCGTGTTGACCCAGACTACCGAAGCGGGCGTAGCGGAAATATGGATTTATCGCGAAAAGAACGCACGGTTTGGACTCGGATTGGGTGTCGGTATGAGCGGCAATTCGGTCGGGACCGGCATCGGCGTGAGCACCGGCGGACGTGAATTTCCCGACGAACGGATGCGGGTGGTGTTTAGGAATGGCCGGGTGACCGCGGTGGAGCAAATTTCCAAGTGACCGCGCCTCTCCGATGAGATCGATCTCCATTCTTCTGGCGGTGCTTTTACTGACGGCGGGGCTGGCCGGCTGCGCCTCGCCCGACACGCGAATCAAGCGATCGCCCGAACTGTTCGCGAGTTTGTCGCCCGAGCACCAGGCGCTGGTACGGGAAGGCAAGGTGGCGATCGGTTTTGGTCCCGATGCGGTGCGACTCGCCGTGGGAAATCCGGATCGGATATGGACCCGGACGGATGCGACCGGAACGAGCGAGGTGTGGAGCTACGTTACTTGGGAAAACGATATGGGCCGGCCGCTCTACCGGGGCTGGTATCACCTCAACTCGGATCTCTATCCGTACTATTATCTGAACTATCCGGCCCGTAGGGAGCGTGAATACTTTAAAGTGGTATTTGGCAGTGACGGCAAAGTGGTGGCGATTGAGCAGGATTCGCGCTGAGACCGGTTGATGTAAAATAAGGACGGCGGCGGGCTTGCGTTGACGAGTGCGGGTGTTTTGCCTGCTGGGCATGCCCGGGTGGATGGCGGACAATCGTGATTATCTCTTTTTTGTTTTGGCGTGCCTGATCCTGTTCGGGTTGCTGGAAATGTGGCTGCGCCGTCGGACTCCGCATGGCCGTTTGCCGTGGATCGCCTGGCCTGCGATGAGCGCATTGTTGATTGGAGGCTTTTATTTGGTGAATGCGGGCGGGCGTGCGGAAAGCCTGCGCATCCGGGAGTTTCTTCAAGGGGTGGCGCCCACCTATGCGCAGGAACTCATGCGCATGGGGCACGCGAAACTGACGGTGAAAACTCCGCCCGACGACCCCGACTACTTGCGAATGATCAACGCCACGAAGCGATGGAAGGAGGCCAATCCGATCATCAGCGATGTGTACACTTTCCGGCAGGAGGAGGGAGACCAGGTGCGGCTCATGGTGGCGAGCGAAACGGATTACGACCGGGACGGAAAGTTCGAGGGCGCGCGCGAGCAACGTGTTCCCCTCGGCAAGGCGTATCCGCAGGCCGATGACGACATGCTGCTCGCCTTGAAAGGAGAGCAGACGTTTTCGGCGGTTCCGGTTCGTGACGAGTGGGGCGTGTGGGTGAGCGCCCAATCGCCGTTGCGTGACGCCGCCGGCCGGATTGAAGGCGCGGTCGGGGTGGATTATCCGGCCGCACATTGGGTCGGGGCCATCGCGCTGGGCCGGGAACGCATGATCTGGCTGATGGCGGTGCCGATGTTGATTCTGGGGTTTGCAACGGCCACGACCGGGGCGTTGCGGGCCGAGATTGGCACCCGTCGGCGGATCGAGACCCGACTGCGCGAGAGCGAGGCCCGTCTGCTCACCGCCATCGACAGCATCCCTTTCGATATTTGGATGATGGATGCGGAGGGCCGCTACATTCTGACCAACGCGGCTTCGCGTGAGCACTGGGGAGACTGTGTTGGCAAGACCCTCGCCGATCTCGATATCCCCTCCGACACGAGGGCATTGTGGGAACGTAACAACCGTCAAGCTTATGCCGGGGAAGTGGTCCGCGGCGAGGTCCTCCTGGAGATGGGGGGGCGGCGGCGCTCCTTTCATAACATCATTGCGCCGGTTCGGGTGGGAGAGCGGACGGTGGGCATTCTTGGGCTCAACGTGGACCTGACCGAGCGCATGAATGCCGAGGAGGCGTTGCGCAAATCCGAACGCCGGTTTGCGCAACACGTGCGGCAGACTCCGCTGGCGGTCATCGAGTGGGATGTCGACTTCCGGGTCGTCGCCTGGAACCCGGCCGCCGAGCGGATCTTTGGCTATACGGCGAATGAAGTGCTGGGAAAGAAAACCGTCCCTCTGATCGTTCCCGAGAGCGCGCGCGAGCAGGTTGACCGCGTTTGGAGCGAAATCTTCGGTGCACGGGGCGGCGCGCGCAGCACGAACGAAAACCTGACCAAAGACGGCCGGGTGATCTTGTGCGATTGGTATAACACGCCGCTATTCGATGACGATGGACGGATTGTCGGCGTGGCCTCGCATTGCGAGGACATCACCGCGCGCGACACGCTGGAGAAGCACCTGCGACAGACGCAGAAGATCGAATCGCTCGGCCAACTCGCCGCCGGAGTGGCGCACGAGTTCAACAATCTGCTCACTCCGATGCTGCTGAGGTTGGAAATGCTCCGCCACGACAGGCCGGGAGATTCCGACCTGTTGGCCGCCCTCCGTTCCATCGAGGATGCCATCGATCAGGCCGCGCAACTCAATCAACGCATTCTCGCCGTGGGACGTCGGTCGATCGAAAAACGCGAGATGCTGACGCTCAATCCCGTGGTGGACGACACGCTGGGCTTGTTGCGCCACACGATGGACCGGCGCGTCGTACTCGACACGAAACTAACGCCCGGGATGGGGCCGATCATGCTGGATCGCTCCCAAGTGGCGCAGATCGTGGTCAATCTCATGCTCAACGCCCACGACGCGGTGCTGGAGAAATGTGAGCGTGATATCAAAGACTGGCTGCCCCGCATCGAGGTATCCACCGCGTCCGTTCAGTCGGCGCCTCCCGGTGAAGGTGCACGGGGCACGGCTCCGCTTCGGGATTGCCAGCGCCTGACGGTGGTGGATAACGGCGCGGGCATGACACCGGACGTGCGCGCCCGGGTGTTCGAGCCGTTCTACACGACCAAACCTCCGGGGCGGGGCACGGGGCTGGGCTTGGCTGTCGTGTGGAACGTGGTGAAGAACCTTGATGGCTGGATCGAGATCGAGAGCCGGCCGGGAGAAGGAACGACATTCCATATTTATTTCCCCGTACCCGAGGTGCCGACCGCCACCCCCGGCCCGGTGCCGCCGGCCAAGTCATCCACTTCCGACGGGGCCGACACCACCGGCCGACGTATTCTGCTCGTCGACGACAACATCGGGGTCGCTTCGACGATGAACCATGTGTTGAGCCGCGAAGGGCACACGGTGACTTATGCGCAAAACGGTGAGGAAGCCTGGACTCACTGCCAGGGCAAGGAGGGGGCATTTGATCTGGTGGTGACCGATCAGAACATGCCGGGAGTCACCGGCCTGGAGCTGGTTCGCCGCCTGCGCAGGGCCGGCTCGCCCTTGCGTGTGGTCGTCGTGAGCGGACATCTCGCACCCGAGCTGGTTGACGAATTGGAGTCTCTCGATGTGAAGGGCGTACTAACGAAGCCCTTCACGCAGAAGGAGCTCCTGGCCCTGATCGAAGTGGCCTTTGTATCGGAAAGCTGATACGGGAGCGCGAGTCCGAAACGACTCCGTCGTTCCGCTACGTGCCGAATGGAAGTCCGCTGTGGTGGAAGCGCGAAGCGACTTTGGATCCAAGGTTTGAGACGGGGCCCGTCGTATGCGGGCCCCGCCTCACGACGATTTAGAGGATTTCAAATAAAGTCATGACCGTCTGGTTGTAGTGTGTAGCAACGCCCGTGCCGGGCGTGCTCCGGGGATCTACCCTGATTCCGAACCACGCGGCCGACACGGCTGCGGCTACAACTTTATTTGAACCGCTCCAATCAGTGCTTCACGTGAACGACCGCGCCCTTGGGCTGACCGATCTGGTTGAGCAAATCGCCAAACCACGAGACGCTCGTATCGAACGGCTTTCCGCCCTTGATGCGCGGGAACTCGATGGCGCGAAGAATACCTTGCCGGTCTTCATCATGGCCGATTACGCCGCTCTCTCGGCGGAGCGCGCATTCCACGGCGAGGTCGGTGCAGCTCTTGATGAGGCGAAGATCGTCGGCGTTGGCCGCGGCGGCCCGGGCGTAGTAGCCGGATTTTTGAACGAGCACTTTTTCGGCGCCGAGCATCTTGGCGAACTGCTCGCCGAACCATTTTCCGGGATTGATGGCGTCGAGCTTCACGTGCCCGAAAGCGTCGCGGGGGACTTCCTGTCCCTTCGCCTGCATCTCGGCGATGATCGACTCCACGCCGGCGCCTTCGCTGATGAAAATGTTCACGTTGTCCACGCGATCCATGACGGTCTTCAGGCGGGCGGCTTCGGCGGCGAGATCGACGGCCATTTCGGGGATGAACACGGCGTGGACATCGAGGTTGTCGCGCGACAGGCCAAGCCCCGGGACAAACTCCTCGCGGTCGAGGATCTTGCGGTATTCGGTGGCGGTGGCGGCGGTAAGCCAGCCACAGTTGCGGCCCATCACTTCGTGGATGATGAGCATGCGCGGGTTGGCGTTGTGCTCGGCGACGACGTTGCGGAAATAGCGGGCCCCCTGTTCTGCGGCGGTCCAGGCACCGAGGGACTGGCGGATCGGGAACACGTCGTTGTCGATCGTCTTGGGCAGGCCGATGACGCTCAGGCCGTAGTTGTTCTTGGCAAGGAACGCGGCGAGGTCGGCCGCGGCGGTGTTGGTGTCGTCGCCGCCGATGGTGTGCAGGATATCCACGCCATCTTTGATGAGCTGGTCGGCGGCGACCTTTTGCGGGTCCTGACCCTCTTTCACCAGACCACGTTTCACGCAGTCCTTCACGTTGGTGAGCTTCACGCGGCTATTGCCGATGGGGCTGCCGCCGTGCTTGTGGAGAATGGAAGCGGCGGCGCGTTCGGCGGGGCCGATCTTGTAGCTGTCGCCGAGGAGGAGGCCTTTGTAGCCGCCATGATAGGCGATGATCTCGATGTCGGGCGCGATCTCGGTGTAGCGTTCGATGAGTCCGCCGACGGCGGAGCTGAGGCAGGGCGCGAGGCCACCGGCGGTGAGGAGGGCGACTTTCTTGGGACGAGCAGGGCTGGAGGGAGTACTCATGACTTTTTGAGATGAAAGGAAGAGCGTGAGAAGCGGTTTGCATTCCGTCGAGCCGGGAGCGTGAGCGAGCGTGATGGAAGCCTTGGAACGGCTCATGAAGTTGGGACACTTAGAACGCTCTTCAGGGTTCTTAATACAGGCTGGAGCAACGCCAGGCGCGCCGCGTTCGGGCCTCAGAAATCCTGCAAGCGACTTTCGATCCGACCCCGGGCGGGTTCGATTCGTGCCATGACTTCGCCCAACAGGTAGATCGATCCCGTCACGACCACGGTGTCGGTCGGACCTCCCACCGTGCAGGTGTTCGCATCGGGAAACACCTCGGCCACGGTCGTGCGTGCGATTCGTCCGGCGAAGGTCTTCGGGACAAGCGCCTCCAGCTCCTCGAATGAACTCGCTCGCGACTGTTGCGGCATGACGAGGTGAATCTCCGCCGCATATCGGCTGATTGTCTCCAGCAACGGCCGTGCTCGCGCGGCTCCCAAGACTCCCGTCACCACGACGGGCCCGCGTCCGGTATCGGTCACCAATCGTCGCAGTTGGGCGTCGAGCGTGCCCGCTCCCTCGGGGTTGTGCGAGGCGTCGAGGATCAGCGGACGTCCGCCAATCATCGTCCGTTGCCAGCGTCCCGGCCAGCGTGCGTCGCGCAATCCGCGCGCCACCACGTCGTCGGTGAGTCGCCAGTGCGCATCGAAACACCGCGCAACCAGCACCGCGGTCGCGGCGTTCCAGCGCTGATGATCACCTTCGAATACGGTCGTCGGGTAACCGGCGGTGTCCTCGCCAAAGACTTCGCGCACCGAATGAACCGGCGCACCCTGCCCGGCGGCCACGCCTCGGATAACCACCTCCGCTTCCGGCGGGAGACGTCCGATGACGACGGGTTTGCCGGGCTTGATGATGCCGGCTTTTTCGGCGGCGATCTGTTCCAGCGTGTCCCCCAGCATGTCGCAGTGATCGAGCCCGATGGACGTGATTACGGCGACCTCGGGGGTGACGACGTTGGTTGCATCAAGCCGCCCACCCAGACCGGTCTCGATGATCGCGATGTCGCAGCGTTTACGCGCAAATTGCAGGAACGCCATCGCCGTCATGAACTCAAAAAAACTCGGGTGGTCGTCCGGGCTTCCGTGGCTCACGGACTCCGCGATCGGCAGGAGTTCGCGGGTGTAGGCAACGATTTCGTCTTCGGTGAGGAGGTGGCGGGCGACTTGCACCCGCTCGCCGAGTTTTACGAGGTGCGGCGACGTGTAGAGTCCGGTGCGCCAGCCGGCTGAGGAGAAAATCGCCTCCAGCATCGCGGCGACCGAACCTTTGCCGTTGGTCCCGGCGAGGTGAATCGCGGGCGTGGCGCGTTCAGGATGACCGATGCTTGCGGTCAACAGCCGCATCCGATCGATGCCAAACTTCACGCCCTTGGCCTTGAGCGAAAAGAGGTAGTCCTGAGTCGCCGCGTAATCGGTGGGCATGGTGCCGATAGGAGCAATAGGACTCATGCGACTTATGCGGGCAGGGAAACCATTGGTTCTCTGCGTCCCATTGGACGCTGTCTCCGGGACAAATATCCGGACTCCGTTTTCAGAAGTAGGCCGCCTGCTTGCAGGCGCGGTTCGGAGCGCGAGCAAGCTCGCAGCCTACATGAGAAACTTATTCTGAAGACAGCTCCTAGACCCATGGATTGGTCTTCACTTCACTTCTTCGGGATCGGTCGCTTCTTCAGATACAGCGCCTGAAGGATGTCGCGCAGGCGATCACGCATCTCAAGACGGCTCACGATCTGGTCGATGAGACCGTGCGTCTGCAAAAACTCCGCGGTCTGGAAACCGGGTGGCAGCGTTTGCTTTACGGTGTCTTTGATGACGCGCGCGCCGGCGAAGCCGATCAAGGCGCCGGGTTCGGCGATGTTGACGTCGCCCAGCACCGCAAAACTCGCGGTCACGCCGCCCATCGTCGGATGGGTGAGAATCGAGATGTACGGGAGCTTCGCCTCGGCCAGACGTCCCAACGCGGCGCTGGTCTTGGCCATCTGCATCAGCGAGAAAATACCCTCCTGCATACGGGCACCGCCGGAGGCGCTGAAAATGAGGCAGGGGATCTTGTTCTTGAGAGCCACTTCGACGGCGCGAGTGATCTTCTCGCCGACGGCCGATCCCATGGCGCCACCACAGAAGCGGAAGTCCATCACGGCCACCGAAACGGGGATCCCATGGATGGCACCCGTGCCGCACACGACCGCCTCGGTGAGACCGCTGTCCCGTTCGTATTTTTTGATACGATCGGGATAGCGCTGCGAATCGACGAAGTTGAGCGGATCGGCCGACCGAATGCTCGCGTCGATCTCCTCAAACGTGCCCTCATCGAACAACGCCGCGATGCGCTGGCGGGCCCCGATGGGGAAATGATAACCGGATTTTTGGACAACCATCTGGTTGTCCTCCAGCTCTTTGTTAAAGACGACCTCGCCGGAAATGGGGCATTTGCTCCACATTCCCTTGGGGATGTCCTTCTTTTTGACCACAACCGTGGAATACTTCGGTTTGCTGAATAGCGACATGCGGGAAAAATTAGCCGTGACCGAACGTGACGACGTCGAGTTTCAACGCACCGGCACGGCGAAGCACGCCGGCGCAGGAATTAAGCGTTGAACCTGTTGTGAAGACGTCATCGACGAGAATATAGGGTGAGGAGGGGTTTATGGTGGCCCCCTTTGCGAGTGCAAAGGCATTTTTCAGGTTCGCCCGGCGCTCCTTTCGGTCGAAGGTCGTTTGCGATGGGGTGTCCACCACCCGTTGCAGAACCGACTCCACCCGGGTGGTCCCGCCCGCGGCTTTCGCCAGCACTTCCGCCAGCAACATCGTCTGGTTATAGGTGCGTTGACGTTGCTTGCGCGGATGCAAGGGCACGGGTACGAGCACGGCGTTGCGGATAAAATCCGTGATGGAGGACGAGGCGCGCACGAGCCGTTCGATGTCGGCGAGCACGTGCTGACCATGGTGGTATTTCAAGGCATGGACGAGTGCCCGCGCCGGCCCCTTGAACAAGGTCAGCGTGCGGCCTTCCCCATACTGCGGGTGCAACCCTTCGCAATGCGGACACATCCGGCCTTCGTCGTCGACTTCGCCAAAAAAAGGACTGCCGCAGGTGGTGCAGTGGGGCGGATGGACCAGGTGGATCAACGGTTCGCACGGCGCGCACACATATCGCAGCCGACCGCCTTCCACCAATCCGCCGCAGTGCACACACACCGGGGGAAACACGACGTCGGCCAGTCCACGCAAAAGTCGCCGCGCAACACCGGGCGCGTCGACCGCCTCCGATTCCGAGGTGGGGCCGGAGCCGGACCGCCGGGCCGTCCGCTCCGAGATGGCTTCGCCCCCATCGTTCATCAGTAGAACACCTTCATCAGGAACAGTCCCTGAGGCGGGGCGGTGACCACCCGTTCCGTGCGCGTCTTGCTCGCGAGGATATCCTTGATGTCGTCCGGAGTGAGCCGGCCGATGCCCACGTCCACCAACGCCCCGGCCAGGCTGCGGACCATCTTGTAGAGAAATCCGTTGCCCTCGGCGACGATGCGGAGGCGGTTGCCGCGCGTCTCCACGACGTCCAGCCGGCGCACGATGCGCACGGTGTCCTCGCGCTCGACACCGCTGCCGGCGATTGCGCTGAACGCGCGAAAATCATGCGTGCCCGTGAGAATCTTCGCCGCCTTCCGCATTGCGGCGACATCGAGCGTGCGGGCCATCGACCACGTGTAAGCCTGCGTGAACGGATCGGCGTAGCCGCCATGGCAGATCTCGTAGTGGTAGATTTTACCCTTGGCGGAGAACCGCGCATGGAAGGTCGCCGGCACACGGCGGGCGGTCTTGATCTGGATGGTGGGCGGCAGGCCGACGCGCAATGCGGTGAGCAATTTCGCCGGATCGTGCGGCCAGTGGGCGTCGAAGTGAAAAACCTGTCCGCGCGCATGCACGCCCGAGTCGGTGCGGCCGCTGCCGGTGATGGGCGTCTCGACCTTGAGCACCTCGCGCAGGCGACGCTCGATCACGATCTGCACGGTCTCGCCATTGGGCTGGATCTGCCAGCCGGCAAACGTCGTGCCGTCGTAGGCGACGGTGCATTTCCAACGGGACGGAGCGATCGGCGGCTTTTGATTTTTCATCCTAAGGGAGGACGGCCACCGGCGTGGCATGGGCATCCCGCCCATGAACGAGCGGGACCCGTTCGTATCCGGTCTCATGGGCGGGACGCCCATGGCACTTTTTTCGATCCGTCATGATTTAATTGATCCGTGGAATATCAACGGGGCCACGATCACATCTCCGCGCCGGGCAGCGGCGGCGGGAAACGTTGGTCCAGGTAATCCTGGAGGATGATCGCTGCCGCGCGCGAATCGACGATGCCTTGCGCGCGAATTTCGCGAAGCTGCTTCTGGTTCATGCCCGCCTCCGCCATATGCGAGGTGAGACGCTCGTCGATGAAGTGCAGCGGCAGGCCGAACTCCTTCCGGAGGCTCTCGGCAAATCCCTCGACCTCCTTCGCCTTGAAGCCGACGGAGCCGTCCATGTTGTAGGGAAACCCGACGACTAGCTCGGTGATCCGTCGCTGTTTCACGATCGCGGCAAGACCTTCGCGACGTTTTTTCGGCTCCGCATCGGTGAGCGCGGGCAGGGGAGTGGCGATGCCAAGATCGTCGCCATAGGCGAGACCGATGCGCCGCGTTCCGTAATCAATGCCGAGAAAACGCATGGAGGTCAGGGGGGAGAGGAGCGTGCAGGCGATGGATCGAACGTGGCTGGGGCGTCCCTCCCATGGGATCGGAACACTGGGGGAAGACGCCCTGCCGCTCAATCCGTCGCTTATCGCGTCAAATCATCACAGCCATTTCGCGCCGTCTTTCAGCGACTCGACTTGTTTGAGGAGCGCCTTGATCTCCTGCGCCTTTGACTTCGGACAGACGAGGGTTGCATCCGGCGTGTGCACCACGATCAAGTCGTCCACGCCGACTACCGCGACGAGGTGTTTGCCCTCGCTGAACACCAGGTTGTTGGCGCCCTGTTCAATCACGGCGATGCCGCGTGAAACGTTGCCCGCGGCGTCGGGCGTGAAGTGTTTGCAGACCGCCGGCCAGGCGCCGACGTCATCCCAATCGAACGACGACGCCAGCACGACCACGTTGGTGGATTTTTCGAGCAACGCGTAATCGACCGAGATTTTCGGCAGTGTCGGATAAACCTTCTTCAGCACGCCGGCGAGCGGGCGCTTTTTGGCGAGCGCGGCGCGGATCGGTTTCAACGCGGTGTCGAGTTCGGTTGCATGTTGCGCGAGGGCGCTTTCGACGACGGGCACACTCCACACGAACATGCCGGCGTTCCACATGTAGTCGCCCGAGGCGAGATACCGCTCGGCGACTGCCTGCTTCGGTTTTTCGACGAAACGTTTCACGCGGCACACGGGACGCGTGTTGAACGCGCGCCACTCTTTCCCGCGTTGGATGTAGCCAAAACCCGTGGCGGGTTCGGTCGGCGTGATGCCGATCGTGACCATCACGGCCTCGGCCTCGGCGGCGGCGAACGCGGCCCTCAAGTCGGACTGATAGGATTTGTTGTCATGGATGACATGGTCGGCGGGCAGCACGGCGAAGATGCCTTGCGGATCGCGGGCGCCCACGATCGCGGCGGCCAGACCGACGGCGGCGGCGGTGTCACGGCCGACAGGTTCGGCGATGATATTGGCGGCGGGGATGCCCTTGCACACGGCGCGCACGGCTTTTTCCTGCACGGCGCTGGTGATGACGAAGATGTTTTTCGCGGGGGCGAGCGGCTTTACGCGGTCGATCGTTTGCGTGAGCAACGGTTTGCTGCCGACCACGGGCAGGAGGTGTTTCGGGCGGGGCGCGCGGCTCTGGGGCCAGAAACGCTCACCTTTGCCGCCGGCGATGATAACGATAAAGTGTTGTGGCATGAACGGTGATTTGTGCAGCGGGCAAAGATGGGTGCAACCCTTCCCTTGGCGTGAGTCCGCCAAACCGGGTGCTTCCTTCGCTTTCGTCCCGTCATTCGATGCACAACTGTGTTCCGGTCGGAACACAGTTGTGCATCGAAGAAGAATGCCGTTCTAAAGGTGCTCCTCAATATTGATGCACAGGGTTGTTCCGGTCGGAACACAGGTGTGCATCTCCTGGGAGGTGTGGGTGGGCTTGGAGGCGGTCGCTCTCTTGCCCCGAGCATCTTTACTTGCGACTCCGCGCCGAACGGCTGTCTTTCTGCACATGCCCGACACCTATCCACTGGAACTCTCAGTCGAAGAAACCAAGCGACTGCTTGATGACACACCCGCCGACGTGATGCTGATCGACGTGCGCGAACCGGATGAAGTGGCCCGCTGCCGGATCGCCGGTGCGCAGTCCATTCCGATGGGTCAAATCCCCGAGCAGGTAGGCACGCTGCCCAAGGACAAACACCTGCTCATCCACTGCCATCACGGCGGTCGCAGTATGCGGGTGACGCAGTTTCTGCGGGCCAACGGCTTCGATGCGGTGACCAACGTGGCCGGCGGCATCGATGCCTGGTCGCAACAGATCGACCCGACGGTGCCGCGGTACTGAGACGGCGTTGATCTCAACCGTTTTTATGCACTTGAGGTAGGGCGGGACCGCTGGGCCCGCCGGGTGCGTGGATCAACGGTTGTTGGACGACGAAGCGGACGGCCCGGCGGTCCGTCCCTACCTTTCTGGCCCACCACTCCCGTCCGACCTGATCCCGACTCAGACCAGCTTGATGAGTTCGGCCGTCGAGGGGACGTCCTTGATGATCTGGGACGGCTCGGGGCCGACGCCGAGATAACGCAGGTTGGGCAACTTGGTGGCGGCGGGAAGCGGTTCGCCGTGATAAGCGACGTCGAGCAATGCCTTCACCATCGAGGCGACATAACGCTGCGCGTTCTTCGGCAGGTCGCCGAAATGCCGCACCTGGGAAACGTCCTCGGTCCAGCCCGCGTGCTTCGTGTACACCGGCTTGAGGCTCTTGCGAATCGCGTCGTTGCGCGGGACGTGGTGATGGCGTTTGCCGGAGGCATCTTCGTAGGCGACGCAGATGAGCAACTCGGAGTCCCATGCGCCGCGATGGGTGAGCGCATCGAGTTTGTTGATCATCACGTCCTGGAAACCGCCGTAGCGGAGGGCGTCGCCTTTTTCCACGGCGTCATACCAGCCGACCATGCGCTGGCGGCCGGTGCTGGTGCCGAACTCGAGCTGCTTGAGCAACGCGGAAAGCGGGTGGGCGTCGTCCATCTGGGTGATGAAGACGTGCGTGCCGACCTTGGTGTCGTAGGCCTTGGCCACGCCGAACGTGTGGATCGCCTGCACCGGAATGCCGGCGCTCTCGAAGAACTCGGGCGTGAAGGTGTGCGACGCGGTGACGTTGGGCGAAAAACCATGGCGCTTGTCGAGCCAGTAGGCCTGGCCGAACTCGCCGATGATGGAGTGGCCGGCGCGGATTTCCTTGAGGACGAGTTCGCGAACCTCGCCGATGTTCTTCGCGAGGCGCTGGCCGGCCCGCCAGTAGGTCTCGACGAGCGTTTCGAGGTTGAGCGTGAACGGTGAAGTGCCGCGGAAGACGGTGAAGTCGAATTCGTTTTTATCGAATACGCCGAGTTCGAGGGCCTCGGAGTTGGCGCGCAATTCGGCGGCGCCGAGCTTGTCGAAGAAACCGGCGAAGGTTTCGGCGCTCACACGACAGACATGCTGGATGACGGCCATGGCGCGGTCGGCGCGCTGGACGAGCTTCTTGGCGTAAACCTCGCGGCTGCCCAGGAAGTCGGCGTAGGTGATCTGCCATTGGCCCACCTCGTCGAGATAGGCGGGCGTGATGCCGCGACCGGTGGAACCGCGCGGCTCCTCGTGGAGGACGTTGACCCGGTAGTCTTCCCACGCGAGGTCGAGCAGGCGGTGGACAAGATCGGAGACGAGGGTGCGCTCGTCGATGACCAGACGGGCGAGGACGTTGTAGCCCTTCTTTTCGAGCGGCTGGGCCTCCCACCATGCCTTGCGCGGATCGGCGACGACGCCGGCGCCGATGGCGAGATGGCTGATGCATTTCTCAACGACGCCCGACGGGAGCAGGTTGAGTTTGATGCCGGCGGCGGTGTGGCCGGAGTTGGCGCCGCCATTGACCTTGAGGACGATGGTGACGGGCGTGGGGGTGTCCCGCAGCTCGTGGACGACCTCGGGGATCAGGCGGCCTTTGCCCTCGTCGCCGAGAGAGATACCGACGTCTGCGATGAGTTGGCTGGAAAAAGGAAGGAGGGACATGGCAAACCGCCGAAGAAAGCGGGGGAGGGGGCGCGGTTCAATCGCGGAATTTTTAACGCAAGGACGCCGAGTTTGGCGTCTTTGCGTTAAAATCCCACTTCGGGGGCCCGTTCGTTAAAATCAGCCCTTCGACTGCGTCTTGATTTCGACCACGTCGTGCGGCGCCGCTTCTTTTTGGCCGGCCGGCGAAACGCGGATGTAGCGGGCTTTTTCCCGGAGAGTGGCGAGGTTCTTCGCCCCCAGGTAACCCATGCCGCTTTGCACGCCGCCAACGAGACCGGAGAGGACGTCGTCGGTCGAGCCGGAGACTTCCTTGAGAGCCTCGATGCCTTCGGCGGTGAGCTTGCGGGTCGTGTCGGTTTTGTCGTGACCGTAGCGGGCGGCGCTGCCGGCCTTCATCGCGCTGACCGAGCCCATGCCTCGATACTGCTTATAGAGCTTGCCGTTGATCTCCATGATTTCGCCGGGGGCCTCGCGGCAGCCGGCGAGGAGGCTGCCAAGGATGACCGCGTCGGCGAGGGTGAGCGCCTTCACGATGTCGCCCGACTTTGTGATGCCGCCGTCGGCGATGATCTTGACGCGGCGGGCCTTGGCGCCCTGCGCGGCGACATACAGCGCGGTGAGCTGCGGAATGCCCACGCCGGCGACGATGC